>CALCIB010000129.1 GCA_937907525.1 uncultured Planctomycetales bacterium | reverse complement strand
CCCTCATCTGACGCCTTCGGCGTCTGTCTTCCCCCGCGAGGGGGGAAGAGCGTTTACGTTTCCCCTGAATCCGTGACGGTCGGCGCTTTTCCGACGACTCGACCGTCCCCGGGCGCTTTTTCTGGGCCCCGACGATCTCCTCGGGCCCATCTCGGCGATCCGGCCGTCGCGGCGGTTCGCCTTGCCTCGCATCCACCGGAACGTCAAAGAGCCCGCGTCTTCCCATGAGGGATGATCGCGGGCCTTGACGTCGCGGTTTCAGGTTTTTGGAAATTTCGGTCGATTCCCGCCGTACCGCGATCGGCGCGCGGTGGACGACGATGGCGATCCCCTCCGCCTTTATTGTGTTCGGAAGTTCACTATTTGAGCTTGATCTCCACCCAGAATTCCTCGAACGCGCCGGTATCTTCCTTGCGGACCACCTTGATGTAGGTCGCCCCCTTGATGCGGGACCGTTCGGAAGAGCCGCAGCACTTCCATTGGAAGCCGCCGTCGCGGGTGAAGTCGTCCGTCTTGTTGATCTCGAAGTACTTGGTCTCGCCGGGCTTCACGACGACGTCGCCGTCGGTGGTCGACGTGAAGGTGACGTCGCAGCCCTTGTCGCAGGCGTCGTGAGTGTTCCCCTTGGTGGTGATTTCGATGGTGCCGTCGGCCTCGCCTTTCTTGATTTTCTCATCGACGGTTCCGGCGACGGCGGTCATGGCGGCGAGCATCATCACGGTCGTCGCCAGGTTGCAACGGTCACCTCGCGCGACCACCCCTCATCCGGCCCTTCGGGCCACCTTCTCCCTCAAGGGGAGAAGGACGTTACGTTCGCTACTTCAAAAGTAGCGACGATCGATCACGAAGGATCGTCGGCCGCGGTTCGGTCGGGAGGGGATGCGGTCCAGATCACGACGCGGGTGGGGCCGTCGCCGTGGGCGAGGCGGGAGAGGCGGCGGCCGTCGGGGGAGAAATGGAGGTCGGAGCCGGGGGAGGGGGGGCCGTCGAGCGTCAGCAGGGGGCGGGCGGTGGCGAGGTCGAAGAGGATGGTGGGTCCGGCGGGGACGGTGGCGGCGAGGAGGCGGCCGTCGGGAGAGAAGGCCAGGGCCCGGACGTCGGAGACGGCGAGGACCAGGGGCTGGGCCGAGGGATTTCGCAAGTCCCGGACAATGACGGGGTCGGCTTCGTGGCCCACCGCCGCCAGGGCGCCGTCGGGGGAGAAGGCGAACGCCGACGGTCTCAGCGGGATTTGGGAGGGGGACTGGACGAGGGAGTCCGCCGCCACGTCCCAGACGGCCAGCCCTTGCCTTCGGGGGATCGCCAGAAGACGGGCGTCGCGACGGAACGCCAGCCGGGTCGGCGCCCAGACGGTCAGCGGCGGCGCCAGGGGGGCGAGGTCGCCCACCCGCCAGACGTCGGTCACGCTCCCGGCGGCCGCCGGATAGGAGGCGGCCAACCGCGATCCGTCCGGCGAGAAGACGAGTTGCCAGGAGGCGTCCGGCAGGGCCGCGTCGACCGCGACGGCCAGCCCCGGCGCGGAGGGGTCGGGGCGGCCGTCGAGGGCGACGATCCGGATCCGGGGCGAACTTCGATCGCTCCAGAAGGCGGCCGTCGTTTGGTCGGGGGCGACGGCGGCGAGGAACGGCTCGGCCGTCGCGACCGATCGAACCGTCCGCGACGCGCCGTCGGCGAAGGTCCAGCGGATGAAACGGACGCCGAGGCCGTCGAGGCGGGCCGTCGTCAACGATCGATCCGACCACGCCGCGACGACGGCGTCGAGGGGGACGTCGGCGGCGTATTCGCGACGGCTCGGCTCGTCCGCGACGTCCCATAGCTCCACAGCGCCGCCTTCGCCGCAGACCGCCACCCGGCGACCGTCGGGCGCGAAGGCGACCCCCCACCGCCTGCCGGGGCCGATCGGCAGGCGATCGACCGCGGCGCCGGCTTGCGGGGCGATCGTGAAGGCCCGGCCGTCCTTGGCGACGGCCGCGACCCGGCGGCCGTCGCGGGAGACCGCCAGACCCTCGACGGGGAAGCCGAAGGTTGCCGGGAGCGCGTGGAAATTCGGCCCGCCCGCGCCGAGGTCGCCGATCCGGATGAGGCCGTCGCGAACGGCGGCGACGGCGAACCGGCCGGCGGGATCGACGGCCGCGGCGGCGGGTCGGTCGGCGTCGACGTCGACCGCGACGGGGCGGAGCGTCGCCGAGTCGAGCCAGCGGAACCCGGATCGGTCCTCGCGGGCGACGATCAGGGTTCGGCCGTCGGGGGAGACGGCCAGCGCCTGCACGCGGGAGCCGAGGCGTTCGGGGGGGAGGTCGCCGCGGCCGGTGGCGAGGTCCCAGCGGACCAGGCGGCCGTGGTGGTCGCCGGAGAAGAGGGCGCGGCCGTCGGGGGAGAAGACGACCGCCACGACCTCCGCGTCGGCCCGCTCCAGGATCCGCGAGGGCTTCGAGTCGTCCGCGGCGTCCCAGAGGCGGATCGTGCCGTCGTCGCCGCAGCTGGCCAGCGCGCGGCCGTCGGGGGAGAACGCGACCCAGTCGACGTCCTTCTCGTGGCCGCGGAAGACGCGGAGGGATCGGCCGTCGTCGGCGCTCCAGAGTCGGATCGTACCGTCCTGGCCGGCGGTGGCGAGGGCGCGGCCGTCGGGGGAGTATTCGACGTGGTAGACGTCGCCGACGTGGCCTTTGAGGCGCGTGGGCCGCGCGTCGGCGAGGCGCTTGAGGTAACGCCAGGCGAAGCCGCGCTGGTCCTCCTCGCCCTCCTCGGGGACGTGGCGGGCGAGGAGGCGGGCGGCCTCGTCGATGTCGCCGTCGCGGACGTGGTGGGCGGCAAGGGAGACGTCGCGGACGTAGTCGGCCCGATGTCGGCCGCGGGCCAACTCGCGGTTGTGGGCGGCCAGGGCGAGGGCCGTCAGGACGGCGGCGGCCAGAAGCGCCGTCAGGACGGCGGAGGCGGCCAGGGCCTTGCGGCGGCGCGCCCACTTCAACGCTCGCGCCAGCGGGGAGGGGCGGCGGGCGAGGATCGGGCGGCCGTCGAGGAACCGGCGGAGGTCGTCGGCCATCGCGCCGGCGGTCTGATAGCGGATCGCCGGCTCCCGTCCCATCGCCTTCAGGACGATCGTCTCCAGGTCGCGGGGGACGCGGCGGTCGATCGCCCGCGGGGGGCGGGGGTCGGCGGCGGCGATCTCGGCGAGCAGGGCGTCGCGGCCGCGGGCCTCGCGGGGGGAATGGAGGGTCAGAAGCTCGTAGAGGGTCGCCCCCAGGGAGTAGATGTCGGTTCGGGCGTCGACCGAGTCGGGGTCGCCGGAGGATTGCTCCGGGCTCATGTAGCGCAAGGTCCCCAGGAGTTCGCCGACGAGCGTCAGCCCGACGTCGGCCTCCAGGCGGGCCAGGCCGAAATCGGCGATCCAGAGCGTCCCGTTCGCGTCGACCATCAGGTTGGAGGGCTTGACGTCGCGGTGGACGATCCCCGCGCGGTGGGCGTGGTCCAGGGCGTCGGCGGCCTGCACGCCCAGTTCGGCGACCCGGCGGTAATCGGCGGGGTCCGCGCGACGACGCGGCGGTGATGGGTCGGATCGACGCATCGAGCCGTCGGGTTCGCCGTCGGGCTCGGTGGCGGGCAAGTCGTCGAGGCGGTCGTCGCCGATGGTCGACGTCGCGGGGGCGTCGCCGCGCGCCTCCTGGATCTCCTCGGCGAGCGAGCGGCCCTCGATGTACTGCATCGCGTAATAATGGACGCCGCGCTCCCGGCCGACGGAGAAGACCGGGACGATGTTGGTGTGGTGGAGCCCGGCCGCGGCGCGGGCCTCGATCTGGAACCGGCCCAGGAGGACCGGATCGAGCGACGCGGCCAGCGGCAGGACCTTCACCGCCACCCGCCTTTGCAGGCTGATCTGACGGGCCTCGAAGACGACCCCCATGCCGCCGCGGCCGATCGGCCGGACCAGGGCGAAGTCCCCCAGCCGCGCCCCGGCGGGCTCGTCGTCGTCGTCATCGCCGCGAGGGCCGCCGGCGACGTCCAGCACCGCGACGCAGGCCAGGAGCCGATCGGCGACGTCGGGATGCAGCGCCGCCAAAAGCGCCGGGTCGAGCGGCCTGCCGGTCTCCAGGGACGTCAAGTAGGCGTCCAGCGCCCGCGCCAGTTCCGATTCGTCGTCGGTGAAGGGGAGGGGCGACTCGGTTCGGCGCTCCAGGGTCACGTCTTGCCCCTCAGTTCGGTCGAGAGGCGTTCCAGCGCGCGAGTCCAGAGCATGCGGACGGCGCCCTGGGAACGCCCCATCCGCGTGGCGACGTCCTCGAACGGCAGATGGTGGAGCGTCCGCAGGCGAAACACCTCGCGCTGGTCCGCCGGCAGCCGCTCGACGGCGTCGGCCAGCAAGACGGCCCGCTCGCGCCGCGCGGCGCCCTCGCTGGGCGAGGGGCCCGGATCGGCCAGGGCGCGGCGGACGTCCGACGTCGGACCCTCCATAAGCGCGTCCAGCGAGCGGCGACGGTCGCGGTCCCGCGAATGCCGACCGTGATGCTTGACCTGGTCCTTCATGTGGTTGGCCAGGATCCGGAGCAGCCAGGCGAGCAGCGCCCGGTCGTCAACCCCCTGGAACCGGGGGAAGTCGCGGCTGGCGCGCAGGAACGTCTCCTGGACCAGGTCGGACGGATCGATCTCCGCCCGCGACGACGGCCCCACCAGGCCGCCGGCCGTCGCGCGCAGCCGCGCGCGATGGCGCTCCAGCCGTTCGCCGACTCCTCCGCCTTCCTCCGACCGCTCGGCCATGGGCGGCCCTCCGCGCGCGAGTTTCGCGATCCCCCCAATCATGACGACGCCAAGGCGCGGGTTACACGCGGAAAACGGCCGGCGGTCGCGATTTTTCCCCGAGCGCCCCGATCCGAAGTCCGACGGGGGTCGAATAATTGTTGAAGACGCCGGCGCGATCGGATAGAACTAGGCGGAGCGGAGCACGACGATCGGGACGCGAGTCGAGGAGATTCCATGCGCTTGATGATTCCCGGAGTCGCCGCGGTCCTCGGCCTGGTCGGCATGGTCGGGGCGGCGGGGGCCGTCGAACCGAAGTCGCCGATCACCTTCGAGCGTCGGGTCGAGCCGATCCTGACCCGCGCCGGCTGCAATTCCGGGGCTTGCCACGGCAAGGGGGGCGGCCAGAACGGCTTCGCGCTGTCGCTCCAGGGGTTCGACCCGACGTTCGATCATATCGCGATCACGCGGGACGTCGGCGGCCGGCGAATCCTCCGCTCCGCGCCGGACGAGAGCCTGCTGCTGCAAAAGGCCAGCGCGGCGGTGCCCCACGGCGGCGGCCGCAGGCTGGACCCCGACGGCGCGTTCTACAAGACCGTCCGGCAATGGATCGTCGACGGCCTCCCCCGCGATCCGGCCGACGCCCCCAAGCTGGTCAAGGTGGGCGTCGAGCCGGCCGAGCGCGCCCTCAAGCCCGAGGAGGCGTTCGAGCTTCGGGTCGTGGCGACGTTCTCCGACGGCTCCACCGAGGACGTCACGGCGCTTTCGACCTTCGGCTCCACGGAGTCGACGCTCGTCGCGGTCGACGCCGACGGCCGCGTCAAGGCCGGCAAGCTCACCGGCGAGGCGACCATCTCCGCCCGCTACGAGGGCCTCTTCACCAACTGCGACGTCTTCATCCCCCTGGCCGAAGCGGTCCCCGAAAGCGAGTACGCCGCCTTCCCACGCGCCAACTTCATCGACGAATTGGCCCTGGCGAAGTGGAGGAAGCTGGGGCTGACCCCCTCCGGCCCCGCCGGCGACGCCACGTTCCTCCGACGCGCCCACCTGGACGTCATCGGCCGCCCGCCCACCCCCGAGGAAGCCCGCGCGTTCCTGGACGACTCGTCCCCGGACAAGCGCGCCCGGCTGGTCGACGCCCTCTTGCGCCGTCCCGAATACGCCGACCACTGGGCGACCAAGTGGATGGACCTGCTCCGGCCCAACCCCTACCGGGTGGGGATCAAGGCCGTCTTCAACCTCGACGGCTGGATTCGCGAGGCGTTCCGGAAGAACCTCCCCTACGACGAGTTCGTCCGCGAGATCGTCACCGCCCAGGGGAGCTCCTTCGAGCAAGGTCCCGCGACCATCTTCCGCGACCACCGCGAGCCGATCGAGATCGCGCCGGTGGTCGGTCAGTTGTTCCTCGGCATCCGGCTCGACTGCGCCAAGTGCCACCACCACCCGTTCGAGTCGTGGACTCAGGACCAGTTCTACGAGTTCGCGGCGTTCTTCACCCACGTCGGCCGCAAGGGGACCGGACTCTCCCCGCCGATCTCCGGAAGCGAGGAAATCGTCTTCACGGCGAAGTCCGGCGCGCTCAAGCACCCGTTGACCGGCGCGCCCCTGGAGCCCAAACCCCTCTTCGGCGAGGCCCCCGTTTCGGACGACCCCGACGTCGATCCTCGCGAGGCCCTGGCGCGGTGGATGACCGCGCCCGAGAACCGATATTTCGCCAAGGTCATGGCCAACCGGGTCTGGGGCGACCTGATGGGGGTGGGGATCGTCGACCCGGTCGACGACATCCGCGCCACCAACCCGCCGAGCAACGGCCCGCTTCTGGAAGCGCTCGCGGACGACTTCCGCGACCACGACTACGACGTCAAGCACCTGATCCGGACCATCACGGCGTCGAACGTCTACGCGCTTTCCTCCGAGCCCAACGAGCGGAACGTCGCCGATTTGCGGAACTTCTCCCGCCACTACCGCCAGCGGTTGCGGGCCGAGACGTTGGCGGACGCGGTCGGCGACGCGACCGGCGTCCCCGACTCGTTCGACGCCGCGCCGCCGGGGACGCGCGCGGTGGCGACCTGGACCAACCGCACGCCGTCGCTGTTTCTGGACACGTTCGGTCGGCCGGACCCCAACCAGGATCCGCCCTGCGAGCGCGTCGACGACACGGCCGTCGTGCAGGCGCTTCACCTGATGAACGCGCCGGAGGTCAACCGCAAGCTGTCGTCCGACGAGGGCCGGGTCGCGGCGCTGGCCGCGGGCGACGCGACCCCCGCCGCGATCGTCGAGGAACTCTTCCTAACGGCCTACTCCCGCCGCCCCGCCGCCGAGGAGGCCGAGATCGCCGAGGCCGTCTTCCGGCAGCCCGGCAAGTCCCGCCGCGCCGCCGTCGAGGACGTCCTTTGGGCGCTTTTGAATTCACCCGAGTTCGTGTTCAAGGATTGAGTCGCCCGCCCCACCCCCGCGCGACGCCTCTCCCCCCACCACCCTCCGGCGAGAGCGAACCGATGGTCCCACCACGAAATTGCCAGTCGTCCACGACCCGCCGCGACTGCCTCAAGCTCGGCCTGGGCGCCCTGATGGGGGGCGGGCTGGTCGACGCCCTGCGCCTCCGCGGCATGGCCGCCTCCCCCGCCAAGGGGAGGTTCGGCGGCGCGCGGCCGACCAACTGCATCCTGATCTGGATGGACGGCGGCCCCAGCCATTACGAGACCTTCGACCCCAAGCCCGAGGCCCCCGCCGAGGTCCGCGGCGAGTTCCAGGCGATCGAGACCGCCATCCCCGGCGTCCGCTTCTCCGAGCAGATGAAGAACCTGGCGGCGATCGCCGACAAGCTGTCGATCATCCGCTCCGTCCGCCACAATCAGGGGAACCACGGGGCGGGCAATCATTACATGATCACCGGCGCGCCGCCGCGGATCCCGGTGGGCTGCGGCGCGTTCGTGAGCTTCCACCCCAGCATGGGCTCGGTCGCCGCTCACGAGCGCCCCGCCCCCGACGGCCTGCCGGGATACTTCTCGATGCCCAGCATGACCCGCTCCGGCGGGCCCAACTTCCTGGGCGCCAAGTACGCGCCGTTCGTCGTCGGCGGCGATCCCAACTCCGACGGCTTCCGCGTCCGCGACGTCGCCCCGCCGGGGGGCCTGGAGATCGAGCGCGTCGACGACCGCCGCGCCCTCCGCGCCCGGCTGGACCACTTCAAGCGGTTCGCCGACAAGACCGCCGGCGACCCCGCCTCGGCCCTCGACGAATACTACCGCCAGGGCTACGAGCTGATGGACTCCCCCGAGGCCCAGCGCGCCTTCGACGTCTCCCGGGAAGACCCCCGCGTCCGCGACGCCTACGGCCGCAACGCCTTCGGCCAGCGCTGCCTGCTCGCCCGCCGGCTGGTCGAGGCCGGCGTGCCGTTCATCACCCTCAACGAGGGGGGCTGGGACCATCACGTCGGCATCTTTGACGGCTTCAAGAACCGGATGCCCCGCTTCGACGCCAGCGTCGCCGCGTTGATTCAGGATCTCGACCAGCGCGGGCTTCTGGAATCGACGTTGGTCGTGGTGCTCGGCGAGTTCGGCCGCACGCCGAAGATCAACAAGGACGCCGGCCGCGACCACTGGGCCAACGCCATGTCGATCCTGATGGCCGGCGGCGGCGCCCCCCGCGGCCAGGTCGTCGGCGCCACCGACGTGTACGGCTACGCCGCTTCGGAGCGGGTGCTGGGGCCGGAGAATTTCGTCTCCACGGTCTACTCCAAGCTCGGCATCGACCCGGCCACCGCCCTGGTCGCCCCCTCCGGCCGCCTCACCTTCCTGGTCTCCGACCCCAACCCGATCCGAGAATTGATGTGATGCGGCGATCCCGGCTCGCCGCGGCGCTCGCGGCCCTCGCGCTTCCGCTCGTCGCGGCCCGACCGTCCGCGGCCAAGCCGCCGACCGTCTCCGCGCTGTTCCCTCCCGGCGCCCAACGCGGGACGACCGCGACCGTCGAGGCGGCCGGCTCCTTCGACCACTGGCCGGCGAAGTCCTGGGTCGATGGCGACGGCTTGACGGTCGCGGCGGCGGAGAAGAAGGGGACGTTGACGATCACGGTCGCCGAGGACGCCCGCCCCGGCGTGCATTGGATCCGACTTTACGACCAGGACGGCGCCGCGAGCCTTCGCCCGTTCGTCGTGGGCGCGCTGCCGGAGACGACCGAGCGCGAACCCAACGACGACCCCCGCGAACCGCAAAAGATCGAAGGGACCAGCGCCGTCGTCAACGGCCGGCTGCAAAAGCGCGGGGACGTCGACGGCTTCGCGGTCGAGCTGAAGGCGGGCGCGGTGCTGACGGCCGACGTCCAGGCCAACCGGCCGCTGGGCTCGCCGATGGACGGCGTGCTCCAGATCGTCTCCCCCGACGGCTTCGTTCTGGCCCAGAACGACGACGACGGCGGCCGGCTCGACCCCCGGATCGTCTTCGAGGCGCCCGCGGACGGGTCTTACGTCGTCCGCGTCTTCGCCTTCCCCGCCACGCCCGACAGCAGCATCGCGTTCGCCGGCGGCGACGCCTACATCTACCGACTCACGCTGACCGCGGGCGGCTTCGTCGACCGCGCCTTCCCACTGGCCGTGGCGGCCGGGGGCGCGTCGGAGGTCGCCGCCGTCGGCCCCAACGTCCCGGACTCCGGGCCCGATTCGAAGCTGGCCGTCCCCGCCGGCGACGAACCCGGCCGCGTCGTCCTCGCCGGCCCGGCGCTCGCCGGGACGGTCGAGGTCCGCCGCGTCGCGGGCCCGACGCTCGTCGAGGCCGAACCCAACGGCGTCGACCAGCCCCAGGCGCTCGCCGACCTGGCGACCGTCTCCGGCCGGATCGACCCGCCGGGCGACCGCGACGTCTACCGGATCGCGCTCAAGAAGGACGACGCGCGGATCTTCCGCCTGGAGTCGCGCGGCTTCGGCCTGCCGCTGGACGCGGTGCTGGTGGTCCTGGACGCCGACGGGAAGGCGCTCGCCGAGCAGGACGACGCCGGGGCCGCCGCGGACCCGACGTTGAAGTTCGACGCCAAGGCCGACGGCGAGTACCGCGTGGTCGTCCGCGACTTGCACGGCAGGGGCGGCCCGCGCTTCGCGTATCTCCTGAGCGTGGTCCGACCGACGCCCGACTTCGCGCTGACCCTGGCCGCCGACGTGTTCGAGGCGACCCCGGGCAAGGAGTCGAAGATCGCCGTGGCCGTCGAACGTCGCGACGGCTTCGCGGGGGAGATCGAGGTTCGCGCCCTGGACCTTCCCGAAGGCGTCGAGGCGGCGGCGGTCGTCTCGAAGCCGGGCGACGACTCGGCGAAGACCGTGAACCTTGAAATCAAGGCCGCGGCCGACGCCCCCGCCGGCCCGTTCCGCGTCGTCGGCCGCGTCAAGGACGGCGACGGCCGCGACCGCCCCGCGCGCGCCAAGCTCGCGGGCCTGGACGCCGACACCGAACGTCCCTGGCTGACCGTCCTCCCCGTCCCGAAATCCTGAAGCCGCGTGGGATTAAAACGTCAACCGGCGGTCGCGGGCGCTGGTCTCCCATTCGTCGACGACGCGGCCGTCGGCGATGACGAACGCGAACCGGTGCAGGGCGACGGTGGGGCAGACGTGGGCGGGGACCGCCAGCAGCGGCTCGCCGATCGGGTGGCGGTCGGCGTCGGCGACGTCCAGGAACAGGTGCTCCTCGCTGTGGCCGGCCACTCTGGCGTCGGGAAGCGCGGGGAGCCACGCGCGAAGGCCGGGCGGGGGCGTGTCGGCGGATACGGCCTTGTGGCCCAGGTCCAGGCAGAGCCTCCCGGCGCGGGGGCGGCTGACCACCCGCGTCAGCAAGAGCGCCGCCGGCGTGAAGGGTAGGTCGGGGAAGCGCGTGCTGTAGTTGTAATCATGATAAACGACCGTCCCCGGCGAGCATTCGACGCCGGGCGCGTCGAACCGACCGTGGATCGGGAAGGTCGGCGTCCCTCCCATCACCAGCCGAGGGATCGGAAGGCCGTTGGCGACGAGACGGTCGCGGAAGCGCAGGACTTGTTCCTCCACGGCCTTCGCGGCGGTCGTCCGCTCGGCCGGGTCGGGAATGCCCAGATGGCCGTCGTAGGCGTGCAGGCCGTCGGCCGTGAGTTCCGGCCGGCGGTCGATCTCGCGGTAAAGCGCGACCGCGGCGTCGCTCGGCGCGATCCCGGTGCGGCCCATGCCGACGTCCAGGTCGAGCAGGGTCGGGATCGGTCGGTCGAGGCGGGCCGCGGCCGCGGCGTCGGCGAGGGCCCGGACGTGCTCGGGATCGTCGACCAGGGCGCGGAAGGTCACGGCCGGGAAGGCGGCCGAGAGCGCGACGAACCGCTTCGGGTTCGGCCCGACCAGGGGATAGGCGAGCAGGACGTCGACCGCGCCGGCGGTCGCCAGCGTCTCGGCCTCGGCGACGGTGGCGCATTTGTATTTGTCGATCCCGCGATCCAGCCCCATGCGGACGACCGCGGCCGACTTGTGGGTCTTGGCGTGCGGTCGGAGCCGATCGACCCCGCCGGCGAGCCGGATCATCGCGTCCAGGTTCGTCGCGACCAGGTCGCGGAAGACCAGAAGCGACGGACTGGGGATCGCGTCGGGGTCGAGCAGGAGGTAAGGGGGCGAATCGATCATGGTTGACCTTTAGGGATTCACCGGAGCGACGGTGAGAAGGCGTCTTCCCCCCTCGCGGGGGAAGACAGACCGCGAGGAACGTCGCCGAAATAACTTCCCGGAATTTAACCACGGAGTCACGGAGGACACAGAGAGGAAATCGAGAATTGGAGAATTGAGAAATTGTGAATTAAAAGGTTGATGACGGACGAACTGCTCCTCGTCTTCACTCTCCGTGCTCTCCGTGACTCCGTGGTTCCCCCTCTTCCGCCCATGGATTCGACAAGTTGTTTCGGCAGCGTTCCAAGCGGCCGGATGAGGGGGATGACAAGCCATGACGCCGTTGACATTCTCGGAGGCCCGTCCGGCAAGCCCTGGACGTCGATGGCGTTTCGTCTCGCCCACCCCTCATCCGGCCCTTCGGGCCACCTTCTCCCTCAAGGGGAGAAGGGCGTCGTCGATGGTCACTTCGGCGGCAGGATTCGGACGACGGCGGCGGTCATCGCCTTGAGGCCGGTGGCGACGCTCCCCTCGGGCTCGGGTTGGTACTTGCTGGAGTGCAGCCCCGGCAGGGGGGTCCCTTCGGTCCTGGCCTTCTGGAGCTTCTCCGGGGGGATGGTTCCCAGCCAGAACATCATGATGGGCACGCCGTCCCTCGCGTAGAAGGCGAAGTCCTCCGAGCCCATCACCGGCTCGGCCTCGACGACGTGGTCGGCGCCCAGGGCGTCCTGGAGCGCCGGCAGCACGCGCGCCACCAGGTCGGGGTCGTTGGAGGTCTCGGGGGTGTGTTCGACCATCGTGACGGTCGGCTCGGGGGCGTCGTGGGCCGCGGCGAGCGCCTTGGTCCGCCGCGCGACGCCCTCGACGAGCGCCTTGCGGACGGATTCCTTGTACGCGCGGAGGGTCAATTGCAGCTTCACCTCGTCGGGAATGACGTTGTGTTTCAGACCGCCATGGATCGATCCGACGGTGACGACGGCCGGGTCCAGGGGGGAGATCTCGCGGCTGACGATCGTCTGGTAATCCATGACCGCGAGCGCCGCCAGGACGATCGGGTCGACGGCGCCCTCGGGCCTGGAGCCGTGGCCGCCGCGGCCGCGAATGGTGACGTCGAGCGAGGTGGAGCTGGCGAGCATCGGCCCGGCCCTGTAATGGACGTCGCCGACCGCGGCGTCGGGCATGCAGTGCAAGGCCAGGGCGTAGTCGGGTTTGGGGAAACGGGAGTAGAGGCCGTCCTCCAGCATGCCGCGGGCGCCGTTGATCGTCTCCTCGGCGGGCTGGCCGAGCAGGAGTACGGTGCCGCTCCAGCGGTCCTTATGCTCGGACAGCCAGGTGGCGACGGCGACGAAGGTCGTCATGTGGACGTCGTGGCCGCAGGCGTGCATCACGCCGACCTCGCGGCCCTGGGGATCGATCCCAACGGCCTTGCTGGCGTAGGGCAGCCCGGTCTCCTCGGTGACGGGCAGGGCGTCCATGTCGGTGCGGACCAGGACGACGGGGCCGGGACCGCTCTCCAGGACGCCGACGACCCCCATCCCGCCCACGCCGGTCGTCACCTTGGCGCCGACCTCGCGCAACTCGTCGGCGATCCGCTCGGCGGTCTTCACCTCCCGGCTCGACAACTCGGGGTTCTGGTGCAGATGCGTGTAGAGCTTCATCAGTTCGTCGCGGTGGGCGTCCAGCCCGGGGGCCTGGGCGCGGGCGGCGACGGCCGAGGAGAGCAGGAAGACCCCGACGATCAGGGCTCGGCGCATGGCTGGTCTCCGGTGGTCGCGATTCAGTCGTCGAGGCCGTGCTGCTTGTTCCAGGCCATCGCCTTGGCCTCCTCGGCCTCGGCGATCCGGCCGCAGCGGACGTAGATCACGGAAAGCGCGGTGTAGCTGAAGGCGTCCTCTGGCTCCAACTCCACGACCCGGCGGGCGTGGGCGACGGCCTTGTCGGGCTCGTCGACGTCGAGATAAAGCCTGGCGAGCATGCCGTGGCCGATGGTGAAGTTCGGGTCGGCCGTGACGGCCTGCTCCAGCTTGGAAACGGCCGCGGGCCGATCGCCCTTGTCGCGGAGGGTGACGGCCTCGTCGTAGAGTTGATTCGGCGTGGACATATCGCGGTCGGTCCTGCAAAGGGTCGAGGCGGGAGAGACGGCCCGCGTTGAGAGGCCCCATTCTAGGCGAGCCGGCGGGGGGTCGCCAACGGTCCCCCGGAAGCGGGGCGTCGGATCGAGCCCCGGCCGGGCCTGGCGCCGCCGAATTCCGTAACGATCAAAATAACTGACGTTACGGAAATTTCGGAAACCCGAAACGCGGGGGTTGCGATCCGAAAGCCGCCGCGGTATCTTCCCCGTTATGGTCGGGATGCCTGGATTCGCGAGGTCGACCACACGGCCTCGCGTCGCCGGAATCCGATCTTGTCGCACCGTCGCGAAGCCTGGGCGATCGCCGCGGCGAGGCCGACCACGCGCCCTCGCGTTCGGGGATCGGGCCCGCGTCTCGCGGTCGTGCATGGGCCGAGTCGGTGGGTCTTGCAGCGCCGGCCGGGGCCGAGAGGCTTCCGGGCGGGAGGACGAACGACGCTTGAGGGCGCGCCGGGGCGTTTCCGGCGGATCGCCCGACTCGCCGGGTCCGGCCTCCTTGCCGGCCGCGCCCGGCCCGGCGGAAGGTTCGACGGTCGTACATGCGTATGATCGGATGGCGGCGACGCGCGCCGCCATCGCCGGGCGATGGATCGGTTTGGGGTTCCGCGCGCGCCGCGTGTCGGGAAGCATTCGTTTCGGGGCCGACCGGTCTCGGCGTGGGGGGCGTTTCGCGACGTCGCCGCGGCGGGGCGGGGTCGCGTCGTCGGGCCGGGGTCGGCGGCGACGCGGGAGCGGGGAGGGACCGATGATCCGGAAGGTGGTTTCTTGGGCGGCGGCGTGCGCGGTCGCGTCGGTCGCGGTCGGGACCGCGACGGCGCAGGACGCCGCGACGTATTTCAAGCAGAACTGCGTGAGCTGCCACACCATAGGCGGCGGGCGGTTGACCGGGCCGGACCTGAAGGACGTCACCAAGCGCGAGCAGCGCGATTGGCTGACGAAGTTCATCACCAACCCCCAGGCCATGATGGACGCGGGGGACGCCCGCGCCCTGGCGCTTCGCGACGAGGCGCGGGGGGTGGTGATGCCGCCGCCGCCGGGGGCCACCCCGGCGCTCATCGACGCCTTGCTCGACCTGATCGAGGCCGAGTCGGCCCTGGAGGCGTCCCAGTTCAAGGGGATGCAGCTTTCCAACGCGCCGTTCACCGCGGCGGACGCGACCCGGGGCGAGCGGTTCTTCCTGGGGACGCGGCCGTTGAAGAACGGCGGGCCGGCCTGCGTGTCGTGCCACGCGACCGGCGGCGTCGGCGGCCTGGGGGGCGGCGGGCTGGGCCCGGACCTTCGGCGCGAGTACGAGGTCTTGCAAGGTCGGGTGGGGATGGGCTCCTGGCTGGCCGCGCCGGCGACGCCGACGATGCGGGCGGTCTTCCAGGACCACCCCCTGGACGCGAGCGAGATCCACGCCCTGACGGCCTACTTCGAGAAGCAGGCGAGGGACGGCGCGACGGGCGACTCGTCGCAGCGGTTGAACTTCGCGCTTTTGGGCCTCGGCGGCGCGGTCTTCGGCCTGGCGGTGATGAACTTCGTTTGGAAGGACCGGCTGCGCGGCGTGCGCCGTCCCCTGGTTCACGGTCAAACCTCGCGAGGTTGAAGATATGAGTCTCAGGAACGCGGTAAGCTGGATCAAGGACGAGTCCAAGCCCGAGCTTCGCGGTTGGGAGGAGTTTTACCGCAACCGCTGGCAGTACGACAAGGTCGTGCGCAGCACCCACGGCGTCAACTGCACCGGCGGCTGTAGTTGGGGGATCTACGTCAAGGAGGGGATCGTCACCTGGGAGATGCAGCAACTCGACTACCCCGAGTTGGAGGCGGGCCTCCCCCCCTACGAGCCTCGCGGCTGCCAGCGCGGGATCACCTACTCGTGGTATCTGTACAGTCCGCTTCGGGTGAAGTACCCCTACATCCGAGGCGCGCTTTTGGACCTTTGGCGCAAGGCCAGGGCCAAGCACGCCGATCCGGTCGCGGCGTGGACGTCGCTGGTGGAGGATCCCGAGTCGCGCAAGCGCTGGCAGATCGCGCGGGGCAAGGGGGGGTTCCGTCGGGTCGACTGGGACACGGCCCTTGAGATCATGGCGGCGGCCAACGTGCATACCGTCAAGAAGCACGGGCCGGATCGGATCGTCGGCTTCTCGCCGATTCCGGCGATGAGCATGATCAGCTTCGCGTCCGGGGCGCGGTTTTTGGGGTTGATCGGCGGCGTGATGCTGTCGTTCTACGATTGGTACTGCGACCTGCCGCCGGCCTCGCCGGAGGTCTGGGGGGAGCAGACCGACGTGGCCGAGTCGGCCGACTGGTACAACGCCAAGCTGCTGGCGGTGATGGGCTCGAACCTCAACATGACCCGCACGCCGGACTGCCACTTCGCCGCCGAGGCGCGGCACAACGGCACCAAGATGTGGGTCTTCTCGCCCGACTTCAGCCAGGTGGCGAAGTACGCCGACGAGTGGGTCGCGATCAACGCCGGCCAGGACGGCGCGTGGTGGATGGCGGTGGTCCACGTCCTCCTGAAGGAGTTCCACCACGAGAAGAAGACGCCCTACTTCCTCGACTACTGCAAGAAGTACACCGACTCGCCGTTCCTGGTGGAATTGACCCCCGGCGACGAGCCGGGGACGTTCCGGGCCGGCCGGTTCCTTCGGGCCAACCGGCTGGAGCGATACGCGGACGTCGAGAACGGCGACTGGCGGTTCCTGATGTGGGACGCGGGCGACGACCGGCCGAAGATGCCGCTGGGGAGCGTCGGCGACCGCTGGGCCAGGGAGCCCGGCAAGTGGAACCTGCTGCTCAAGGACGGCGTGGACGACGGCCCCATCGATCCGACCTTGACCTTCCTGGAGGGCCGCGACGACGTCGCGAAGGTCCGGCTGGACGACTTCGGGGCCGGCGCGGAGGTCGAGCGGGTCGTGCCGATCCGCCGGATTCCGACCAGGGACGGCGGGACGGCCGTCGTCACCACGGTCTATGATCTGTTGATGGCGCAGCACGGCGTCCCCCGGGGCCTGCCGGGGCAGGAGGCGATCGACTACGACTCCGAGGCGCCGTACACGCCGGCCTGGTCGGAGAAGTACACCGGCCACGGCCGGGACATGATCATCCGGTTCGCCCGCGAGTGGGGCCGCACGGCCGAGTTGACCAAGGGGAAATGCACCGTCATCATCGGCGCCGGGGTCAACCACTGGTACCACGGCAACCTGATGTACCGCTCGGCGATCAGCGCGTTGATGCTTTGCGGCTGCGTGGGGGTCAACGGCGGCGGGCTGGCGCACTACGTCGGCCAGGAGAAGCTGGCGCCGGCGGAGTCGTGGGGCAGCATCGCCTTCGGCCGCGACTGGATGCCGGCGGCGCGGATGCAGAACGGGCCCAGTTGGCACTACGTCCACACCGACCAGTGGCGGTACGAGAAGGCGTTCACCGACTACCACACCGTCCCCAGGCATCAGCCGGCCGACACCCTGGCCCGGGGTCACGCCATGGACGTGCAGGCCCGCGCCGTGCGCTCGGGCTGGCTGCCGTTCTACCCCCAGTTCGACGAGAACCCCATCGAGGTCGTCAAGAAGGCCGAGGCCGCCGGCGAGGACGTCTCCGCCCACGTCGTCAAGCGGCTCAAGTCGGGCGACCTGAAGTTCGCCATCGACGACCCCGACGCCGAGTCGAACTGGCCGCGGGTCTGGTACATCTGGCGCGGCAACGCGCTCCTCGCCAGCGCCAAGGGGCACGAGTACTTCCTGCGGCACTACCTGGGCACCCACGACAACGCGATCTCCCCCGACGACGTCGCCAGGGGGTCGGTCAAGGAGGTCGCGTGGCATGAGAAGGCGCCCCGGGGCAAGATGGACCTGGTGGTCGACCTCAACTTCCGGATGGACACGTCGGCTTTGTACTCCGACCTCGTGTTGCCGGCCGCCTCGTGGTACGAGAAGGCCGACCTGAACACGACGGACATGCACAGCTTCATTCATCCGCTGTCGGCGGCGGTGCCGCCGTGCTGGGAGTCGAAGACCGACTGGCGGATCTTCCAGGAGATCGCCGAGGCGTTCTCCAAGCTGGCCGAGCGGCACTTCCCCGAGCCGGTTCGCGACGTGGTGGCGTCGGCGCTCGCGCACGACTCGCCGGCGGAGATCGCGCAGCCCGACCTGAAGGACTGGCGCGCGGGGGAGGTGGAGGCGATCCCCGGCAAGACGATGCCGGGCTTCAAGGTGGTCGAGCGCGACTACAAGAACCTGCACCGCCAGTACGCCTCGTTCGGGCCGTTGGCCCGCGAGCAGGGGCTGGGGGTCCACGGCACCCACTACGCCATCGACGACCTGTACGACGAGGCGCTTCGCGGCGACGACGCGGTCGAGACCTGGGGGGGCCACAGCTACCCCTCGATCAAGGCCGACGAGGACGCCTGCAACGTCATCATGAAGTTCGCCTCCGTCACCAACGGCGAGCTGGCCTATCGCTCGTACCAGGACATGGAGCGGAAGACCGGGCTGTCGCTGGCCCATCTGGGGGAGAAGAACCGCTCGACGCGGGCCACCTACAAGGGGATCCAGGCGCGGCCCCAGCGGTTCATCAACACGCCCATGTGGTCGGGCCTGATCGAGAACGGCCGGTCGTACTCGCCGTTCACCTACAACGTCGAGACCATGGTCCCCTGGCGGACCCTGACGGGGAGGCAGAGCTTCTACCTGGATCATCCGTTGTACATCCAATACGGCGAGACGATGCCGACCTACAAGCCCAAGCCGCTGCCGGCGGACTACGCCGACCTGCGGTTCAGCGAGGAGGTGGGCGACACCCTGACGCTCAACTACCTGACGCCGCACGGCAAGTGGCACATCCACACCACCTACGGCGACAACCAGCGGATGACGACCCTCTCCCGGGGCGTCGAGCCCCTGTGGATCAACGACAAGGACGCCCTCAAGATCGGGATCGTGGACAACGACTGGGTCGAGGTCCACAACGACAACGGCGTGGTGGTGACGCGGGCGGCGGTCAGCGCCCGGATCCCCGGCGGGGTCTGCATCCAGTACCACGCGCCGGAGCGGACCTACTCGGTGCCGAAGTCGCCGTTGCGGGGCCGGCGGCGGGCGGGCGGGCACAACAGCCTGACCCGGACCCGGCTGAAGCCGAACCTGATGGCCGGCGGCTACGGCCAGTTCACCTTCCACCTCAACTACTGGGGGCCCGTCGGCTGCAACCGCGACACCCACATCCTGGTGCGCAAGCTGCCGGAACTGGTGTGGTGATCTCGATCAAGTCGTAAAGGAGTCTTCTCCATGAACGTGCGCTCCCATCTGGCGATGATGTTCCATCTTGACAAGTGCATCGGCTGCCACACCTGCAGCCTGGCCTGCAAGAACATCTGGACCGACCGCAAGGGCGCGGAATACATGTGGTGGAACAACGTGGAGACCAAGCCCGGCACCGGGTATCCCTCCTCGTGGGAGGACCAGGGGCAATACTTCGGGGGCTGGGAGGTCAAAAACGGCAAGCTCCACCTGAAGTCCACCGACAAGGAACGGGTGATGTTTAACATCTTCCATCACCCGAACATGCCGACGATGGACGACTATTACGAGCCCTGGACCTACGACTACCAGAACCTGTTCAACGCGCCCGAGGGCCCCGACCAGCCGACGGCGAGGCCGATCTCGATGATCACCGGCGAGTACGTCGACATCGAGGCCGGGCCGAACTGGGACGACGACCTGGGGGGCTCGCCGATCTACGCGGCCAACGACCCCAACCTTCGGGGGTTGAGCGAGGAGCAGAAACTCCAACTGGCGTCGGTGGAGCAGTTGGTCTTCTTCTACTTCCCGCGAATTTGCAACCACTGCATGAACCCGGCGTGCGTCGCCTCCTGCCCGTCGGGGGCCCTGCACAAGCGGGGCGAGGACGGCATCGTCCTTCTGGACCAGACCCGCTGCCGAGGCTGGCGGTACTGCGTGCCGGCCTGCCCGTACAAGAAGGTGTACTACAACTGGTCCACCGGCAAGAGCGAGAAGTGCATCCTCTGCTTCCCGCGGCTGGAGACCGGCCAGGCCCCGGCCTGCTTCCACTCCTGCGTCGGCCGGATCCGCTACCTGGGCAACGTCCTCTACGACGCCGCCAAGCTGGAGGAGACCGCGCTATTGCCCGACGACGAACTGGTCGAGGGCCAACGGCGGATGATCCTCGACCCGTTCGACCCGGAGGTGATCGCCGCGGCCAGGGCTAACGGCGTCCCCGACTCGGTGATCGCCTCGGCCCAGAAGTCGCCGGTCTACAAGTACGTCAAGGTGTGGAAGATGGCCCTGCCGCCGCACCCGGAGT
>CALCIB010000128.1 GCA_937907525.1 uncultured Planctomycetales bacterium | reverse complement strand
GCTGAATCCCTCCTCCCCTTGTGGGATGGGAGTGGGATGGGAGTGGGATGGGAGAGGGTGGCCCGAAGGGCCGGGTGAGGGTCGTCGCGCTTCGGAGCGAGCGTCGGCTCGCGTCCGGCGGCGCCGACGCGAACCGTGGCGTCTCCCACCGAGAGTATGAACGGTCCTTGACCCGCTCTGTCGAAAACCACCGCGAGCGAGCATGCTGAATCCCTCCTCCCCTTGTGGGATGGGAGTGGGATGGGAGTGGGATGGGAGAAGGTGGCCGAAGGCCGGATGAGGGGTCGATCGGCGTCGCATGTTTCGGCCGGCCATGATCTTGAAGTTCGCGGCTTTGGATTGCGCCCCCCTCATCCGCCCCTTCGGGGCACCTTCTCCCACAAGGAGAAGGGATGATTGCCATCACACTTTGTTTAAGTTTTCGACAGAGTATCCTCGGCCCCTTTTCGCCCTTGATTCGGGTGATCTCCATGCAAAACGCCGAACTTTACCGGCGCGGGGTCGTCCTTCCGCTCGACGACGACGCGGAGGAGTCCTTGCGTTCGAACGACGTCGGCGACGCCACGAACGCGCGATATCTAAATGTCAGCGACAGTACGTTCTTCATTCTCTGGAACATCGGCCTATTCCAAAAGATCAACGCGAGATGCGCGACGCTGTTGGACGACTACGAGGAAGAGGTGGTCGAGGCGGCGTCCGTCGATGGGATCACGGCCGCCATCGACGCGGTCGCCCGCAACGCCGCCAAGCATCCGGATGCGGCCGAATTCCTCGAGGGCCTTCGGAACATGGCCATGCGAGCCTCACGCTCGTCGCGTCCACTGCTGTTCGTTCTCTAGAGCGCTTCACGATTGCATTGCGTACGCCGCTCGGGAGTTGAACCAGCCGACGGCGTCTTGAGGGGTGATGTCGCCCAAGGCGGAGCCGATCGCCTCGGCCAAGGCGCCGGTTGCGCGAGCCGCGGCCGACTTCACCTCGCCCTTCGCTTTCGAGAACATCTCTTCGATGGGCGAAAGGTCCGGACTCGCGGTGGGAAGCGAGATCACCTCGGCGCCGACTTGATGAACGGCCCTCAACGCCTCGGCGGCCTTGTGCGGCGACAGATTATCCCAGATCACAACGTCGCCGGGACGCAGTCGCGTCGCCGGGACGCAGTCGCGGCGCCAGGACTTGTTTCGCGTAGGTCTCGAACGCGGCGTTGTCGGTCGCCCCCGGGAAGACAAACGGGGCGATCGCGCCGGAGAGACGAAGACCGCAAATCAGCGTCAACGTCGACCACGTCCGCGGAATCGCTCCCTCCACGCGCTCCCCTTTGGAAGCCCGCCCGTGGGTCCGCGTCATGGACGTGTTCGTCCCGGTTTCGTCCACGAAGACGAGGCGGTTCGGATCGATCGCTCCGACTTCCTCGCGAAACGTCCGGCGTCTCTCGCGTTCCTCGGGCGTGTCGCGTTCGGCGTCGTGGAGGACCTTCTTTTTCCGCGTGATCTTCAATCTCTCCAACGCCCGCGCCACGGCCATGATGCCGCAATCGATCCCCAAACCGTCGCGGAGTTCCTTCAAGGTGGCGTCGGTCCGCTCGCGAACCAATTCCTTGAGCCGTTCGAGATCGCCGTCATCGAGGGCGGGACGACGCCCGCCCCGGTGCGGGCTGGGCTCGACGGAGCCGGTCTGACGGCGCCGCTTTACGAGCCGGCCAACCGTGGAGACATTGACAAGAAATAGCTCGGCAATCTCACGCAAGGAAGCCTCGCCTCGCTCCACCGCCGCGATGATGCGCTCTCGCAGATCTTGGGAGTAGGGACGCATGATCCACCTCCTCGTCTCCCTCCATTATATCCGGGGCAACGCAATCGATTAGCGCTCTAGAGCGATCCTTTCGTCGGTTCGCCGGCACCTTGCTTGGCGAGCGGTCCCTCGGCCGGCGCGGCGAGTTCCCGCTCCATGCCGTCGGGGAATTCGACGCGGATGGACAGCCGGCCGCCCATCGCGGCGACCACCCGGCGCAGGGTGCTGAGGAGGATGTCGCCACGGCCTTCGATCCTCGCCATGGCGGCCTGCCTGATCCCGGCGCGGCCGGCGACCTCCGTTTGCGAGAGGTCGCGGAGCCGTCTCAACTCGGCGAGTCGCACCGCCCGCGGCGGCTCGGTGCGCGCTCCGGCGAGGATGAGTCGGGACACTCGGTCGTAGGCGGCCTTCGCGTTGGGGCAAACCTCGTCGGGCCTGGTCCCGTAATCGTCCGAGTCGGGCGTCGAGATCCCGAACCCGAGGTCGGCCTTCCATTCGACGACGACCCATGGCCTCCCTCCGCCGGGCCGGACGTCGAGCAGCCAGGTGCCCGCGTCGTCCGCGGGAGGGTCGATCTCGGTCGCGACGCCTGGAAAACGACGCGCTAGATCGTCGCGGAGGGCCTCGATCGGATTCATGGTCGGTCTCCCTGATCGATGAGGCGACCATCGGCCCCCGCCTTGTCGAAAACCACCTTGCCGGCCGAGTGGTCGATGATCCGAATCGCCCCGTTGTCGCCGATCACCGTGCTGTGCCCCTTGCTCCGGTAGCGGGTCGCGCCGGGGAGCCCAGGGACGGACCTCTTGCTGTCGGACTTTGGCGGATACATGCGCCCGTCGTTCAGTGGAAAGGTCGGATCGTAGGGAATGGAGGTCATCTCGTCCTCGACGCGATTGAGAACGTCGGCGACCTGCTTCATCGCCTCGTCATGGTTGGACGCGGCCGGCGCCGCGCCCAACCGGCGCAAGAACTCCCGGACCCGCTCCCTCCTGCTCGCGCCCGGCGTCTGGGACATCGCGCCCGCCCTCGCGACTTTGCAGCCCACGACACTATTATTACACCGGCGCAATAACCATCAAGTGGGTTGCGCGAATCTGAATTCCAGACGCCTCCGCGCCTTCTTCTCCTGAGCCGCGTTTCGATTCCCCGCTCGCTCAGGGGATCTCCAGCACGATCTTGCCGAACTGGGCGGCCTGGTCCATGCGGCGGTGGGCCTCGGCGGCGTCGGCCAGGGCGAAGGCGCGGTCGACGACGGGGCGAAGGGATCCGTCGGCGAAGAGGGCGAGCATCGCCTTGAAGTCGGCCGGCGAGCCCATCGTGGTCCCCAGGAGGTCGAGCTGCTTCCAGAAGATCCGGCGGGTGGCGACGTTCGGAGTCGGCCCGGTCGTCGCGCCGAAGGTCGCCATCCGGCCGCCCATGCCCAGGAGGTCGATGCAGTGGTCGTAGGTCGGGCCGCCGACGCCGTCGATGATCACGTCGACCCCGCCGCCGACCTGCCCGCGGAGCTTCTCCACCCACTTGTCGTCCTTGTAGTTGACGCCCCCCTCGGCCCCCAGCGACCTGGCGCGCTCGATCTTCTCGTCGGCGCCGGAGGAGACGAACACCCGCGCCCCCAGCTTTTTGGCGAAGATCAGGGCGAACGTGGCCACGCCGCCGCCGATCCCCGGAATGAAGACCGTCTCGCCCGCCTTGACCGCCGCCCGCGACGCCAGCGCCCGATACGCCGTCAGTCCGGCCAGCGGGATCGCGGCGGCCTCGCCCCAGCCCAGCCCGGCCGGCTTGGGATGGACGTTCCCCGCCGGCACTTTCACGTACTGCGCGTAGGTGCCGCCGTCGGGCATGCCCAGGATCCGGAAGTCGGGGCCGAAGAAGCGCTCGTCGGGTCCCCAGTTCAGGCTGGGGTTGATGACGACCTCGCGGCCCTTGAGCGCTCCGTCGGCCCCCGCGCCGACATCCTCCACCACCCCCGCGCCGTCGGAGCCGAGGACCGCCGGCAGCTTGATCCCCATGTACTTGCCCTGGCGGATCCAGGCGTCGCGATGGTTCAAGGCCGCCGCCTTCAGCCGCACCAGGACCTCGCCCGGGCCCGGCCTGGGGTCGGGTTGGTCCTCCAGCCGCAACGTCTCGGGACCGCCCAGGTCGCGAAGCACGATCGCCTTCATGACGATGCTCCTCTTTGAAGTCGACCGACCTTCGAAGCGTCGGCCGGATACTTCCGAATCGTATTTGACCGTCGCGCCGGGTCAAGCGACGCGCGGGACGGTTGAACCGTCGCCGTCGCGAGGCTACGCTAAAAACATGGACGAACTCGATCGACTCATCGAGGACGAGGCCGAGTACCGCCGCCGTCGCGACGCCGACGAGGCCGAGGCGCGCCGCCTTGAGCAAGAGCGGCTGGCCGCCTTGCCGCCGGAGGAGCGCCTGGCCGCCCTCCTTCTAAAAATGGCCGAGTTCCAGGCCGAGTTGGACGAACTGCTCCCGCGCCTCGCCGCCGTCGATCCCGACGCCTGGGAGGAACGGGCCTCGCCGGAGTGACGGCGTTCCACGGACGGGAGGGCGTCGGACGCGCCGTCTCCCAGGAGGGGAGAAGGCGCGCCCATGTTCGTTCGCTCGATTATCGACGAAGCCGACGGGGACTTACGGCAGTTCGCGGATTCGGAGGTTGCGGAACTCGACGGGGGAGCCCTCGGCCTCCAGGCAGAGGAAGCCCTCGGCGGGCTGGCAGTCGGCGCCGCCGGAGACTTCCTCGCCGTTGACCCAGAGTCGGATTTCGCCGTTCAAACCGCGGACGTAGTAGTGGTTCCACTCGCCCACGCCCCTGGAGAGTTCCTTGGTCGGGAAGCTTCGCGAGCCGTCGGGGGAGAGCGGCGGGAACGGCTTCATCCTCGATTCGCCGACGGCGAAGACGTCGCCGTTGGTGGTGAACCAGTCGCCCTTCTTGCCGGTGTTCTTCTGGTACTGCTCGGCGTAGCCGTGGTCGAGCATCTGGATCTCAATCCCGCCGCGGGGGAGTTGGCCGGGCTTGAGGTCGGCGAGGGCCTTTTCCGGGACCCAGGCGAAGACGCCGGAGTTGCCGGCGGACTTCAGGTGCCGCCACTCGACGACCAACTCGAAGTTCCTCACCGGCTTGGCGGTTCGGATCACGCCGACGGGCGTCCCCTTGTCATGGATCTCGGCCGTGCCGTCGTGGAACGTCCAGGTGTCGGGGTCGCCGTTGACCGGGACGAAGTCGGCCTCCAGCAAGGGCCGCCAGCCGGGCCCGTCGCCGACGACGAGACGGGCGGGGGCGGGTTCGGGCCCGTCGGCCAAGGCCGGGATCGGGAGCGTCGCCAACGCCAGGAGACACGCGAGCCGCTTCATGGGGCGCCGCCTTTCGGCAAGGGTCGTGGGTTCAAGGTTCGCGGACGTGACGATAGGCGATCTCGGCGATCTCCGCCGTCAAACGCCGCGCGGCGGGGTCGGCGTCGGGGACGCCTCGGGTCATGACCACCAGGACGAACGGCTTTCGCCCGGCGGGCTCGACGACCGCGGCGTCGTGGTAGACGCCGGTGAACGAGCCGGTCTTGTGGGCCACGATCGTTCCCTCGGGCAGCCCGGCGGGAATGCCGTCGTTGAACTTCTGGGCCCGCAGGACGTCCATCATGGCGGCGTCGGCGGTCTTCGACACGGCGGTCCCCTCGGCCAGCCGCTTGAGCGCGATCATCAAGCCGCGGGCCGTGGCGACGTTGTTCAACCCCGCCTGGAACGCCCGATCGTCCTCGACGCCGCGAAGCACCTTCAACTCGGGGGCGCCGAGTTTCGCCATGAAGTCGGTGACGGCCTTCGCGCCCACTTTTTCGATCAGGACGTTGGTGGCGAGGTTGCTGCTCTCGGTGATCATCAGGAAGACGAGTTCGCGGACGGCCGCCTTGCCGCCGACGCGCTTGTAGAGCGTGGTCTCGGAGTCGTCGGCCGGGTCGAGCGAGAACGAGCCGCCGCCGACCAGGCTGGGGAAGGAGTTGACGACCTCGACCTCGTCGTCGAGCCGAAGCGTTCCGGCCTCGGCCTGGCGATAGACCTCCAGCATCACGGGGATCTTCATGGTGCTGGCCGGGTGGATCGGCTCGTCGGCCCGGATCAGACGCGAGGAGCCGTCGGCGAAGTCGTAAACCGCGACCTCGACGACCGCGCCCGTTCCGCACGGTTTGACCGCCGCGGCGACGTCCTCCTCGAACGTTCCGCCGCGCGCGGCGACGGTCAGGCACGCGACGAGACAAGCGGCGATCGGGCGCGGCGACATGGGCGGGGCCTCTCGGTCGAATCGGACGGACGGCGACGCAAGGGCGCGAGTATAGCCGGCCCGCAGGCCTCGATCCACCGGCGGCGAGATGGAAGACGCGCGGATCGTTCGCTTCAAAAGAACCCGCGGGCCAGTACGTCGCTCTCGACCGGCGCATCGTTGCGAAGGATTCCCCGAATGTGACCGACAAACCGCTCGAATACTTCGACGCGGAACGGATTGGCCGCGAGGTGCTTGACGTAGGCGGCGCGGTTCGCCTGGCGACCGGCGAAGGTCGCGTACTTCTTGCGGACGTTCGAGTTGATCCGCTTCGCCTTCCTGAGCAGCAGGATTTCGTCGATGTCCGTCGGCGCGGTGCTGAGCGGCGTCATGTCCAGCCATTCGCAGAGCAGGAAGTAGCGCGCGCCGGAAACCGCCGCCTTGACGTCGTGCGCCGTGGCGCAGGCCTCTTGGAACATGGTCTTGTCGAGGTTGGTCTTGCATTCGCAGACCACGAAGCCGATGTGCGTCTCCTTGGTGACTGCGTTTGAGAAGGCCGCGTCGTGCGACGCCTTCAAAAACAGCTTCTTGCCGATGGCGAAATCCTGGTTCTTGGAGCGTACTTCCAACCCGCCGCCCGCGACGGGGGCTTCGAGGCTGGTCGAAAAGTAGACGGATGAAAAGCAGGTGGTGGGGCCGACCACGACCTCGTGACCGGCGATTTCCGGCAGGACGTCCGGCGTGACCAGACGCGGAAGGAACTCCTCGATCACGCTGTTGTCGAGCTTGAGTTGCCCCTTCTGGCGGTATAAAAAGTCGTGCGGACTGTCGAACACCAGATCGACGTCGATGTAGAGCCGGTACTCGTTCAGCAGCGCCACCATCGTCGTGATCCGCTCTTGCGGCGTGCCGACGACCGCGTCCAGCGCGCCGGTCCATTCGCGGTGGCGGGCGACGGCCTGTTCGACGCGCGGTTTGTCAGCGTCCGGCAGCTTGTCGTTTTCCAGGACCGAGCGCAGTTTGTCGAGGTGCGGGGTCGCCGGCGTCACACGGCCTCCCTCGGTTTGCGGAGGGTCTTTTGGGGGGCGGAATCACCGTAGACGGGGGACGGCTTGACTTCCTCGACCCGGTCGATGGCGTCCTTAAGGTCCGCGACCGATTCCCTCGGAGCGCGGGAAAGCGCCTCCGTCAGCGTCTGCCGCGCGGTCGCCGTCGGCGGATCCGTCGTCGGCGTCCCGAACGTGAAATGCAGTATGTCTTCGTGGATCATCGCTCCGAAGCGGTTCTGGAAGACCCGCTCCTGCCGAGATTCCAAGCGGCACCCGCACGACCGGGTCGCGAGCCGGGCGACGATCTCGCCGTTGAAGAAGCTCGTCTTCCGGACGTTCGACTCCCGCCCGAGTACGATGACGACGCGGGCCTCCGGGCGGCAGACGCGGCGCAATTCGTGAAACGCCGAGGCCATGTCGAGGCAGTACTGCGTCACCGTCAGGAAGCGGTTCTGGCGGTGCTTGCGATTCGAGCCGATCTCCGACCTGGCCACCTTCAACAAGTCCCAGCCCAGCGATTCGACCGAGCGCCTGTAGTTCTGGTGGTAGTTGAAGACGTTGATATAAGGCGGGGAGGTCAGCACGAAGTCGACCGCGCCGTCGGGCAGCGGCAAAGCCCGCGCGTCACGATTGACCAGGTCGATGATCGGCTCGGAATACGGCAAGTCGACGACCGTCGCGCGAAGCCGCTTCCAAACGCGCAGCACGTCGTCGGACGCGAGCGGCTCGTCGCCAAAATCCAGCAGCACGACCAAGGCGTCGAGCAGGATCTTGGCCAGTCCCGATCCCGCGACGGCGGCCGTCCGGGGAAGGGACTCTTGAATGGGGGCCTGTCTCTTGCCCGTCGGGAAAAGGGGGGCGTCGGGGAGCGCGTCGTAAATCAGTTCTTCCGCCTGTTCGATCGGCCCCTTCCGTTCGTGCTTCTTGAGATTGATGAATCGATAGACCTCGGCCATCTTGTAGGCCGCCGGATTGATTTCGGAGCCGAATCCGGGATGTCCTAGTCTCGCCGCCTCGCAAAGCACGGTGCCGCCGCCCAAGAACGGGTCGAGCACGAAGCTTCCACGCGGGGCGTGGGCGTCCAGCAACGCCTCGATCAATTGGGGGGAGAACTGCCCGTTCCACGGGAACGGATTGCTTCGCGCCTTGTTGTCGATATTCAAGCGGTCCCGCGGGATGGTCCGCGTGTCCGCCGGTACGCCGCTGAAATCTGGGTCCATGAGTATCAGCCTTTGCGCCGGACAGGGGCGACGGGGATCGTATCGTGGTGCCCGGCGATCATTGTGACGCCAGAAACCCGCCCCTACCAGGGGGCCCTTGCCGATCCACGGTTCACGGCTTGCCGAGTTCGCGGTCGAACAGCTCGTAGGCGCGGAGTCGCATCGGTTCGGGGAAGTCGTGGGCGCAATCGGGGTGGACGACCTCCAGGCGGTCGGCGGCGCCGTGAAGCGCGAAGACCGGACGCGCGGCGGCGGCGATCCGGTCGACGCTCTCCCACTGGAAGTTGGAATCGCGGAGCGGGGCGACGATCAAGGTCGGCCGCGGGGCCAGGCCGGCGACCAGTTCGTGGAAGTCGAAGGGGATCTCCTCAAGCCGGCCCCGATAGCCGGCCAGCTTGCGCATGTAGCGGGTCTGGCACCATCCCTTCTCGGGGAGCCAGACAGCCGGGTCGCCCCCCTTGTAATCGAGGAACGAGTCGAGCCCGCAACTGGAGACGACGACCTTGATCCGGTCGTCGAAGAACGCCGTGAAGACCGCGTTGTGTCCCCCCAGCGAGTGGCCGATCGCGCCGATGGCGTCGGGGCGGACGTAAGGGAGCGACTGGAGCAGGTCGATCCCGCGCATGTTGTCCCACACGGCCTTGAGCGTGCCGCTGTCCCAGCCGAGTTTCGCCAGGTCGGGCCGGTACTCGGCCTGAAGCGTGTAGAACGGCGCCAGGGTCACATAGCCGCGCTCGGCCAGTTCGCGGGCGTACTGGCGGTTGGGGACGTTATCGACGCCGACGACGGAACCGGCGCCGATGACGTCGTTGGTGCCGTGCAGGCAGAGGACGGCGGGGACCGGCTTCGCCCCCTCGGCCAGCGCGGATTTCGGGATCAGGAGATAGGCGGGCGTCCGCGAGCCGGGCTCGGAGGTGTAAAGCAGCTTGCGGCGGACGTAGCTTCCGCCGTCGAACTCCTCCACGACGGTCGGCTCCAGCGGGACGCGCTTCTCGGGCCCCGGGAGCCTCCCCGTGACCGACTCGACGCCGCGGACGATCTCGGCGCGGCGTTCGTTCCAATCGGCGAGGGAGCGAACCGGGGCCTCCGCGCCGTCGTCGCCGCGATGAACCAGCAGGTTCTCGCGGGGAAGCCGCGGCCGTTCCGCCTCCGCCGTCGCCGCGAGGGCGAGGAAGGCCGCGGCGGGGATCAGGGATCGAGCGTTGAACATGGAAGGTCGCCTTGATCGCCGGAACGCGGGAGGGTCTCGTCGCGCGAGGGGCGCGGCCGGGGGCGATCTTCGCATCCGGGGGACGTCCTTGCCAGGGGGCGCCCGATCCGCCCGCTTGTGTCGCGGCGCGGGGAGGTCTAGGATTGGGTCCGGCCCTCGGGTCATCCGCGACGACCGCCGGCGCCCCGACGCGGGACGCCCGGGGAGTCGCCCCCGGCGGGCGGACGTTGAAACGGGAGGTCTCGATGACGAGCGCGCGTGGCATGGTCCGCGTCGGCGTCGCGCTGGCGGCGGCCTTGGCGGTGGTGGTCGGTTCGGCCTTCGCGGAGGAACTGCTGGGGCGCATCACGAAGGTCGATCCGGAGAACCGGAAGATCACGGTGGTGGAGAAGAAGACCCATGACGAGAAGGTGCTGGTGGTGGCCGAGGACGCCGTGATCGTCACGCCGAAGAAACAGGAAGGGTTCAAGGCCGACTTGAAAAAGATGGAGACCCACGTCGCCAAGGCCAAGGAAAGGAACCCCGAATTCAAGGGGATTCCGGCCAAGATCACCTACGAGGGAGACAAGGTCTCGAAGATCGAGCCCCAATTCGCCAAGAAGAAGGCCGCGGCCGAGTAAGGTCCGCGGAGGGGGCGGCGAGTCCCGACCGACGTCGAACGGCTTGCGTCATCGGTCGGGAGTCGCTAGGTTCGTGGTTGTGAAGGTGTCCGACGAGTCTGGAAGGACCCGCCACGATGCCCGTCGATCGTCCAGGTCCACGACCCCGGGGGTCGCCACGGCATGCGTCGTCCCCCCCCGCGGGGGCCGTCGCCGCGTCGTGGGCGGGGAAAATCTGGAATCTCCCTTCCGATCGGCATACCATTTGTTATGGAATGGGCCGGGGTCGAGGGAAATCCCGGTCGCGTTCGGATCGTCGCGAGGTCCGCGGCCGGGCGCGACGTCGTCCTTCATTTCGTCTCAAGGCCGCGGGACGGTCCCGCCCCGTCGTGGAGCGACTAGCGACATGAGCGTCACGGGCGACATCACGACGGTCGGGACGATCGCCGGCGGCGCCGTCGCCGAGTCCCGGATCGCGGGGGGCGCGCGGAAGGCGACCGCCCTGATCGTGGAGGACCACCCCGATCAGGCCCGGCTGGTCGAGAAGATCCTCGGCCTGCGGGGCTACGCCGCGGTGATCGCCGAGGACGGCGAGACCGGGTTGCGGCTGGCCAGGGAACGCCAGCCCGACGTGGTCCTGCTGGATTTGATGCTGCCCGACGTCAACGGCTTCGACGTCTGCCGCCGCCTTCGGGGCGACCCGGCGACCATGCTCGTGCCGGTGGTGATGCTCACGGCCTTGAACGACCATCTGCACGAGATGCACGGCTTCCGCGTCGGCGCCAACGCCTACCTGACCAAGCCCTACGGCATCGAGGAGCTGTTCGAGGCCGTCGCCGCCGCCCGCGCCTGGCGCGAAAGCATGCGGGAACGCGCCTTGCACGGGGAGATCCACGTCGAACTCAACAGCGAAATCACCCTGCTGAAGGACCTGAACGACTTTTTGATGAACGTGTGTCGGGCGACGCCGCTATCCGGCGATCAGGTGATGCAGATCCGTCAGGCGGTGATGGAGATGGCCCAGAACGCCATCGAATGGGGCAACCAGCACCGCTCCGACCGTCTGGTGGAGATCACCTATCGGATTCACGCCGACAGCCTTGAGATCGTGATCCGCGATCAGGGGACGGGCTTCGACCGCGAGTCGCTGCCCCACGCCGCGGCCGCCGACGATCCGTTCTCGCATCTGGACGTCCGCGACAAGCTGGGGCTTCGCGCCGGCGGTTTCGGACTGTTGATCTGCCAGGGCATGGTCGATGAGATGAGGTACAATGGCGAGGGCAACGAGGTGACGCTGTCGAAGCGTTACGCGCCCCCCGAGCCGGGCTCGGACGCCTGACCGACGTCGACAGGGACGGCGGCGGCCCGCGCCTCTCCCGGAGAAAAGACCCCGGTGGTCACGACCCCGACCCCGACACGCCCCGAGCCGGTGAAGGCCGTCGCCGACGGCAAGACCGCGGCGAGCGTCCGCAAGCGACCGGTCGTCCTGGTCGTCGACGACGAGGAGGAGGTCCGCCGCTCGGTCCACGACCTGCTCCGCATCGAGTTCCAGGTCGTCGCCCGAAGTTCCGGGACCGAGGCGTTGGAGTACCTCGCCGCCGACCCCGACGTCGCCGCGATCCTCTCCGACCAGCGCATGCCCGGCATGAGCGGCGTCGAGCTGCTTCGTCGCGCCGCCGAGATCCAGCCCGAGACCACCAGGCTTTTGTTCACCGCCTTCGCCGACTTGCGGACGGTCGTCGCCGCCATCAACGAGGGCCACGTCTTCCGCTACATCGCCAAGCCGTGGGATCCGACGGAGTTGCAGACCTTGATCCGACAGGCCGTCGAGCGCCACGGCCTGATCGTGGAGAAGAACCGCCTGCTGGGCGAGCTGCGGGCCGCCAACGTCCGGCTGTTGGAGGCGGATCGGCTCAAGGACGCCTTTTTGGAGGTCGCCAGCCACGAGTTGAACACCCCGGTGACCATCGTCAAGGGGCTGACCGATCTCTGGAAGATGTCGCGGGGGTCCACCGCCACCCCGGCGGAGAACGAGTGGATCGACCGCATCCAGGCCTCCGCCTCCCGACTGGCGCGGACCGTGGCGCGGATGCTCAAGCTCATCGAGGGCCGCAATTTCGACCAACCCCTGGCCGTCGCCCCGGTCGACCCGATCGTCCTGATCGCCCAGGCGGTCGACGTCCTGGGCCCCTATCTGGAGAAGCGCGGCCAGCGCGTCGAGGTCGCCGCGGCGGACGACCTGGGGTTGGTGGAGTGCGACGCCGAGAAGGTCCACGACGTCCTGTTCAACCTCCTGGCCAACGCGATCAAGTTCACGCCCGACGACATGGCCATCCTGGTCGAGGTCGGCGAGGACCCTCGCGACCCCGAGGCGATCCGGATCGCCGTCCGCGACCGCGGCAAGGGGCTCGACCCCGACGACCGCCGCTTTTTGTTCGAACCCTTCTTCACCGGCTTCGACACCCTCCACCACTCCTCCGGCGACTACCAGTTCGGCAAGCGCGGGATGGGACTGGGCCTCTGCCTGGTGAAGACCTTCGTCGAGCTGCACGGCGGCCGGGTCGAGGCGTTCTGCCCCACCGACGGCGACGGCGGCTCCGTCTTCGCCTTCACCCTCCCCCGCCGTCGTCCGCGGCCCGACGAATCATGAACGCGATCACCTGCGCCGCGGTCCAGTTCCACCACGCGCCCGGCGACAAGGCGTACAATCTGGCGGTCGTCGAACGGTTCGCCGCCGAGGCCCGCGGCCTGGGCGTGAAAATCCTGGCGTTCCCGGAGATGTGCCTGACCGGCTACTGGCACGCCACCAAGCTCGATCGCGACGGCCTGGAGGCCCTCGCCGAGCCGATCCCCGAGGGCCCCTCGATCCGCCGCCTCCGGGAACTGGCCGTCGGCCACGACATGATGATCGGCGCCGGCCTGATCGAACGCGCCCCCGACGGTCGCCTGTTCAACGCCTACGCCGTCGCGCTCCCCGACGGGGTCGTCCACCGCCATCGCAAGATCCACGCCTTCGAAAGCGACCACGTCGCCGCCGGCGACCAGTACACCGTCTTCGAGACCCCCTGGGGCGTCCGCGTCGGCGTCTTGATCTGCTACGACAACAACATCGTCGAGAACGTCCGCGCCACGGCGCTTCTGGGCGCCGACGTCTTGCTCGCCCCCCATCAGACCGGCGGCTGCGACTCGCGCAGTCCCCACGCGATGGGGCTGATCGACCCCGCGCTCTGGGAGCGCCGCGACGCCGATCCCGCGGCGATCGAGGCCGAGTTCCGCGGCCCCAAGGGCCGGGAATGGCTCCTACGCTGGCTGCCGTCGCGCGCCCACGACAACGGCCTGTTCATCCTCTTCGCCAACGGCGTCGGCGAGGACGCCGGCGAGGTCCGCACCGGCAACGCCATGATCCTGGACCCCTACGGCCGGATCCTCGCCGAGACCTGGAAGGCCGAGGACCGCGTGGTCGTCGCCGATCTGGATCTCGACCTCCTGCCGCTCTGCACCGGAAGGCGCTGGATCCGCGGCCGCCGCCCCGAACTGTACGGCCTCCTGACCCAACCCCTGGGCCACGAGCTCGACCCCCGCGCCGCGCGATTCTCCCGCGCGGCCGTCGAACGACCGCCGTCGGGTCCGGCCGCCCCCTGACCACGAAATCCGGACGTGTTACCTTGAGGGGATTCAGCCCCTCTCAAGGAGAACGTCCATGCCGTCCGTCGTCCTGCTCGCCGGCCTGCTCCTGGCCGCCGCGCCTCCCGCCGACGCCCCGCCGCCGGTCGCTCGCGAGTTCCGAGCGGCGTGGGTCGCCACCGTCGCCAACATCGACTGGCCCAGCAAGCCCGGCCTTTCGACCCAAGCCCAAAAAGACGAGGTCGTGGCGATCCTCGACCGTCTGGCCAAGTCGAACTTCAACGCCGTCGTCCTCCAGGTCCGGCCCGCGGCCGACGCCCTCTACGACTCCAAACTGGAGCCCTGGTCGTACTACCTGACCGGAGCGCAGGGGAAGGCGCCGGCCCCCTACTACGACCCGCTTGAGTTCTGGATCGACGCGGCCCACGCGCGGGGGATCCAGCTTCACGCCTGGCTCAACCCGTTCCGCGCCAAGCAGGCCGGGGCGAAGTACGAGGCGGCCCCGTCGCACGTCTCGAAGGCCCGTCCGGAACTCGTCCGCGAGTACGGCGGCCTGCTCTGGATGGACCCCGGCGACCCCGCGGCCCGGAAGCAGACGCTGGACGTCGTCCTGGACGTCGTCCGCCGCTACGACGTCGACGGCGTCCACCTGGACGACTACTTCTATCCCTACCCCGTCGCCGACCCCAGGACCAAGGCCGAGATCGACTTCCCCGACGACGCCTCCTGGGACCGAGCGGCCGTCAAGCCGAGCGGTCCCGACGCCCGCGCCGACTGGCGTCGCGAGAACATGAGCACGCTGATCCGCGCGATGTACGAGGAGATCAAGGCGACCAAGCCGCACGTCCTCTTCGGCATCAGCCCGTTCGGCATCCCCCGGCCGGACAAGCCCAAGGGGGTGAAAGGCTTCGACCAGTACGCCAAGCTCTACGCCGACACCGAGACCTGGCTGAAGTCGGGCTGGGTGGACTACTGGTCGCCGCAGCTTTACTGGAGGATCGACTCCCCCGGCCAGCCGTTCCGCCCGCTGCTGGACTACTGGATCTCCATCAACATGCACGACCGCCACGTCTGGCCGGGGCTCTCCATCAGCAGGATCGGGACGAAGGCCGGGCAGGGTTATCCGGTGGACGAGATCTTGAACCAGATCAAGATCGTCCGCGAGGCGCCCGGCGACGACGGCGTGATCGTCTTCAGCGAAAAGGCGCTGCAACAGGACCGCCAGGGGCTCGCCACGACGCTCGCCAAGGGCCTCTTCCGGGAGCCGGCGTTGGTCCCGGCCACGACGTGGCTGGCCGCCGCGACGCCCGGGCCGCCGGTCCTTCGGGTCGTGGAGGGCGATTTCGTCCTCGATCCGGTCGCCGACGCGGCGGTCTGGGTCGTCCAGACGCGCGAGGGAAACGCCTGGACGACCCGGATCGTCCCCGCGCCGACGTCGCCGTTGCGCCTCCCCCGCGGCGACGCCGACGCGGTCGTCGTCACCCCGATCGGCCGAACCGGCGTCGCCGGCCCGGCGGTCGCCAGCCCCGCGCCTTGACGCTTCCCCGGCGGCCCGACGCTGGAAAGGAGCGGCGGGTTTGAATCGAATTCGATTCGCGGGCGGGTCGACGATGTCGAAAATCCACGTCGGCGAGCGGTCGACGTGGGTTTAAAGCATCGAAACTTGCGTGTGCGTCCACGACCCTTATCGTGATAACCGTTGCGTGCCCGGTCATCGGGCGTATCCGCGGGTTTGACGCTTCGAGGGCGTCCGATCCGCGGCGCCGGCCGTCACGGTTTCAGGGGAGGGGTCGTGATGACACGAACGTTGCATCTGAGCGTAACCCAGCGGACGTATCCGGGCGGACGGCGCAGGATCACGAGGTTGACTCCCGACGATGGCGGTCCCGCCTTCGAGGTGTTCCACGAATCCGAGCACCTTCCGGAGTTGAACGACTCCACCCCCCTCGACGGCCACGTGCTCGGCATGCTGCTTCACGTCATGACCGACGCGTCGACCCTGATCGTCGAGGGGGCCGTTTCCCTGGGCATGATGCGCAACCTTGAGGAATTGCAGCGGGCGTGGACTCGCTGGAGGCCGGAGAGGTACCGGATCGTCGAAATTCGCGCGGACAAGGTCGTGGACGCCCGCGAAGCGAGGAAGTCCAGGGCCGTCGCCGCGTTCTCGGGCGGCGCCGACTCCATGTTCGCCGCGCTTGACCAGGTCTACCCTTCGAAGGGATCTCATCCCTACCCCCTGACCCATCTCCTCATGGTGCATGGGTTCGACGTCGAGGTGGATCGATCGTACGAATTCGATCGGCTGGTGAAACGGGTCAAGCCCTTCGCGGACGAGTCGGGCCTGGAACTCTGGACGATCAGGACGAACTCCAAGGCCAAGATGCGAGGCTGGTGGAGCGATACCCACATGGTCGAACTGACCGGGTGCATGCAGATGTTCGCCGGCGAGTTCGACCACGGCCTCGTGGGGAGCACTGAATCCTACGAGGGGCTGGTCATCCCATGGGGGTCGAGCCCAGTCACGGACCACCTGATGTCGAGCGATCGAATGGAGATCGTTCACGTCGGGGCCGGTTACTCCCGAACGGAGAAAATCGACTTCATCGCGGACCATCCCACCGCCTGCCACGCCTTGAAGGTCTGCTGGGAAGGCCAAAACCAGGCCGAGAATTGCGGCGAGTGCGAGAAGTGCATGAGGACGAAGATGAACTTCCTGGCCGCGGGCAGGCCGATCCCCCCGTGCTTCGCGACGGGCGTCGACGTGAAGGACGTCCTGGCGTTGAAGGTCTACAACGAAGTGCAGCGCGGCGAGTTGCGGGCCATCCTGAAGGCGGCGGAAAGCCGCTCCATGACGGATCCCTGGGTCGGCGCGTTGCGCAGGCGCGTCCGGCGGCCGTTGACGCCCACGGGCGCGGGCTTCGTCCGTCAGTTCGTCTATCCGACCGTGGAGAGGCTCGGGCTGAAGCCGACCCTGAAGCAGGCGCGGGCGTGGGTCCACGCGAACCTGGCTGGGAGCGGCGCGGCGTCCTCGTTCCCGACGCCGGTCGCGCGGCCGACGCACTGACCGTCTCGGAGAGGCGCGGCCGGGTCCGATCTCATTCGGGCCCGTCCGCCCCCTCGCCGTTGCGACTTTCGATGTAGTCGCGGAGGAAGCGGAGGAAGGTGGGGAGGTCCTCGGCCTCCCAGGCCTGTTCGACGGCTTCCTTGAGTTCCTGATTCTCCACCTGGAGGCGGTGGAAGGCGTCGGCGTCGGCCGGGGCGAGGTCGAAGCTGGCGATCTGGTCGTGGGTGTTGACCGAGAGCATCAGGCCCTCGGGGTTGTCCCAGGGCTGGAATTGCAGCTTCATGTGGGGATAGCGGCGATTCCCCAGCCGCAGGGCGTAGATCATGGTCCGCGAGCCCGGCACCCTGCCGGCGCGCTCGAACGGCGGCTTGGACAGTAGTTCGCGGGGGTCGGCGCATTCGTCCCACGTCGCGCGGCGGCGAACGGCCTCGGGATACTCGCCGGAGGGGTACGCGATCCTCAGATAGATGTCGACGGCGCGACGGAGGACGTCGAGCCTCATGGCGTCGACGTCGTCGGGACCGGTGGCGTTGGCGGGAGCCTCCATGGACTGATCCTCGATGGGCGTGGCGGTCGTGGGCGGGGCTCTCGGGCGGTCCCAAATCCCTAGGATAACCGTCGGCGGCGGGCTCGGCCAAGAGCAGGCGCGGAGGGGACGTCGGCGACGGGCGGGTCAGCCGACGGTTCGCATCGCCAGCCGCAGCACGTCCTCCTCGCCGTGGCCGAGCACGCGGAGCCCCGCGGCGATCCCGCGGTTGGCCAGGTTGACGGCGTCGGTGGTCTGGGTGTACGGCTCCACGGCGATCACGTCGTCCTTCCCCGGCGGAGTGTAGACGACCAGCTCGCGGAACGAGGAATCGTAGACGAGCTGGAACTCGGCGTCCTTCTCCTCGTCGATCAGCCGGCAGACGCCCGCGCCATCGACGTGTTCCAGACCGGTGAGCACGTCGTCGAGCTTCAAGCCGCGGATCGGCTTGCCCTGGCGGAAGTCGAGCCGATCATCGACGTCGGCGGTCTCGCCCGTGGGGAGGAAGTCGACCAAGGGCCAGTACCGCGAGGCCGGCAGGACGATCCGGGTCCGCCCGAGATCGCCGCCGGGAGGGAAGGGAAGTCGGAAATACGGGTGGATGCCGAACCCGTAGGGAAGATCCCGGGCCGTGGGGTTGGAGACGGTGACGGTCATGGTCAACTGGCGATCGGCCAGTGCGTAGCGGACGTGCAGCGCCGCGTCGGTCGGCCAGTGGTCGATATGCTCCGGCGCGTGGACCGAGAGCCGGAACCTTCCCTCCACGACCGCGGCGCCCGGCTCCGCCTTGTGCTCGACCACGTCCCAGGGGGCGTCGATGGCGAAGCCGTGGATGGCGTTGGGACCGTGGTTGGGCGGGATCGCGTACCGCTTCCCCTGGAACTCGAAGCCGCCGCCGCGAATCCGGTTGGGAAACGGGAAGAGGATCGGGACGCCGTTGCCCCCGGCCCCCTGGGGATTCTCGGCGAAGTCCGGAGCCGAGACGACGACCGGCCGCGGCTCGCCGGCGATCGGGAGCCTGAGGTCGAACAGGTTGAAGCCGTAGGACGGCGACACCGACGCCGACGCCCCCGAGACGTCGTCGCGCATCGTGTAGACGTCACGCCCACCTCGTTTCTCCACGTCAACGCGAAATCCCACGTCCGCCTCCCGGTCCTCGACCCGCGCGTCCGCCGTCCTCGTCGAAGTCTACGCCCCGGCCGCCGCGATGGGAACCGTCCCCGCGACGGGATCCCGAAGATCGTGACGCGCCGCCGCGCCGTGACCAAGCGAAAAATCCCTGGGGCGGGAACGGTTGCTTTTATTTTCTTGAAAGACGCCAGAAAATAGAGTTGCCGGTCGGTCCTCCGACATGGTAGGCATTATTGTGTCAAGAGACGCACGATCGCCGGCCTACATGGGAGGTTGGCGGAACGCGATCGCCACGCCGTTCGGGGAGGAGACGAGAGGCGACGACGTCGTTTTCGCCTTTCCGTCGGTCGCGGCTCGACGTATTTTTTCGTTGAATGGTTGGGACGCGGCTGGAGGGCGAGTCGGATCGCGGGGGCGACCGTCGCGCCGCTTCGTGTTGAAAAGCCGGGGAAGTCACGGTTGACGAATGGCCGGGGTCTGCTATGATGGATGCGTATGACCGAGTGATCGACGGTGGGACGGGTCTTCCGTGCGTCGAGGGATCGGCCGCCACGACTCGGAACGAGGGGGAGGCTCGGATGGAATCCGTATACGAGATCAACGGGGCGATCGTCGACTCCTGGGTGGAGCCTCACGCCGACGACGACGGCTCGCGGGTGGTGCTTCAGGTGGCGCCCAAGGGCCGGCCGCGGGAGTTGGTGTTCGTCGAGGCCGAGGCGTCGCTGGTTCCCGACGAGGGCTGGCTGGAAGACCTGGGCGAGAACATCTGCCACGGCAGCCCGGTGCGCGCCCTGGGCCGGGTGATGCTCAACGGCTTCATCGCCGCGACGCAGCTTCAGCTCGTCCGCTGAGACCGGGGTCGATTCCGGCCGCGACCGATCCGCGCGCTTCTCGGCTTCCCCTCCCCCTCTCGCCTGGGCGACGACCCTCCCACCACGTCGTCCGGGCGGACGTCGTCGGATTCGTCATTCCTCCCGGCCGCCGTCGGCGCGCTTGCATTGGCGCGCGGGGTGGGCGATGCTCGGACGTGAGCCTCGAAAAGGCGCGCGGGGCGCGAGACCCCGACGACGCCCGTCGCGAGGCGAGGAGGTCCGCATGTCCGACGATTCGACCCCGAGGCGGGAGACGACCCCTCCGGCGACCCTTTCAAGGCGCCGGTTCCATCAGGCGACGATCGCCACGGCCCTGGGGGCGTTCGCGGCCCCGGCCGTGGTCCGCGGCCGAAACCTCAACGAGAAGCTGGCGATCGCCTGCATCGGCGTCGGCGGCCGGGGGGCGTCCAACCTGGCCGACGTCGCCTCCGAAGACGTCGTCGCCCTCTGCGACGTCTACGACCCGGCCGTCGAGCGGGCCGCGGCCGCCCATCCCAGGGCGCGCAAGTTCAAGGACTTCCGTCGGCTCTTCGACGAACTCAAGAGCTACGACGCCGTCGTGGTCAGCACCACCGAGCACACCCACGCCTTCGCCACCTTGCCGGCCTTGCAACTCGGCAAGCACGTCTACTGCGAAAAGCCGCTCACCCACGACGTCTGGGAGGCCCGCTTGATCCGCGAGGCCGCCAGGAAAGCCGGGGTCGCCACCCAGATGGGGACCCAGATCCACGCCGGCGACAACTACCGACGGGTCGTCGAGCTGATCCGAGCCGGCGCCATCGGCCCGGTCAAGGAGGCCCACGTCTGGGTCGGCCGCGCCTGGGGCCGCCAGTCCCCCGAGGAGGCCAGGGCCCACGGCGACATCGTCACCGTCCTGGAGCGTCCCACCGAATCCTCCCCCGTCCCCGCCGGCCTCGACTGGGACCTCTGGCTCGGCCCGGTCGCCGAGCGGCCGTTCCACGAAGTCTACTTCCCCGGCCCCAAGTGGTATCGCTGGTGGGACTTCGGCAACGGCACCATGAGCGACCTGGGGAGCCACTGGATCGACCTGCCGTTCTGGGCGCTGGGGCTTAAGGCCCCCGCCACCATCGAGGCGTTCGGCCCGCCGGCGCATCCCGAGATCGCGCCGGCCAGCATGAAGGCCGTCTACGAGTACAAGGCCGACGGCGACCAGCCCGCCGCGACCGTCGCCTGGTACCAGGGGACCATGAAGCCCGACGCCTGGACCGCAGGGACCATCCCCAAGTGGGACAGCGGCGTGCTGTTCGTCGGCGAGAAGGGAATGCTGCTCTCCGACTACGGCCGCCACCTCCTGCTCCCGGAGGACCAGTACCGCGACTACAAGCGTCCCGAGCCGACGATCCCCAAGTCGCTGGGCCATCACGCCGAATGGATCCACGCCTGCAAGACAGGCGCTCCGACCACCTGCGACTTCCAGTACTCCGGCCCGCTCACCGAGGCGAACCACCTGGGCAACGTCGCCTACCGCGTCGGTCGCAAGCTGGAGTGGGACGCCAAGGCGCTTCGGGCCGTCAACGCCCCGGAGGCCGATCCGTTGCTCCGCCGCGACTACCGCTCGGGATGGTCGCTGGGCTGAGCCGATGACGGGGAGGGGAAGGGGAATGAACCACAGAGTCACGGAGGACACGGAGAAGAGAGAGAGGAGAAGAAGGAGAGAAAGAAGAAGGGAAGGGGAAAATGCGGAGACTAGAGAGGATGGTCGAGATGGGCGCGATTGGGGATGGATTCGATTCGCTGACCGACCCCATCGTCTCATGACCGCCGGGGCCCATGATGAATTCTCTCACCGCTGTCGTTCCTCCCCGTCCTCGGCACCTCAGAGATCCAATTCTTCTTTCCCTCTCTTCTCCGTGTCCTCCGTGACTCTGTGGTTCATTCCCGTCCCCCCGTGATCGCCGTGGGCGCGCGACCGGCCTTCCAGGCTCAAGCCGTCGGTTGGAGCGTGTGGACGGAGACCATTTCGGGGCGGATGATCTTCTCGCCGGACTGGAAGCCGACGCGGAGGCGAGCGGCGACCGTCTTGGCCAGGGCCGGATCGGACGTCGGGACGGTGGTCAAGGCGCGTTGGCGGCGGGGGGCGAAGGCGTCCCCCTCGACGCGGTAAGGCTCCACGCCCTGGCGGTAGAGGACGTCCTCGATCGCCGTCTGGATCGATCCGAGCGTCTCTCGGAAGCCCTCGGCCTCCGGCGGTTGGGCGGCGGCCGTCTTGCCGACGTCGTCGTGAAGCTGGATCAGATCGATGAAGATCGGCCGCTGGACCTTGAGCAGGAAGTCCTGTTTATACTCTTGCAACTCGGCGTGGAGCCGGTCGACGATCCGCTCGCGGACGGCCTCGGCCCGGACCTCGCGGTCGAACTGGGTTTGAAGCCCGGAAAGCCCCCGCCCGATCCGCTCCTCCAGCTTGCCGAGCGCCTCGTGAAGACCCTCCGCCAGGGACGCGAACGACGGCTCGGGTTCGGGGATGAATTCGGGTTCGGGTGCGGGTTCATCGACGGGTTCGGGCGTCGGCTCCGGCGCGAGCGACGGGGCGAGCGGGACGCCCGCCTCCAACTGGTCGGCGAAGTCGCGCTCGGCGTCGTCGGGGGCGGGCTCGTCGCGTTCCTCGGCGTCGGGGGACACGGGCGGGCTCCTTGAGGCATGGATATGATTACGGCGTTCGTTCCAAAATATTTGGAGAGAATGAAGGGCGACGCGCGACGTCCCCTCTCCCGCCGGGGGAGGGTGGCCCGAAGGGCCGGGTGAGGGTCGCCGCGCTTCGAAGACGCCTCGGCTTCGCGGCGCGCTGATCCGACGGCGCCCGCGAAGCGCCACGACCCTCACCCGCCGCTGCGCGGCCGCCCTCTCCCGGCGGGCTGACGACCCGACACTTTTTCGCAAGCCGTCGCCAAACGG
>CALCIB010000127.1 GCA_937907525.1 uncultured Planctomycetales bacterium | reverse complement strand
TGGCTCGCCCCCCCTCATCCGGCCCTTCGGGCCACCTTCCCCCGCGAGGGGGGAAGGCCGTTATTTCGCCCGCGACGCCCTTATGGGACAGACTCTAAGTCGCGACGGGACGCCGCGCCGGTTTCCGCCCCTCCGATCGGAGCGGGCTGGAATTGGGACGGGGCGATGGGGTCTAATCCAATGATCCAACGGCACGGGACCAGTCCCGCGCCCGGCCAAAGGCCGCGGCGCCCGTCACGCACCCTTCCGGTCGACCCATGAAGCTTGAAACGATCTGCATCCACGGCGGCGCCGCCCCCGACCCGACCACCCTGTCGCGAGGGGTGCCGCTGCATCGGACCACCTCCTACGTCTTCAAGAACACCGAGCACGCCAAGAACCTGTTCGCGCTCGCCGAGCTGGGGAACATCTACACCCGGCTGATGAACCCCACCAGCGACGTCCTGGAGAAGCGGGTCGCGCTTCTGGAGGGCGCGCCGGAGGCCGGGGCGCTGGCGGTGGCCTCGGGGATGTCGGCGATCTTCCACTCGGTGATCAACCTGGCCCGCGCCGGCGACAACATCGTTTCGGCCCGCAACCCCTACGGCGGCACCTACACCCTGTTCCACGACAGCATGCCGGGGTTGGGGATCAAGGTGAAGTTGATCGACTCGACCAAGCCCGAGGAGTACGCCCGGGCGATCGACTCCAACACCCGCGCCCTGTTCTGCGAGGGGGTCTCCAACCCGGCGCTTGAGGTGACCGATCTGGAGGCCGTCGCCAGGATCGCCCACGACCACGGCCTGCCGTTGATCGTCGATTCCACGTTCGGCACGCCTTACCTGACCCGCCCCATCGATTACGGGGCCGACATCGTCGTCCACGCCCTGACCAAGTGGCTCGGCGGCCACGGGGTGGGGATCGGCGGGATCGTGATCGACGCCGGCCGGTTCGACTGGGCCGGCGGCAACCACCCGATGTTCACCGAGCCCGACACCAGCTACAACGGCCTGCGCTGGGGACTGGACCTCCCCGAGCCGCTCGCGCCCCTGGCGTACATCCTGCGGATGCGGACCGTCCCGCTGCGGAACATGGGCGGTTGCATCGCGCCGGACAACTCCTGGATGTTCCTCCAGGGAATCGAAACCCTGCCGCTTCGGATGGAGCGTCACTGCCAGAACGCCCGGGCCGTGGCCGAGCACCTAAGCGCCCATCCCGGCGTCGCCTGGGTCCGCTACCCCGGTCTTGAGAGCGACCCGATGAACGCCCTCAACAAGAAATACCTGAAGGGGAAGGGGGGCTCGATGGTCATCTTCGGCATCAAGGGGGGCGCGGCGGCGGGGGCGAAGTTCATCGACGCGCTGAAGCTGTTCTCCCATCTGGCGAACGTCGGCGACGCCAAGAGCCTGGCGATCCACCCGGCCACCACGACCCACGCCCAGCTCAACGAGGAACAACAACGCGAGGGGGGCATCACCCCGGACCTCGTCCGCCTCTCCGTCGGCATCGAGCACGTCGACGACATCCTCGCCGACGTCGACCAGGCGCTCCAGGCCGCCGCGGGGTGACGGACCCAGGCCGGCTCCCGCTCGCGAGGGCGGGGGCCGACTTCGATCCGCTCGACCTGTTCCACGACGTCCTCGACGGCGTCGGACGAGGCGGCCTTCGCGGTCATCCGCCGGACTCCGGGCCTCTTGATCGTCGTGGTGGGGCTCGGTAGGCTGTCGTCCATGCGTATTCTGATTCGATCCCTCGCGATGGGCTGGATGAGTTTCCTGGCCGCGGTTTCGCCGATGACCGCCACCGCGGCGGACGAGGGCCCGAGTCGTCCGGGGCTGGTGGCCGAGGTACTGGAGGGCCGTCGCCACGAGGCCCGCGCGTCGTGGTGGGGGTTCGATCCGGACGATTCCACGGCCATTCTCCAGAAGGCGATCGACTCGAAGGTCGAGCGGCTCGTCATCGACCGCCAGGCGTCGCCCTGGGTGACGGGGCCCCTGTCAGGCGTCGGCGGGCAGGAAATCGTCCTCGAAAGCGGCGTGGAACTCGTCGCGCTGAAGGGCGCTTTCCGAGGGAAGGGCGAGTGCCTGCTCACCTTCGACCACCGCGAGCGCGTGATCGTGCGCGGCGAGAAGGACGACGCGGGCGAGCCGCCGGTCATCCGGATGCGGAAAGAGGATTACCAGTCCGCCGATTACGAGCGATCGGAATGGCGGCACGGCCTGGCGTTCCTCGGCTGTCGCGACGCGCGGGTCGAAAACCTTCGCATCGAGAAGACCGGCGGCGACGGCATTTACCTCGGCACCGGGTCGGATAAGATCCCCAATCGCGACGTCGTGATCCGAGGCGTCGATTGCCACGCCAACCACCGCCAGGGGATCAGCGTCATCAGCGCCGAGAATTTGCTCATCGAGGATTGCCTGCTGCGCGACACGGACGGGACGGATCCCCAGGCGGGCGTCGATTTCGAGCCCAACGACCCGGCCGACGTGCTCGTCAATTGCGTGGCGAGACGTTGCGTGGCCGTCGGCAACGCGGGGACCGGCTACCAACTTTGCCTGCAATCGCTCGCCGGACGCTCCCGGCCGGTCTCGATCACGCTGGAGGACTGCGTCTCGCGCGGCAACGCCCAGCACGCCGTCCACCTCGTCAGCGCGCCCGAGGATCCGCCGTCGGGCCGGCTTCGGCTCGTCCGCTTCCTCGCCGAGGGCGACGCGATGGCCGGGCTGTCGGTGCAGTTCAATCCCTGCGACGCGATCCGGATCGACCTGGAGGACGTGACGTTTCGCGATTGCGCCCGGCATGATTCGTTCTTCGCGCCGCTCTACCTGCAAGGCACCGACCTGGCCGGCCGTCCGGCCGGCAACCTCCACTTCGATCGGGTGACCGTGAAGGACGAGGTCGATCGCCCGCCGTTCTTCGTTCGCGGTCCCAAGGGGAGTCGCCCCGCGGACGTGGTCCGAGACGTCACCGGCCGAATCCTCCTCCAGCGCGACGGTCGGGAGCGAACCCTCGAAGCGCTCGACGCCGCGGAGCCGGATCGCGCCGACCCTGCCGGCGCGTCCTCGCCGTCCTCCCCGACTCCGTGACCGGGGCGGCGGGTTTGGCGGATGGACGACGAACGGTACGATGGGATCCGGCGGGTCGTCGCCGCTTGGAAGATCGAGCCTTGATCCTCCCCGCCGCTTCCCCAAGCCATTCGCGATCTTACCCCATGACCCACGCCTTCGAGACCCAGACGCGGTTCTTCGAGTTCGACGACCCGGCGGACCCGCTGGTCTTGTGCGTCGGGCCGCCGATGCCGCGGTTCACGCTGGCCTATGAGACCTACGGCCGGGTGAACGCCGACCGCTCCAACGTCGTCCTGCTTTACCACGCGATGACCGGCTCGCAGCACGCCGCGGGCTGGAACGCCCACGTTCCGGGGCTCGACGGCCGCTGGACCAAGGAGATGCGCGCCGGCTGGTGGGACGACTTCATCGGCCCCGGCAAGGCGCTGGACACCGACAAGTACTGCGTCGTCTGCGCCAACTACCTCGGCGGCTGCTACGGCTCCACCGGCCCGGCCTCGATCGACCCGGCCACCGGCCTGCCGTGGGGTTCGACGTTCCCGGTCCTTCGGATGCGCGACGTGGTGGAGTCGCAGATGAAGCTGCTGGACCACCTGGGCGTCGAGAAGCTGCACGCGGTCGTCGGCCCGTCGATCGGCGGGTTCCTGGCGCTCTTGACGGCCCTGATCCACCCCGAGCGCGTCCATTTCGTGGTGTCGATCGGCGCGGGGGTGGAGACGACGATCGATCAGCGGTTGTTGAACTTCGAGCAGGTGACGGCCATCGAGGCCGACCCCAACTTCCACGGCGGCGACTACCACGCCGGCGCGCGGCCGGAAATGGGCCTGGCCCTGGCGCGCCGGATCGCCCACAAGACGTTCATCTCCCCCGAGGCGCTCCGCATCCGCGCCCGCGCCGAGATCGTCAGCCAGAAGCCGCCGCACGGCTGGTACGAGATGAACCATCCGGTGGAATCGTACATGCTCCACCAGGGCCGGAAGTTCGTGAAGCGGTTCGACGCGAACTCCTATCTCCGCCTGCTCGACGCCTGGCAGTGGTTCGACCTGGCGAAGGAGGCCCGCGCCACCGACCTTCGCGACGCCTTCCGCCGCTGCAAGGACCAGGAGTTCCTGATCTTCAGCATCGACAGCGACCACATCTTCGACCGCGAGCAACAGCGCAAGCTCGTCCGCCCCTTGAAGGCGGCCGAGGTCCCCTTCCTCTGGATCACCGTCCACTCCGACAAGGGCCACGACGCCTTCCTCCTGGAGCCCCGCCTCTTCACCCCCCACATCCACGAGATGCTCGACCACCGCGACGGGACGTGATTCCGAGACGGACGGAGGTTTGCGACATGAAGGCGCCCCGGCTACGATGAGACTCAGGGGGCTCGGTGATGCCGACCGTCTTGCGCGCCGGCCCGTAGCGGGCCTATTTCTATAGTCACGACCTGGCCGAGCCGCCACACGTCCACGTCGACCGTGACGACCTGTCCGCCAAGTTCTGGCTCGATCCGGTGGCGCTGGCCCGTAACCTGGGTTTCAAGCCGAACGAGCTTCGGACGATCGAGCGACTGTTGACGGAGAACCAGGCGGCGTTGATGGCGGCCTGGCGGACCCATCTGGGAGGGGAGACGTAAGGCATGAGCCCTGGCGAGAAGATCGTGGACGTCGCGGTGAGCGAGGACGAGTTGCGGATCGAGTTGCTCGACGGCCGCGCGGTGAGCGTACCCCTGGCCTGGTACCCCCGCCTCCTCCACGCCACCCCGGGGCAGCGGGCGAACTGGAGGATCGCCGGAGGCGGATACGGCGTCCATTGGCCCGACGTGGACGAAGACTTGAGTTCGGAAGGCATCCTTCGCGGCGCCCCCGCCCCCAGACAACCCGCCGGGGCCTGACCTCCGCGACGAGTCGGCGGGGGGGTCGGGCGAGGAGACGTGATCATGGCCGACGTTCCGTTCGATCGAGTCCAAGCCGCGAAACGGTACGCATCGATGTATCGCGAGACCGATCCGCAAATCCAGTTGATCCTTCACCTCCCCGGAAACGCGCCAGAGCGTGAAATCCGCCTCCTGGTGGTGAGAGGACTTTCCGGCTTCGACGACACGGACGTTGGATCGCTGGAATCGATCGACTTCGGCATGGGCGCCGGGTCTGAGTCGAAGCACAAGCTGGTCGTTCTGAACGTGACTCCGAGTCGGTGGGAGGCCCTTTACCAGAGTGAACGCCACCTTCCGAGGGGATGGACGCTCCGTGACGCGGAAGTCCTGGAATGCACGCCGGACGACGACGACGACCTCGTGGGCGAATTCTAGCGCGCCTTGCCAGTTCGGTTTCTCAACCGTACTCGCGGCTCGGTTCGCGAGGTCAAGCGCGGGGAGGAGGTTCGATCATGGCCGTCGTGCAATTCGACCGCGATTCCAAGGCGAAGTGGTACGCCTACCAACACCTCAAGGTCGATCCGGGGGCGCGGACGGTCTACTACCTCCCCGCCGACGCGCCCGACCGTGAAATTCGACTTCTCGAGGTCAACACCCTGATCGCGGACATGACCGACGAGTCGCTCGAACCGCTCGACTACGGCGTCGACGTCGGCGCCGAGGAGGAGCACAAGCTGCTCGTCCTGGACGTGACGCCGAGACAGTGGGAGGCCATCTCCCGCGGGGAAATCCCGCTTCCAAAAGGCTGGGCGCTTGAAGGCGCGATCGCCTTCAACCGGAGGCGCGGCCAGTGAACCCGAGCCAGGCGACGTGGTGGAGGCAGGCCCGATCCGACCTCGACGTCCTCCGCCTGCTTCGCCGCAACGCGGTCGCGCCGTGCCATCAACTCCACTACCTCCAGATGGCCGGGGAGAAGATCGCCAAGGCGTATTTTTGGCGAACCGGAGCCCCTCCCGCCAAGAAGCACGCGGGCCTCGTCTCATTCCTGAAAGCCCTGGGCGGCACCGGCGGGTCGCGCCAGGCCCTCGTCGCCGCGACCTTCGAGTTCCGCGAGTTCAAGCAGTTCCAGACCTGGATACGACACGTCTCCCCCAGGGCGTATGACCTGGAGAAGCTGGCCCCCGCCCTGGCCGGCGACGGCCCGAACCCCGAATACCCCTGGCCGCACGACGCCCCCGTAGAATACCCGGCCGGTTATCGATTCGATCTTTGGAAATGGCTTGGCGAGTCGGGATCGGGACGTCAATTCTCGAAAGTCGTCGAGATCGCCGTCGACAGGTTCCCGATTTACGCTTGATTCGTGATCCATCGCGGATGCCCCCCTCTCAAGGACGCGAAATTCGCGGCGACGCAACGGATTCCCAATTGAATGACACGAGTTGATCTTTATAATTGGATAGAATTTCGACCATCAGACGAACCCAACCCAGCGCGAGGCCCCTCCTCGGGCGTGCATGTGTTTTGATCGAGGAACCGAGATGTAACAAATCGATTTTCGCGAAGGCGCTCGACGTCAACACCGCGCGGCCGCCACCTTCGCCGTCATGCAATGTTGGCTGCGCGGCCTAGACGGACTTGTTTTTGAGCGCGACGATCTCGAACGGCTCCTTGGATTGGGACAATTTAAATCAAAGCGTATCGAATTGATTCTTGATGATTTTCCGTATCACGAAGTACTTTTGGCGGCCGACAAGAGAGACGTCAAAGGCGATCCGAATTCATTTGACTGTTTATGGGTATCAAGAAAGCGATTCATCGAAGCCGCCTTCAACGGAGAAGCGACGACCTCGTTTAGATTCAAACATATATACCAGACGACGAACCCAGAATCGATCGGTTTCGGATTTGGCCCAAGTCCACCCCGGAACACGTTCAGCACGCCTTTGAAGAGGCGGTCCCATTTCTTGCCGACTCCGCCAATTTCGACGAACGGCTCTTGGCGTCGTATTTGTCGCTGTTGTGCCAAGGACAAATCTCGCCGCAATCGTTGCCCTCGCTACGAGAAGCCGATTGAATCGGCCCCAACCTCGCGATGTCGCGGATCGCGCGCCGCTCCCAAGAAGTCTCGGTTCAATGATCCACGGTCGGGCCTGGCGAACCCGTTTGCCAGGCGGAGGGGTTCCCCCGTCCATGGCGTTTCTCAATGCCGCGCCGACTTGTCCCGTCCGGCGCGGACGCGATAAACTGGACACGGGAGGTCCGCGATGATTTACAAGGTCGCGCTTCATCGTTCGGAAGAGGGCTACAGCGTCTGGGTGCCCGGCCTTCCGGGGTGCTGCTCCCAGGGGGAGACCGAGGCCGAGGCGCTTCGGAACATCGCCGAGGCCATCCGCGAGTACCTCGAAGTGGCCGCCGAGGCCGAGGTCCGCGAGGTCGAGGTCTCCGTTTAACCATGCCCAAGGTTCCGGGCGTCAACCACCTAGACGCCGTCCGCGCCCTGGAAAAGGTCGGTTTCCACGTCCGCCGCCGGGGGAAACACGTCGTGATGTCCGACGGGACGCGCATCGTCACGATCCCGCTTCACAACCCCCGTCAACCGAGGAGACGCGATCATGGCCGTCGTCCAGTTCGATCGAGACCGGATGGCGAAACGATACGTATCCTTGAATCGAGATCTCGATCCTGGAATCCAAAGAATCCTCTACCTTCCAAAACACGCCTCGGATCGTGAGATCCGATTGCTCGTCGTCAACGAGTTGCTCGCCGAGATGACCGACGACATGTTCGAGCCGGTCGTTTTCCGCTTCAACGTCGGGTCGGAGGCGGAGCACAAGCTGTTGGTCCTGGACGTGTCGCCATCGCAATGGGAGGAGATCGATCGAGGAACGCTCTCGCTTCCCAGGGGATGGACGCTCGAGGAAGCCGTCGACTTCGCCCCGGAGCCGGCGCGGTGAATTCCCACCAGGAGATCCGGTGGGAGCAGGCCCGCTCCGACCTTCACGTCTTCAATCTGCTCCGCGAGGCCGGCGTCGAACCGTGCCACCAACTCCACTATCTCCAGATGATCGCCGAGAAGCTCGCCAAGGCGTACCTTTGGCGCTCCGGTTCGCCCCCACCGAGGAAGCACGCGGGCTTCGTCAACTTCTTGAGGGGGCTCGGCCTCGTCGAGAACGAGCGGCGCGCGGTTCTGGCGTCGGCCCTGGGGTTTCGCACCTTCGTTCAGCTCCACCACTGGATTCGAGCGGCCACCCCTCTGGCTCACGAGTTGGAGCGGCTCGCCCCCGCCCTGGCCGGCGACGGTCCGAACCCCGAGTATCCCTGGCCTCACGACGCCCCGGCCAACTACCCGGCCCGGTACGAGTTCAGCTTTTGGAATCGACTCGTCGGAACGACGCCCGGCCGGCGATTCTTGAAAGTCATCGAGGTCGCCGTCGACAGGTTTCCGATTTACGCTTGATTCGAGATCCTTCGCGAAAGAAGCCCGTCCGCGGCCGGACTCGGCGGGGGGTTGTGGGGCGGGGCGGGATCGACGATCCTCGAAAAGACGTCGAGACCGCCTTCGATCGGCGCTTGTTCCAACCGCCCGGAGTCCGCCATGACGACCCGCCGCCTCTTGTTCGCCCTCGCCGCGACGCTCGCCGCGGGGGCCTCGGCCCTGAACTGCCTCGCCATGCTCGCCGACGATCACAAGCCCGGCTACAAGGACACGCCGTTCCTCCCCGGCGGCAAGTGGCGCGTCCACGACGCCGACCGACCCCACCCGCCGGTCGTCAAACCCGGCGAAAAACTCGGCGACGCCCCCGCCGACGCCGTCGTCCTCTTCGACGGCAAGGACCTCTCGCAGTGGCGCGGCGACCACGGCGACCCGACCTGGAACGTCAAGGACGGCGTCATCGTCGCCAAGGGGGGCTCGGGCTCCTTGATCTCCCGCGAGGAGTTCGGCGACGCCCAGATCCATATCGAGTGGGCCGCCCCCAACCCGCCGAAAGGGAACGACCAGGGCCGCGGCAACAGCGGCGTGTTGATCTTCGGCCGCTACGAGATCCAGGTCCTCGACAACTACGACAACCCCACCTACGCCGACGGCCACGCCGGCGCCGTCTACGGCCAGCACCCGCCGCTGGTCAACGCCCTGCGCCCCCCCGGCGAGTGGCAGAGCTACGACATCCTCTTCACCGCCCCCAAATTCAAGGACGACGGCTCGGTCGAGATCCCGGCCTACGTCACCGTGCTGGTCAACGGCGTGGTCGTCCAGAACCACGCCGAGATCTACGGCTCCGTCGCCTTCCGCGACCTCGGCCGCTACCAGAAGCACGGCCCCAAGGGCCCCATCCTCCTGCAAGACCACGGCAACCCCGTCCGCTTCCGCAACATCTGGGTCCGGCCGATGGACAAGGAAAGCTGATATCGACGCGCAAACGACGATCCCCGCCTTCTCCCCTTGAGGGAGAAGGTGGCCCGAAGGGCCGGATGAGGGGTCGACCGGCGTCGCGTCCGCTTGTCCGCGATGGCTTTCGACGGGGCGTCAGGAGGGGGGAAGGTCGTCGCCTTCCTTTTTCAGAAGGTCCATCAGCGGCCCCGTCCGTTCGATCCGGTTCGCGACGGCCGGGTCGATCGCCACGGCCCGGCGAAAGGCGTCGAGCGCGCGGTCGGGCTCCGTCTCCGCGAACGCCCGGGCGCACAAGAGCCAGCTTTCGGCCGAGGCCGGGGCGCGCTCGAAGACGGCGGGGTCGGCCTCCAGCGCCTTGAGGATCCCTTCCCTCGCCTTGCCGAAGAACCCCGTCCCCATCTCGGCGTGAGCCAGCGCGAACCTTAAGTCGTCCAGCGCCTCGTCGCGAGCGACCTTGACCCCGACGAGGCGGGCGCACGCCTTGCGATTCGACGGCAGCCCGCGCGACTCGAAGACCCAATGGAGATTGCCGATCGACCAGTGTTCCTCGACGTCCACCAGGCGGGCGAGGACGTCGCGTTGAAGATCGGTCAACGTCTCGACGCGATCCGGGCGCGGCGGGAACGCGGCGGAGAGGATCGACTCCACCAGCGGCATGGTGTCGAACGAGCGCGTCCGGCCGAGCCGGTCGAACAGCGCGGGGATCGCCGCGCGGCGGGCATCCGGAGAGAGCAGGGAAATGGCGAACGCCGCGTCGCCCGCCGATTCGCCCCCGGCGCCGGGGACGTTCGCGTAACCCTCGATCGGCTCGGCGACGAATCGCAAAAGCGGCTCGATCAAGTCGTCCGACGGTTCGATCCGGGCCAACTCGCAGGCCGCCATGCAGCGGACGGCGGCCGACTGCTCTTCGGCCAGCGCGCGGCGCAACGGCCCCGCGGCCCCGAGTTCGCCCAGCGCGAACGCGATCGCCGCGCGGACCCATTCCGAGGGCTCGACGTTCAGCCGGGCCGTAAGCGCCGGGACCGATTCCCCCGCGACCGTCGGCAGGCAGGCCACCACCCAGGCCGCGCCCGCGCGGACGGCGGGGTCCGCGTCGATCAGCAGGTCCGGAAGCAGCCCGCGCCCCTTGAGCGACTCCCGGTAGACGCGGTGAAGGACCTCCGCGCAACCGTCGTCGTCGGCCTCCACGGGCCCGCCGTCGAGGTAGGCTTGCTCCCCGTCGCCCCAGGTCGGTCGCTCCCGGACGGAGAAGAATCCGGTTATCAAACTTCCCCAGTAGCGAAGCAGCGCGCCCCGGTCGGGAACGTCCGGGCTCGCGCACATCTCAATGAGGAAGGGGACGACGTAAGCCGCCGCCGGGAACCGCGTCCCCTGGTGGAAGACGTTGCCGTACAACTCCTCCAGGGCCTCCTCGCGAACCTCCTCGTCCGGGTCGAGCAGCGCCCGGAGGAGATCCGGCACGTCCTCGGCCGTTCCATAGGCGTGTTCGATCTCCGCCCAGGGCGCGTCATCCAGACGTTCCAACATGCGGCGTCCCTCCGGTTTGCATCGACGCCCCCGCCCGGTTCGGCGGAAAACCTGGAAAGCGCCGCCGAGGCCGCGGGGTCTCGAAGGCGCTTCCAAGTAAGAGGGAAGCGGCCGGAATCAGAACATCACGAAGACAAGGGCCAGCAGGCAGCCGCAGAGGACGGCCAGGGTACCCAGGCGGGTTACGACGTCGTCGGCGGTGGTCAGGGCGGCTTCGAACGAACCAGGATTCATCGCGTTCTTCATGATCGGTCTCCTCGAGGCCGCGCGACGCGCTCGCGGCGCGCGGAGTGAGTGGGAGGCGTGAGGCGGACGGCTCGATCAGAAGCGACGTCGAGGGGGGTGGAAGACTCCGGAAACCGCGCGAGGGGAGGGGAGCGCCTCGTCGAGGACGCGAGGCCGCCCGGACGAGGAGGGAACGGCGGGGAGGGCCGCGACGACGGCCAGGGCGTCGCCGGGGTTGGCGAGCGATTCCGCGACCCGGCCGGGCAGTGGCGTGGGCTCGGATCGCGAGCAATAGGGGCCGCGGCAAGTCGGCGAGGGGTCGTCCTCGACGGCGCCCAAAAGCGCCGCCACCTCCAGGCCCGCGGTCGGATCGCGCGTCGCGGCGGCCGACGTCGCCCAGGATCCGCAATGCGCCCTCGCCCCCGTCGCGAGCGACAGCCAGCCCAGAAGCGCGAGGACGACCCACGCTCCCGGCCCGCGCCCGCGGTTGACGGCTGAAGACGACATCACGCACCCCTTGACGACGATCGTCAAACTCCCGCGACCACTCCGAATTACCAATCCGGGACGACGCCCGCGACCCGATAAAATCATGGATCGTAAGGCAACATACCGATTCGACGCGACCGTTACAAGTCGGCCCGGACCCCGCGCCGCTTTTTTTTCGCGGCTTCGGCTTATTTCTTATTTCCCTCGGGATTCGGGCCGCGCCGCCCGGTCACGGCTTCACGTTCAGGTCCAGGTCGTCCAGGTAGACGGTCGTCGGGCGTTCGGCGGGGCTGACGAAGCCGACCCAGTCGACCGACTTCCACCCCTTGGACACGGGCAGGCCCTTGAGGTTCACGGCCTTCGCGCCTGGGATCTCGACGGCGAGGCTCCACGTCGGGCGGTCTCCCTTCAGTCGCGACTCCACCTTCACCCGCAGCCATTTCCCGGTCGGAACGTCCACCGGGGCCTGACCGTCGACGATCAGCTCGCCGTCGCGGAACCAGAGGCTCGGGCCGACCCGATACGGGCTCGCGCGGTCGCGCCATTCGTGGTAAAAGACGGCCCCCGGTTCCAGGCGGATCGCGAACGAACAGGTCGCCAGACCCCGCTTGTACGCCGGCGAATAGAAAAAGTGCGGGTCGAACCCGTTTTTCAACTCGGCCGCGTCGGCGATCTTCAAACTCCGCCGTCCCGACGCCGCGGTCTCCTCGGTGACGACCACCAACTCGGGACGGCCGCCGTGGGACAGCGACGCGAACTCCGGCCCATGGACGCCCGGCGCGACCGACTCGAAATCCTCCGACGTCGCCAACGGCGGCGGCTCCGGCGCGGGGGTGGAGGCGGGCAGGGGGGCGTGGGCCTCGGCCCGCCAGGCGCCGGAGCCCCGGACGCCGGCCCTGGAGGGGTCGAACTCCTGGAATCCCAGGGCGAAGGCGGGGCTGTCCGGCTTCAGTCGGAAGTCGTGGTTCTCCGCGTCCGCGAATTTGGGATCGGCGATCTTCGAGTACACGTCCTGGCCGGTCTCCCTCCGCCACTGGTCCAGGGACAGGCCGCCGGGGAATTCCACCTTCGCGCCGGAGGCTTCGTAATAGAGATTCGAGTCCAGACGGAAGAAACCCTTGCGGTCGGTCCACTGGCCGGTCAGAAGCGGGCCGCCCTCCCAGATCACGACGTTCTTCTCGACGGTGAACGAGAGGTGGTCCTCGATCCGACTCCGCATGATCTGGCCGTACTTGCTGAACGCCAGGATGTTGTTGCGGACGACGTTCTCGCGGCCGTAGTGCTGGTGGTAGCTTCCCGTGGTGGTGTTCCAGACGAGGTTCCCCTCCTGGACGATGCCGGTGGAGCCCTCGTCGTTGTACAACCCCCAGCCCCCCGCGCCGGACTTGTTGAACGAGTCGACGTCGTGGATGACGTTGTGGCTTACGGTGGTCCCCTCGGAGAGTCCCAGGGTGTAGACGCCCCCCATGTCGCTGAGGACGTTGCGGCCGATGTGGTGCAGGCGGTTGTATTCGATCGCGTTCCGTTTGCAATTCGTCGGGGCGTATCCCCACGACCAGCCCACGGAGACGGCGGTGTAGAAGCCGTCGGCGATGTCGTTGTGGGTGATTTTATTATCACTCGACTGGCCGATCCAGACGCCGATCGCGCCGGGGTGCAACTGGCCGTAACCTCGGATGATGCAGTCGTCGACCGTGACGTGGCCGGTGTCGTGTTCGGGTTTGGCGGGCATGGAGGTCTCGCCGATCCGGACGCCCCCCGCGCCTAGGTCCGTGAGGGCGCAGCGCTCGACCTTGCAGTCCGAGCAGCCGCGGCGGAACCAGACGCCGTGGGAGCCGGTATGCTCGATTCGACAGTCCTTCAATTCCACGCGCCTGGCTCCGTCGACGGTGACGACGGACGGGACGGTCACCTCGGCCTGGCCGTCGGCGTGGCCTTGCGGCGGCAGCGCGTAGGCCGAGTGCCGGAAGGTCAGGCCGCGGAACGCCAGGTCCTCCACGAGCTTTCCCGCGTCGGGATCGCCCTGGATCGTCAGGAACGCCTCGGCGACGGGCGCGACCACCTGGGCCTTGGCGACGTCCTCGCCGGGGAGCGGCTTGTAAAGCAAGGTTCCGTCGCGGTCGAGGAACCACTCGCCGGGTTGGTCGAGGGCCGAGCGGACGTTCTCGACGTGATAGCGCTGGTTGGACCCCCAGTTGAGGAACGCCCACGGGGCCGGGCCGGTGAGGACGACGTTACCGGCGGCCGGGTCGATCGACTCGACGCGATGCCGCGAGACCTCCCACGAGTGATAAACGACGACGTTGGCGTCCTTGAGCTGGTCGGGGGAGAGCCCCGCGAACGCCTTCAGGTCGTCGCGGTCGGCGACGAACCCGCGGCGAAGGTCCTGGCCGGGCTTGCCCGGGACGGCCTCGCCCGCGGCCAGTTGCTTGCGAATGTAAAGATATCCCTCGTTCGGGGTCCGCGCCCGGACGGCGCGGCGGCCGTTGACGTAAAGCTGTTCGAACGGCTTGCCGCCGGCGGCGGCGTCGGGAATTTTGGCGGTCCAGAGGCCGTCGGGGGTGACGGAGAAGCCCTGGATCTCCCGGCCGCCGTCGATGACGACCGTCGCGCCGGGCTCGGCCTCGTAGGTCGCGGCGCCGTCCCGGGGCTCGAAGACGACCGGCTCGGCGACGCGGTAGGTCCCGGCGGCGAAGCGGATCGTGACGGGCTTCCGCTCCCCCTCGCGAAGCTCCCGGACGCGGTCGCGCGCCTGCCGGAGCGAGGCGACCGGCCCGTCGGGGGCGACGTGAACCACGTCGGTCTGGGCCCCCGCGGGGGTCGCGGCGAGCCAGATCGTCAGGACCGTCGGAACGATTCGGCGAAGAGTCATCGGGACGTCCTCCATCGCGGACGGCCCACCCCGCGCCTCCGTCGGCGCGGGACGGCCGTCGCCGCGACTCTAACGCGCCCCGACCGCCGCCCATAGGCCCCGGCGGGGCCGCGTCTCGAACTCGTCGATCATCCCCGGCCCTTCTTCCGTCCGCGAGGGCGGGCGGCCTCGCGGGCCGCGGCGATCGCTTGCTCGATCGCGTCCAACTCGGCGGCGTCGGGCTTGCGGGCCTGGAGGGCCAGCGCGACGCACTCGGCCAGCGAGCCGTCGAAGGCCAGGTCCAGGAAGTCGGCGGCGAGGCGGCCGAGGACGGCGTCGCGGCGGACCTTGGCGAAGTAGGCGTGCGCCCTCCCCGCGGGCTCGTGGCCCGCCAGCCCCTTGCGCTCCATCGTCTGCAAGAGGCTCAGGACCGTGGTGTACGCCAGCCCCTCCTCCCCGGCGCCGATCGCCTCGTGGACCTCGCGCGCCGTCGCGGGCCCCTTGCGCCACAGGACCTTCAGCGCCTCCAGCTCCCTCGGCGTCGGCGGGACGTCGGACATGGCGGCCTCCGGGGGGGTCGGCCCGCGTCTCGCGGGCGGGACGTACTGATTGAGAAGTATCAACGTTTCACATCGTACTAGACAAAACGTAGATGTCAAGGTCCGGACGCGCCGTCCCCTCTCCCGCCGGGAGAGGGTGGCCCGAAGGGCCGGGTGAGGGTCGTCGCGCTTCGGAGGCGCCCCGGGTTTGCGTCATCCCGACCCGACGCTCCTTCCGAAGCGCCGCGACCCTCGCGAGCCGTCGCCAAACGGCCTTCTCCCCTTGAGGGAGAAGGTGGCCGAAGGCCGGATGAGGGGTGGCGAAACCGGGAGCCTTTGGAATCCAGGGTCTTCCCCGAGACGCGACGCCGGTCGACCCCTCATCCGGCCCTTCGGGCCACCTTCTCCCTCAAGGCAA
>CALCIB010000126.1 GCA_937907525.1 uncultured Planctomycetales bacterium | reverse complement strand
CGACCCCTCATCCGGCCCTTCGGGCCACCTTCTCCCTCAAGGGGAGAAGGCGAGGCTCGCCACGGCGGGCTGAAAAAGCGATGGGCCCTCGGCCGCCATTTCCGGAGAGTTGACGATCTCCCCCGCTTCCCATTTGCACATGGGGAAATCCGTGCGTTAAAATGGGGCGGAAGCTCTCTACGTCCCGCGTTTGGTCCCCCGGTCGGAATCAAGACGGCAAGGCCGGGGCGAGCCGTCGGAAGGGTGATCGTCGTCATGAGCCTGTACACCACGCGCGACGAGACGGGCGTCTTGATCGTCGCGTTCACGGACGCCTCCGGACTCAACGACTTTCGAAACACCCCCATGCGGGACTCGCTGTTCGAACTCGTCCAGGATCGCCCCGAGCCCCGCGCCGCGCTCGACATGCGCAAAATCGACTACCTCTCCAGCTCCGGCGTCGCCATCCTGGTCGGCCTCAAGCGGAAGATCGAGACCCAGGAAGGGAAGATCGCCCTCTTCGGCCTTCAGCCCCCCGTCCACGACCTCCTCAAGGTCATGAAGCTCGACCGCTACTTCACCATCGTCGATGACGAGGCCCAGGCGGTCTCACAGCTTCAGCCGACCCCTTCGGCGTAACCGGCCCGGCCGCTTCCCTCGATTCCCTCGTTTCCCAGGACCTTCCATCTTCCCGCGGCGCATGAAGTCGCCGCGCGGCCGTCGCCGAACAAGAGAATCGTAAGCGAATCGCGGCGCGACGCGCTCCAGGCCCCGCGTCGGGGATGGGCCGCGCGGCGATTGGCGCGGCGGTCGGTTCGGCCGGATGGTCAATCAAGTCATGGAGGGCGGCCCGCCGCGACGGCGCGCCTCGGTCTGGCGACCGGGGAACGCCCGGATCTCGGGCCGCTGGGGAAGGGAGTCTTCCATGGATAGCAAGCGGAGAGGGGCCGGCCGACGCGCGGCGGCCGGTCGCGGTCGGTTCCGGAGCGTCGAGGCGCTGGAGCCTCGACAACTCCTCACGGCGACCATTTCGCCGTGGTTGATGCCGTACGTCCCGACCGATCTGTACGTCCGCAACCCGGCCACCAACACTCGCGAGGGCTCGCTCGCGGCCGCCGCGCTGTATCGCGCCCACGACGTCGACGGCGCCCTGGTCTCCAACCAGGGCAAGATCGTCACGGGGATGGATCGCCAGGGGAACCAGTGGACCATCACCGTCCACGGCCCCGGCTACGCCATCGTCACCGACACCACCCCCAACGACGGCCATCTCGACGACGACATCGACACGATCCAGATCGTCGGCTCCAACCTCAACACCACCTACGTCACCGGCTCCACCACCGCCTCGGCCCAGACCCTCACCAGCGGCACCGTCCGGTTCAACCGCCTGATCGCCGCCGACGGCGTCAACTCCGTGGTCCTCAACGGCTTCGACCTGACCAGCATGGTCACTCCCGCCAGCGCCAACCCCACCGGGATCTTGCTTCTGGGCGGCGCGCGCGCGCTGGAGTTCCACGACGTCATCGGCCTGTTCGACACCGACGCGAACCCCACGCCCTATCTGATCCAGATCGGCCAGACGAACCATCCGAGCAAGGTCAAGACCTCGATCAAGCTCAACTCGATCTACAACTCGGTCTTCAGCACGGCCAGTACGGAGATCCCCAGGGCTCCGCAGACGACCCCCTCCGTCCAGTTCGTCGTCAACGGCGTCCTGCAAAGCTTCGACATCGTCTCGGCCAGCCAGTCGGCCTTCGCGCCCAACTACGTCATCGACTCCCAGCAGCAGACCCGCCCCTTCAGCCGCAGGGCGACGACGGTCCCGACCGACGACGCGAGCGGCGGCGCCGTCACGATCCAGACGTCGATCAACGAGTGGAGGGGCTACCCGGTCTCGGGTCCGCCCCCGGCCGCCTATCAGTACCAGTACAACGTCGTCGGCACGACCGGCCGGACGTCGCTTCAGACCGTGGCGATCAACCGGCTCAACGTCCGCGGCTCGGCCCGGAACTTCACCGCCCAGCGCGACACCGCGCCGTTCACGTCGGCCGACAGCGGCCTGAGCCGGCTCGGCTCGGCCACGTTCGGCGGCAACGCCGACGGCGTGGCGCTGGACGTCAACGGCCCGATCCGCCGCCTCCGGTTCAACCGCGGCCTGGGCGATCCGACGGGCGTCTTCACCGCCACCGCCCAGGTGCCGGGCACCGAACTGAACCCCGAGACCCGCGCCATCCCCCTGCCCGCGACCATGTACGGCATCCCCGAGGGCTCCACCGGCTACGGCGCCGCCGGCCTCATCGCCGGCGCCGTCCGCGCCCGGAACATCGACGGCCTGTCCGCCCGCGCCGCCAACCTCTCGGCGATTTACGCCCAGCGGCCCGACCTGGTCCCGCTCTGGACGCAAAACACGCCGACCCCCACCACCGTCCCCGGCATGGCGATGACCAACTCGTCGATCACCACCACCGGGTCGATCGGCCACGCCAACGTCGACGGCAACCTGCTCAACAGCGCCATCGCCAGCGGCTACGACTACCAGGCCCACCTTCAGGGCCTGCAAGCCGCCCGCCGGGGCGCCCGGATCGCCGCCTACAAGCAGAACGGCGACCTCATCAACAGCACGGTGACCGCCTCGGCCGACCTCAACCCCACCCAGCCGGTGGTCCGCGACGGCTCGATCACCGGCGTCGTCGCCGGCAAGGCGTACCACACCGGCGGTCGCGACGCCCTGGGCCAGTCCGCCGCCGGCGTCTTCGCCCGCCGCAAGGCCGGGCGACTCCCCATCGCCCCCAACTCGCCGATCCGTTGACCCGACCGCGCCCGACCGCGACGCGCGCGAGGCGTCCCCGCCGAACCCTCGGCCGGGACGCCTCGCCCGTTTCCAGCCGTCGCTGGAACCGGCTCACCAGCGGAAGAGGATCGTCCCCCAGTTGAGCCCGGCGCCGAAGCCCGAGGTCAAAACCAGGTCGCCCGATCGCAGCTTGCCGGCGCGATTGAGTTCGTCCAGCGCGATCGGGACCGAGCCGGCCGAGGTGTTGCCGTAACGCTCCAGGTTCTTGTACACCGAGTCGCGATGGAAGCCCAGAACGTCGCTGGCGGAGTGGATGATCCGCACGTTGGCCTGATGGGGGACGAACCAGCGGACGTCGCCGACGCCCAGCCCGGCGTGGTCCAGCACCGTCAGCGAGGAGTCGGCCAGGATCCGCACGGCCCACTTGAAGATCGCCCGGCCGTCCATCGTCAGGTAGTGCAGCTCCCGCTCCAGCGTCTCGGCCGAGGCCGGCAGCCTGCTCCCCCCCGCGGGCTTCGTCAACAGCTCGGCGCCCGAACCGTCGGAGCCGATCTGATAGGCGACCATCCCCTGCTCCCGCGAGCCCGCCCCCAGAAGCACCGCGCCGGCGCCGTCGCCGAAAAGCGGGTACGACTTCTGATCGCCGGGGTTGATGACCCGGCTGTTGCAGTCGCCGCCGACGACCAGGCAACGCCGACTGTTGCCGGTGGCCACGAACTGCGAGCCGATCACCAGGGCGAAGACGAACCCGGCGCAGGCGGCCTGGACGTCGAATCCGGCGCAGTTGAGCTTCAGCCGGTCCTGCACCAGGTTGGCGGTGGCCGGAAACGCCATGTCGGGGGTGAAGGTCGCCAGCACCAGCATGTCGACGTCGGCCGGGTCGCAGCCGGCGTCCTCCAGGCAGCGGCTCGCCGCGTGGACGCACAGGTCGCTGGTGGCCTGGTGCGGCGGCGCGAAATGCCGCTGATGGATGCCGGTGCGGTTGACGATCCATTCCGGATCGAAGCCCAGCCTGTCCTGAAGGTCCAGATTGCTGACGACGTCCTCCGGGACGTAACTACCGGTGCCGAGGATCTGGACCCCGGTCAACGAGCGCGTCCGCGGCGCGATGTGGGGCTGCCCGTTGCTCTGGGTCGACGTCAGGGGCTCGGAGATCGCCCGGCGGGACCCGCCGATCTCGCCATTGGTGACGGCCATGCGGCTTTGATTCTCTCAATTGTCGTGGCGACGAGGCGCGGCGTCGGACCCGCCGCTCGCGAGGCCCCGCGGAAGGAAGAAGCAAGCATCGAACGCGCGATCGGGAAAGCGCCGCCCTCCCCCGGCCGACGCGCGGAACCGTACTCGAGTCGAGGATGACTCGGCGTGGAACGCGACTATACTTCTTATCGACCGTCGCGACCATACCATTGCGGAATTCGCCGATCGTCCGGCTTCCACGCCCCGCGCCGGTCATCCGGGCCCACGACCATGCACGCCATCAACATTCGAGCGGCCTGGGAGGCGTTCGACGCCGACGCGCCGGGGCCGGCCTTGCGCCTCGGCCTGCCTCTGGACTGGTCCGCCGTCGCCTGGCCCGAGGGCCGCCCGCCGGCGCGGGTCCGGCTCGTTCGTCGCTTCGGCCGAGCCCCCGGCGTGGATCCGGACGCCTCGCCCCGGATCCGGCTGCGCGGCTTCGCCGGGGTCGTCGCGATCGAACTCAACGACGCGCCGGTCTCCTTTCGCGACGAGGACGGCTGGCTGGTCGTCGACGCCGTCGACCTTCAGCCGCGCAACGCCCTGACCGTCCTGGTCGACCTGGCGCGAGCGGCGGACGCTCCGGGATTGTGGGGGAATCGGGCCTTCCTGGAGTACGACTGACCCGAAGTCGAACCCTTGGATTCCTCCGGCCGCGGCGATACGATGGGTCGTGGCGTCCCTCCCCTCGTCGTCGCGGGCGTCTTCCGAACCCTCTTCATCGGCCGGGACGTTCCATGAACGACCGCGCGATCGACTTCGCGAAGGCTTATCGACTCAGCCGCCTGGGCATGTTCCTGCTGGCCGCCGGCTTGATCCTCGTCTGCGCCGTGGACCTTCCGGGACTGGTCCTGCGACTGTTGGGACGGCCGTTGCAGTTCCAGTTCTGGTCGTGGATGCGGGAATCCGGAATGGCGACCCTGGTGGGGACCGCCGCGCCGTGGACCACCTTGACGGGCTCGGCCCTGCTCTGGGCCGCCTGGGAAGCCCCCGCCTGGCGTCGCCGCGCCGGACTGTTGATGACGATGTGCCTGGTCGACGTCGGCTGCTGGTTCCTCGACCTGGGCGACCCCAATTTCCGAGGGCCCCACGCCTTCTTCAGGATGCAACTCGGCGCCGCCCTGGGCTGGCCCCAGTTCGCGCTCTTGGCGGGGCTCTCCGGCGAGATCCTCGCCCATCTGGGGGTGGACTCGGCGGAGGAGTCGGCGCGGTCCACCCGCTCGCTGGCCGCCTCCGGCGCGGTGGTCTGGCTGCTGTTGTTCTTCGAGACGACCAACCTCCAGGCGGGCTGGCCGCTTCAGCGCAACCCCTGGATGACCCTCAACGCCCAATTGCTCTGGCTGGCCAGCGACGTCATCCACGCCATCTGCCTGGTCCAGGCCACGGCCCTGGTGGTCGCCGCCTTCCGAAGCCTCAACGACGAGATCCTCCGCGGCGACGCCGACGGGGGCGACCCCTCCGACCCCAACGACTTCCCCCCGGATCGCGACCCCTTCGAGGGCCTCGACCCCGGCCGGGGGGGCTTCACGGCGGGTTGAGGGAAGAGAAAACATCCACAGATTACTCAGATTAACACAGATTTTTTCAATATTTCTATTAAATCTGCGTTAATCTGAGTAATCTGTGGATTGAATCCGGGCGGACGGGGCGCTTTTGGCCTCCGCCGACCGCTCACGACCGCCCGGCGGTTTGCGCGGGTTCGGCGTCGTCGATCAACTCGCGGAGCGACTTGGGGAGCGGGAAGTGGACGTCCTCCTCGCGGACGACGGCCTCCTCGAATTTCGCGCCGAAGGTCCGCTGAAGGTACTCGACGCACTCCTGGACGACGTCTTCCGGAGCGCTCGCGCCGGCGGTGACCAGGACGGTCTCCACGCCGTCGAACCACTCGGGGCGGATCTCGGCGACGCCGTCGATCAGGTGCGACGGCGCCTTCAGCGACCTGGCGATCTCGGCCAGCCGGCGGCTGTTGGAGCTGTTCTGGCTCCCCAAAACCAAAACCACGTCGGCGCGGGCGGCCAACTCCCGGACGGCCCCCTGGCGGTTCTGGGTGGCGTAGCAGATGTCCCCCTTGGCCGGGCTGTCGATGTCGGGGAACTTCTTGCGCAACGCCGCGATCACCACGTTGGCGTCGTCGATGCTCAGCGTCGTCTGGGTGAGGTACGCCACCTTGGCCGGATCGGCGACTTCAAGCGCCTCGACGTCCTCGGCGGTCTCCACCAGGACGATCCGCTCGGGGGCCTCGCCCATGGTGCCGACGACCTCGTCGTGCCCCTCGTGACCGATCAAGACGATGGTGTAGCCGGCCTTGGCGTACTTGATCGCCTCCAGATGCACCTTGATGACCAGTGGGCAGGTGGCGTCGATGGCGGTCAGCTTGCGGGCCCTGGCCTGGGCGCGGACCTCGGGGGAGACCCCGTGGGCGCTGAAGAGAAGCGTCGAACCCTCCGGCACGTCGTCGATCGCGTCGACGAAGACGACCCCCTGGCTGGAGAAGCGGCTGACGACGTACTTGTTGTGGACGATCTCGTGATAGACGTACACCGGCGGCCCGAAGAACGCCAGCGCCCGCTCAAGGCATTCGATCGCCATGTTGACCCCCGCGCAGAAGCCTCGGGGGTTGGCCAGGAGGATTTTCATCGTCGAGTTCGACTCCCAGGTCCGTCCGATCCCGTCCCAGGCCCCCATCCTACCGGACCCCGCCGCGACGGCGGAAGACGGATCGCCCGCGCGACGAGCCGACGGCGCCTCCGCCGATCGGCGATGCGATTGGAAACGCCGGCGTGACGGCCTTGCCGCCCAGAGTACCGTCGCCGATCGGGTCGCGCGTTTCCGGCCGGTCGTCGGGTCGCGCCAGCGTCGCCTTATGGCATTGGGGAGGGGCGCGCGGGTAGAATCGACGCCGTGATCGACCGCCGAGAGGTTTCGACGGCCGAGGGCGGCGATGCGCGCCGCGCCCGTTCTTTCTCTTTTGGGACCATGGGGCGGTTGGCTTATGAAGGTTCACGAGTACCAGGCCAAGGAGTTGCTCGCGAAGGCCGGGGTGGCGGTCCCCGCCGGGATCGTCGCGTCGACGCCGGCGGAGGCGGCCAGGGCTTACGACGAGCTGGGCGGCGGCCTGATCGTCGTCAAGGCCCAGGTCCACGCCGGCGGCCGCGGCAAGGGGGTCGCGGTGGGGCCCGACGTCGATCGGGCGCTGGCCCTGGACGTCGCCAGCGGGCGGAAGCCCCGGCCCGACGGCATGCCCAAGGGGGTCCAACTGGTCAAGTCCAGGGCCGAGGCCGAGAAGGCCGCGGCCAGCCTTCTGGGCAAGACCCTGGTGACGTATCAGACCGGGCCCGACGGCCAGGCGATCAAGAAGGTGCTCGTCACCGTCGGCCACGAGATCGCCCGCGAGCTGTACCTCGGGCTGGCCGTGGACCGCAACGCCAAGCGGCCGGTCGTCATGGCCTCCACCGAAGGCGGCGTGGAGATCGAGAAGGTCGCCCACGACACCCCGGAGAAGATCGTCCGCGAGCCGGTCGACGTCGCCCTCGGCCTCCAACCCTTCCAGGCCCGCAAGCTTTGCAAGGCCCTGGGGCTTTCCGGCGACACCGCCAAGAAGGGCGCGGTCTTCCTGACCAAGTTCGTCAAGTTCTGCATCGACGCCGACGCCTCGCTCGCCGAGATCAACCCCCTGATCGTCACCGACAAGGGGGACGTGCTGGCCCTGGACTGCAAGCTCAACTTCGACGACAACGCCGGCTTCCGCCACAAGGACCACGCGGCCTTGATCGACGTGGACGAGGAAGACCCCGCCGAGCTTCGCGCCTCGAAGTCCGGCCTCTCCTACGTCAGCCTCGACGGCGACATCGCCTGCCTGGTCAACGGCGCCGGCCTGGCGATGAGCACGATGGACCTCATCAAGTACCACGGCGGCGAGCCGGCCAACTTCCTGGACGTCGGCGGCGGCGCCGAGAAGGACCAGGTGCTGGAGGCGTTCCGGATCCTGCTGGACTCCGACAAGGTCCACGCGGTCCTGGTCAACATCTTCGGCGGCATCATGCGCTGCGACATCATCGCCCAGGCGCTTCTGGCCGCCTACGACGAGATCGACTTCCGCGTCCCCCTGGTCGTCCGCCTGGAGGGGACCAACTCCGACGTCGGCAAGGACCTGCTGGAGAAGTCCGGCCGCAAGATCATCACCGCCGTCGGCCTGACCGACGCCGCGCAAAAGGTCGTGGCCGCGGCCAAACGGCATTCGGCCGCTTGAATTGAATTTACATGTGCTCCGTCGAAAATAATTGAGGCGTGCATCGTAACGGCCTTCCCCCCTCGCGGGGGAAGACAGACGCCGAAGGCGTCAGATGAGGGGGGGCGAGCCAAAACGCCGTCGACGTCCAGGGCCTCCCGGACGAGCTTCCGCGGATTCCGACGGTCGTCTCGCGCGTCGCCCCCCTCATCTGACCGCTTCGCGGTCTGTCTTCCCCCGCGAGGGGGGAAGACCGTGATCGACGTCTTTTCGCCGGAGCGACCCACCCATTCACACGGTTCGCATCCACGGAATCGATAATCCCATGAGCATTCTGGTCGGGAAAGAGACGCGGTTGATCTGCCAGGGGATCACCGGCAAGTCGGGCGGGTTCCACGCGGAGAAGTGCAAGGAGTACGGCACGAACCTGGTCGGCGGCGTGACCCCCGGCCGAGGGGGTCAAACGGCCGTGGGCGTCCCGGTGTTCGACACCTGCGCCGAGGCCGTCAAGCAGACCGGCGCCGACGCCACCATGATCTTCGTGCCGCCGCCGGGCGCGGCCGACGCCATCGTCGAGGCGGCCGACGCCGGCATCCCGGTCATCATCGCCATCACCGAGGGGATCCCCGTCCTCGACATGGCCCGCGCCGTCGCCTATTTGAAGCTGTACCACCCGGAGAAGCGGCTGATCGGCCCCAACTGTCCCGGCGTCATCACCCCCGGCGAGTGCAAGATCGGGATCATGCCCGGCTATATTCACAAGCCGGGTCGGATCGGCGTCGTCAGTCGCTCGGGGACGCTGACCTACGAGGCCGTTTGGCAGCTCACGAACCTGGGGATCGGCCAGAGCACCTGCGTGGGCATCGGCGGCGACCCGGTCAACGGCACCAGCTTCGTGGACGTTCTGACGATGTTCGAGAACGACCCGGACACCGACGCGGTCCTGATGATGGGCGAGATCGGCGGCGACGCCGAGGAGCAGGCCGCGGCCCTGAAGGCGTCGGGCGAGTTCACCAAGCCGCTGGCGGCGTTCATCGCCGGCCAGACGGCCCCGCCGGGCAAGCGGATGGGACACGCCGGCGCGATCATCTCCGGCGGCTCCGGCAAGGCGTCGGACAAGATCGCCGCGCTTGAGGGCGCGGGGATCCGCGTCGCCAAGAGCCCCGCCGACATGGGGCTGGCCCTCAAGGCGGCCATCGGCGCGTGAACGACGTGAACCGCGAGAACCCGTGGCGGGCCGTGGCCACCCGGCCCGTCTACGAGAACCCCTGGATCCGCGTCCGCCACGACGACGTGATCCAGCCCGACGGCCTCCCCGGAATCTACGGCGTCGTCGAGTTCAAGAACCGGGCCGTCGGCGTCCTCCCCGTCGAGGACGATGGCGCCGTCTGGCTGGTCGGCCAGCATCGCTACCCCTTGAACATGTATTCCTGGGAGATCCCCGAAGGGGGCTGCCCCGCCGACGAGTCGCCCGAGGACGCCGCGCGCCGCGAGTTAAGGGAGGAGACGGGGCTGACCTGCGAACGGTTGGAACTCGTGGCGCGCTGTCATCTGTCCAACTCGGTCAGCGACGAGGAGGCGTTCATCTACAGGGCCGTCGGCCTGACCCGAGGCGCGAGCGAGCCGGAGGGCTCGGAGCGGCTGGAGGTCCGGCGCGTCGAGTGGTCCGAGGCGTGGCGGATGGTCCGCGAAGGCGAGATCACCGACGCGATGTCGGTCGTCGCCCTGCTTCACGAGGCGGTTCGTCGCCTGGGGGGATGAGGAGGGGAGGAGGGGAGTGGCGACCCGCGTCCCTGCGGGCCGGAGATGGAAGGCGAAAGCGGAGCGGTCGCGGTCGGTCAGCGGGAGGGGCCGGTCAGGGCGGGGACTTCAAGCTCGCCGTCCCGGAGCCGCCAGGCGGTCGGCACGGCGCGACGCTGGACGCCGCGAGGGGTCGGCCGGGCGTCGGCCTGGCGCTCGTCGCGGGCGGGGGCGATTTCGAGCAGGCGGTCGGGGAAGAACCGGCCGGGGCAGACGGTCGCGGTCGCGGCGACGTGCTCGTGAGTCTCCAATCGGTCCTGGTCGATCTGGTACTTCCCACTCAGATAGGCGACCAACGCCTTGAGGGCGGCCTGCTGCTTGAGGGTTGGCGGGGCGGTCTCGAAGTCGCCGATCAGGCAGATGCCGATGCCGTACTCGTCGATATCGGCGCGGCGGGCGTTGCGGCAGTGGACGCCGTGCTTCTGCTTGACCCAGCGCTGGGAGACCTCGATCTGGCCGTCACCGCTGCCGGTGCCGTTGCCGATGACGAAATGGTATCCGCAGCCATCGGCGCTGCCGAGGATCTGGCGGTGCTCGGCGTCGATCTCGCTGTACGAGCCGCTCTCGGTGGCGCTGTGGTGGACGACGACATACTTCCAGGGGCGATCGGCCTTCTCGGGGAAGAACAGGTCGTCGGCCTCGTCGCCGGCGAAGAAGCCCCCGAGCGCCTCTTGAGCGCTGGCGCGGCGGACGACGCCGGCGGCGGAGGTGGCCTTCAGCGGCGACGAGCCGCGGGGGCTCATGCTGGTCGGCGCGGTGATCTCGGGGGCGGTCGTCTTGGGCTTGGACTCGATCGGCGGCCGAAGGCTGCGCGAGCGCGACGTCGAACTCGACGGCGAGAGGTCGAGCGCGTCGTCGGGCTGGGCGGTCGGGATCCGCTCCGACGTCGAGGACGACGGCCGCCGCGAGCTGGTCGTCGGCGAGGGGGGCGTCAGTTCGACGTCCGAGGGAATCGAATCGGAAGGCGCGCTCATGACGGGCGCGTCGGCCGGCGCGGCGATCGCGCCGCCGCGGATGGTCGCGCCGGGGCTCTGGATGACGGCCGCGCCACCGCCGCCGCAGGTGGAGCATCCCGGCGCGCCCAGGATCCGGGGCGCGGAGAAGACCGGTCTCAGGACCGAACGTCTGTGGTTGCAGCCGACGCTCAACAGGGCGCCGGCCGCCAGCAACGCGAGGCACGCTCGTTGGGAGCGGCTCGCGAACGGGGCCTTGGTTCTTTCAGCCATCATTCCCATCTCCAGGTCGGGTCGGTCGTCGCTCGACGTTCCGCGTCGAGCCTCGACGTCCACGAATCGCAATGCCGATGCCGAACGATCGACCGCGTCTCCGCGGCGAGGGACCGAAATCCCGACTTCGACTGAAGTCTACACGCCGTCCGGCCGAAGGACGGATTCCCCCGCGATTTTTTCGAGGATTTCCTCAAGTCGACGACCCCCGCGGGCGGGGCGAACCTTGTAAAAGCTTCAATCGCTTGCAAGGTTCCGCATCGGTCGACATGTGAAAGCGACGATTGCGCGGATTGAGTCGAGGACGCGAGGTTTGAGGTGCGACGATTGTCGCCTTCTCCCTCAAGGGGAGAAGGCCGTTCGGCGACGGCTTGCGAAGGAGCGTCCG
>CALCIB010000125.1 GCA_937907525.1 uncultured Planctomycetales bacterium | reverse complement strand
CGTCCCGCCGATGGCGCCGGTGACCGCCAGCCGCAACGACGACGGCCTGCTCTCCAGCAATACCGACGAACTGTTCCACGACATCGAATCGGCGCGGGTGCCGTTGCAATTTCTGGCGAACCTCTTCGGCGCCGGCCAGACCGAGCACGTCGTCTACGCGCTCAAGAAGCAGAAGGCGGTGCGAATTTACCGCCGCGCCGTGACCGTGGGCGACGTCGACATGGAGACGGCCGGGCGAATGCTCCGCGAGGCCGATTGCACCGTCGAGGAGGCCGAGGAGATCTACAAGCTGACGTCCCTGGCCACCTTCGAGCAACGGTTCGTGATCCCGCCGATGCACCGCGAGATGGCCATCGAGGGAACCAACGACCCCGGCGTCCGCAAGCGCGAGGCCGGCTTCGGATTCATGGCCGGGCCGAGGAGGGGCGCGTGAACGACCACCGCGACGAGTCGCTGGCGCGACTCCTGGAATACCCCGGCGACGACTTCGCCGCCCTCCTGGACGCGCACCGGGCGCGCTGGGACGATGACGACCTGGCCGCGCTGGCCGCCGCCGTCGAGGGCCTCTCGACCCCGGCGATTCAAGAATTGTACATCCAGACGTTCGATTTCAACCCGAAATGCACCCTCGACCTGGGCTGGCAACTCTTCGCCGAGGACTACAACCGGGGGCTGTTCCTGGCGAAGCTGCGGACGGAGTCGCGACGGCTGGGGCTTGAGGAGACCAGCGAACTGCCCGATCATCTGACCCATGTGCTGCGGCTTTTGGCGCGGATGACCCCCGCGGAGGCGGCCGACCTCGCCGCCGCCTGCGCCGCGCCGGCGGTCGAGCAGACGCTCGCGGCCGTGCCCGAGGACAACCCGTACCGATCGCTCGTCGCCGCGGCGCTGTCGCGGCTTCGCGAACTGGCCGCGATGCAAGAGGAGGCGGTCCCGACATGATCACGTCACTCGACTCGCTGTTTTACGTGGCCCTGCCCTACATGGCGGTCGCCACGTTCCTGGCGGGGACCATCCAGCGGTACCGCCACCGGCCGTTCACGTATTCAAGCCTGTCGACGCAGTTCTTCGAGAACAGGGCGCATTTCTGGGCGATGACGCCGTTTCACTACGGGATCATCCTGGTGCTGGCGGCGCACTTCCTGGCGTTCGTGTTCCCGAGCGTCTTCCTGGCGTGGAACGCGGTGCCGACCCGGCTCTACGCGCTTGAGGTGGTCGGGCTGGCGCTTGGGGTGATGACCCTGATCGGGTTCGCGGCGGTGATCGTCCGCCGGCTGACGAACTCGAAGGTGCGGGCGGTCACCACGACGATGGACTGGGTGGTGTACGCGGTGTTGATGTTCCAGATCGTCACCGGGGTGGCGCTGGCGGTGGCGCATCCGTGGGGTTCGTCGTGGTTCGCCGCGGCGATGTCCCCCTACCTGTGGTCGCTCGTGACCTTCCGGCCCGACGTCGCCTACGTCGCGGCGCTGCCGTGGCTGGTCCAGCTGCACCTGATCAACGGCTCGTTATTCTTCCTGGTCTTTCCGTTCAGTAGACTGGTGCATCTCCTGGTGGCGCCGTTCCCGTACCTCTGGCGACGGCCGCAGGTGGTGCGCTGGACCAGCCCGAACCCGGCGGGGGCGAAATGAAGTCGATCCTGACCTACGCGCTGTCGGCGGGGATCGCGCTCGTGGTGTTGTCGATGGCGGTCAACGCGGACCGCTATCGGCTCCCCGGCGACCAGCGGGGCTACGAGCCCGACCAGCCGATCGCGTTCTCGCACCGCCTCCACGCCGGCGAACTGGGCGTCGACTGCCAGTACTGCCACTCCGGCGCGGAGCGCAGCCGCCACGCCGGGATCCCGGCGGTGAGCACGTGCTTGAACTGTCACAAGTTCATCAAGGACACCTGGGGGGCGGTCCAGGCCGAGGACAAGGCGGCGGCCGAGGAGAAGCGGGCGCCCAAGCCCGTCGAGTCGACCGAGATCGCCAAGCTCCTCAAGGGCGAGCCGATCGTCTGGAACCAGGTCCACAAGCTCCCCGACTTCGCGTACTTCGACCACCGGCCGCACGTCGCCGCCGGGGTCGCCTGCCAGAAGTGCCACGGCCCGGTCGAGACGATGGAGAAGGTCCGCCAGGTCGAGTCGCTGTCGATGGGATGGTGCGTCAACTGCCACCGCGACGTCAACGAGGAGGGGGTGGCGGGCAAGCCCGTCCACGCCTCGACGGACTGCACCACCTGCCATTACTGAGACCCGAGCGCCGCCGGGACGGGCGCGGAGGGGACGACCCCCGGCGCCGCCGGCCGACGATCGCATGGGATAGAGAGCCTATGAACCCCTATCGGAAATCGCCTGGCGGGCTCGATCCGTCGGACGTCGACGAACCCGACGGCGGCCCGGACGGAATCGACCGCCGGGACTTCCTCAAGGCGGCCGGCTTCACGGCCCTGGCCGCGTCCGCCGTCGGCTGCGAGCGGATCCCCACCCCCAAGGCCGCGCCGTTTTTGATCGCGCCGGAGGAGCTCGTCCCCGGCCGCGCCCTGCGCTACGCCTCGGTCTGCTCCGGATGCGAGGCCGGCTGCGGCGCCCTGGTCAAGGCGGTCGACGGCCGCCCGATCAAGATGGAGGGGCTCCCCGAGCACCCGCTCTCCAGGGGCGGCCTCTGCGCCATGGGCCAGGCGACCCTGCTGGGCCTGTACGACTCCCATCGCCTCCAGGCCCCGACGATCGGCGGCGAGACGGCCGACTGGGCCGCGGTCGACGCGGCGGTCAAGCCGCGGCTCGCCGGCGGCAAGGTCCGGATCCTGACCCGGTCGCTCGTCAGCCCGACCGCCCGCGCCCTGGCCGAGGGACTGGTCGGCTCGCTCGCCGACGCCAGGCTGGTCGTCTACGATCCGCTGTCGTGCTCGGCGATCCCGGAGGCGCACGAGCGGACCCACGGCGCGCGCGTGCTGCCGCGATACCGCTTCGATAAGGCGAGGGTCGTCGTCGGCTTCGGCGCCGACTTCCTCGGGACCTGGATCAGCCCCGTGGAGCACGCCGCGGGCTACTCGGTGGGCCGCCGGCTCGACGAGAACGCGGTTTGGCACGCGCAGTTCGAGTCGACCGCCTCGCTGACCGGGAGCAACGCCGACGAGCGGCGGCGGATCGCGCCCGGGGAGGTCGGGCTCAAGCTCTCGCAACTGGCCGGCAAGATCGCCGCCAGGGCGGGCGCGACCTTCGACGCGCCGGCCGGCGGCGACGACCTGGACCCGATCGTCGAGCGGCTCTGGAACGCCCGGGGCAAGAGCCTGGTCGTCTGCGGCGACCGGGACGTCGAGGCGCAGGTCCTGGTCAATTTCATCAATCAACACCTCGGCAACTACGGCGAAACGCTCGACGTCGCCTCGCCGTCGTTCCAGAAGCAGGGCGACGACCGGGCGCTCGAGGAGTTGCGGAGGGAACTCGACGCCGGCGAGGTCGACCTGCTGGTCGTCGCCGGCGTCAACCCGGTTTACGACCGGGCGCTGCCGGTGGAGAAGGCCGGCTACGTCGTTTGCGTCGCCCAACGCGCCGACGAGACGACGGCGCTCGCGCACCTGATCTGCGCGGAGTCGAACGAGTTCGAGTCGTGGGCCGACGCCGAGCCCGCCGCGGGGATCGTCGGCATCCGCCAGCCGGCCATGAATCCGAGGGGCCGGACCCGGTCCCTGATCGAGATTCTCTCGGCGTGGCGCGGCGAGGCGAAAACGTCGCTAGAGTTGGTGAAGGAGCGTTGGAAGGACGCCTTCCCCTGGGCGGAAGCCGTCGAGCGCGGCTTCGCCGAGGTCAAGCGCGATCCGGTCGCGGTCAAGGAGTTCGACGGCTCGGGCGTCAAGCCGATCGCGGCGGGGCCCGAGGGGTTCGCCCTGGTGGGCTACGCCAAGGTCGGCCTGGGGGACGGCCGTCACGCCTACAACCCGTGGCTCCAGGAACTCCCCGACCCGGTCAGCAAGGCGACGTGGGACAACTACGCCTGTCTTTCGGTGGCGACCGCCGCCAGGCTGGGCGTGACCGAGGGGGACGTGGTGCGGGTCGAGGCCGGCGGCGCGGCGGTGGAACTGCCGGCCATGGTCCAGCCCGGCCAGCACGACGACGTGGTGGCCGTGGCGATCGGCTACGGCCAGCGGAGCACCGAGCGGTTCGCCGACGTCGGCCCCCAATGGTTCGAGCGCAACCCCACCCTGGGCCCCGACGGCCTGATCGGCGCGGACGTCGGGCCGCTCCTGCCGCCGGGCCTGCTGGTGGCGGCCGACGCCAAGGTGACGAAGACCGGCCGCCGCCGCGACCTGGCCTCCACCCAGACCCACCACAACATCGCCGTGCCGGAACACCTGGCGCCGCCGGGAGGCGCGGTCCGGCCCTGCGTCCTGGAGACGACGCTCCAGCAGTATCGCGAGGACCCCGCCTCCGGCGTCGAGAAGGCCCATTTGCCGGACCCGGACCTCTTCCCCCCCGACCACCCCTACGAGGGCCGGAAGTGGGCGATGGCGATCGACCTGACCCGCTGCACCGGCTGCTCGGCCTGCGTGGTCGCCTGCCAGGCGGAGAACAACGTCCCGGTCGTCGGTCGCGACGAGGTCCAGCGCCGTCGCGAGATGCACTGGATGCGGATCGACCGCTACTACAGGGGGGAAGGCGACGAGGTCACGACCTCGCATCAACCGATGCTCTGCCAGCATTGCGAGAACGCCCCCTGCGAGTCGGTCTGCCCGGTCCTGGCGACGGTCCACACCGAGGAGGGCTTGAACGCGCAGGCGTACAACCGTTGCGTCGGCACTCGCTACTGCGCGAACAACTGCCCGTACAAGGTGCGGCGGTTCAACTGGTTCGACTACCCCCACGACGACCCGGTCGAAAATCTGGTCCTCAACCCCAACGTGACGGTGCGGTCGCGCGGGGTGATGGAGAAATGCACGTTCTGCGTGCAGCGGATCCAGGAGGAGACCATCCAGGCCAAGAAGGAGGGGAAGTTGCCGGCCGACGGCGTGATCAAGACCGCCTGCCAGCAGTCGTGCCCGACCCAGGCGATCGTCTTCGGCGACGGCAACGACCCGGAAAGCGCGGTGTCCAAGGCGCTGGCCGACCCGAGGCGCTATTACGCGCTTGAGGAGTTGAACGTGAGGCCGTCCGTGGGATATCTGACGCTGGTGCGCGACCGGGCGCCGGACGGCGGGGAGGGGTCGAGCCATGGTTGACCGACCGACGGAGGAATTGCGTCCGCCCTGGATCCTCGGCCGCAAGGGCCTTGGGGACGTGACCCGGGACATCTGCGACGTCTTCGAGCGCGAGCCGACGGCGCTTTGGTGGGCGGCGTTCACGGTCTCGTCGTCGATGCTGCTGGCGGGGACGTTGGCGGTCTGCTACGAGATCGCCACCGGGATCGGGACGTGGGGCCTGAACAAGACGGTGGGCTGGGCGTTCGACATCACCAACTTCGTCTTCTGGATCGGCATCGGCCACGCCGGCACGCTGATCTCGGCGATCCTGTTCTTGTTCCGCCAGCGCTGGCGGACGTCGGTCAACCGCGCGGCGGAGGCGATGACGCTCTTCGCGGTGATGTGCGCCGGGCTCTTCCCGTTGATCCACATGGGAAGGCCGTGGCTGTTCTACTGGATCGTTCCGTACCCCAACACGCGGGGTTCGCTCTGGGTGAACTTCCGCTCGCCGCTGTTGTGGGACTTCTTCGCGATCTCGACGTACTTCCTGATCTCGCTGACGTTCTGGTACGTCGGACTGGTGCCGGACCTGGCGACGGCCCGCGACCGGGCGTCGGGATTCAAGCGGAAGGTCTTCGGCTTCTTCAGCCTGGGATGGAACGGGTCGACCCGGACCTGGGTGCATTACGAGTCGCTGTACACGCTCTTGGCCGCGTTGGCGACGCCCCTGGTGCTGTCGGTGCATACGATCGTCAGCTTCGACTTCGCGACCGCGCTGGTCCCCGGCTGGCACACGACGATCTTCCCGCCCTACTTCGTCTGCGGCGCCGTCTTCAGCGGTTTCGCGATGGTGCTGACCTTGATGCTGATCGCGCGGAAGGTCGTGCATTTGGAAGATTACTTCACGCATCGACACGTTGGCGCGATGTGCAAGATCGTGATCGTGACCGGGTCGTGCGTGGGGCTGGCGTACCTGACGGAGTTCTTCACCGCGGCGTACTCGGACAACCCTTACGAGCAGTTCGTCTTCCTGAACCGTGCGATGGGGCCCTACGCCTGGGCGTACTGGACGATGATCACCTGCAACGTGATCTCGCCGCAGTTGTTCTGGTTCAAGCGGGTTCGCGAGAACCTGGTGCTGGTGTTCTTGATCTCGCTGGTGATCAACGTGGGAATGTGGTTCGAGCGGTTCGTAATCATCGTCAGCTCGCTGCACCGGGACTTCCTGCCGTCGAGCTGGGTGATGTATTACCCGTCGTCGATCGAGATCGTCACCCTGATCGGGTCGTTCGGGCTGTTCTTCACGGCGTTTTTGATCTTCTGCCGGTTCCTGCCGATGATCGCGATGGCGGAGGTCAAGGGGGTGGTGAGCGAGGGGCGCCGCCATTCCCAGGCGCGTCCGGCGGCGGCCCCGGCGGAAGACCTGGACCTGGACGTGGCGGAGGCGAGGGCATGAAGAAGCGGAGCCGACGGATCTTCATGGGCCTCTTCGAGCGCGAGGAGGACGTGATCGGGGCGACCCGGGCCGCGCGGGAGCGGGGCTGGCGGATCGTGGACGTGTACGCGCCCTACCCGGTCCACGGGCTGCCGGAGGCGGCCGGGTTCGCGCGGTCGTGGGTGCCGTGGGCCTGCCTCGCGCTGGGGCTGACCGGGGCGGCCTTGATCACCTGGTTCCAGTTCTGGGCGTCGGCGGTCACCTGGCCGATCAACGTGGCCGGCAAGCCCTGGAACTCGCTGCCGGCGTTCATCCCGGTGACGTTCGAGGTGGGGGTGCTCTCCGCCGGGCTGGGGACGACGGCGGTGTTCCTGCTGGCGTTCGGCCTGCTCCCCGGCAAGACGGCCGTGACGCCGCACCCGCGGGTGACCGACGACCGCTTCGCGCTTCTGATCGAGGAGCCCGACGCGACGTTCAGCGCGGCGGCCGCGGCCGAGTTGTGCGCGCGGTTCAACGCGGTCGAGACCGAGGAGTTCGAATCATGAGTCGTACCGCGGTCAACTGGGTCCTGGGCGCGGTCCTGGCGTCGCTGGTGGCGCTCGACTGGTTCGGGGCGCGCGACTTTGGCGAGACGAACTGGACCTGGCTCCCGAACATGGAGCGGACGGCGCGGTACAACGCCTTCGAGCCGAACCCGAACTTCGCCGACGGCCTGACGCTGCAGCCGCCGCCGGCCGGGACGATCCCCCGAGGGATGGCCCCGTTCCCGTTCGAGGCGACGCCGCAGGACGCCATCAGGGCCGCGCTGACGCTGAAGAACCCGATCGACGCGACGGCCGATCCGGCCGCGCTGGAGCGCGGGACGACGCTGTTCGCGCGGTTCTGCCAGCCGTGCCACGGCCCCGGCGGCGCGGGCGACGGCCCCGTCGCCAAGCGCGGGTTCCCGCCGCCGCCGTCGCTGTCCGCCGAGCACGCCCGACTGATGCAGGACGGCCAGGTCTTTCACGTCATCACCCTCGGGCAAGGCAACATGCCGGGCTACGCGGCCCAGATCGACCCGGACGACCGCTGGCGGATCGTCCTGGCGATGCGGAAGCTCCAGGGCCAAGCGCCAGCCCCGGCCGCGGCCGCTTCGGCCGCTCCGGCCCCGACCCCTGCCCAAGGACAAACCGCGGCCCCGGCCCCCACGACGCCATGAACACCGAAATCACGATGACGATGGAATCGCTCCCGCGCCAGGTCGACGAGACCCTGGACGCCGACGCGGCGCGAAGATCGCGCGCGCTGTTTAACGCGCTGATGATCGTCGGCGCGGCCACGGTCGTGGTCGGCGCGGCGTTCGGCGGCGCGCGGTTCTGGAGCGCGCTGCTTTTGGTCTCGACGTTCCTGGTCGGCCTGGGACTGGCCGGAGGGGCGCTGATGGCCTACGAGTACCTCTCCGGAGCGGGCTGGAGCGTGGCCGTCCGTCGCGTCCCCGAGGCGATGACGGCGCTCCTGTACTGGGGCGGTCTGGGGATACTGGCGGTCCTCTTGCTGCGGCCGTCGCTCTACCCGTGGACGAGCCCCGAGGAGCACTTCATCGGCTTCAAGGGGTTCTGGCTGAACCGGCCGTTCTTCCTGGTTCGCGCGGTCGCGTACCTGTCGATCTGGATCGGGCTGTCGCGGCTGATGGTCGCCAACTCCCGCCGCGGCGACGAGGAAGGCGGCCTGGGAAGGCGACGGCTCAACACGGTCCTGAGCGGCGTCTACATCGTGACCTTCGCGCTGACGGTCTGGCTCTCGACCGTGGACTGGATCATGACGCTGGAGCCGCACTGGTACAGCACGGTCTTCGGCGTCTACAACTACGCGGGGATCATGTCCAGCGGGATCGCCGTCGCCATCCTCCTGGGCCTCTGGCTCCGCCGGCTGGGCCCCTGGCGGGGCGTGCTCCGGGACGACCACCTCCAGGACTGGGGCAAGCTGCTTCTGACCTTCTGCACGTTCTGGATCTACATCTGGTTCAGCCAGTACATGTTGATCTGGTACGGCAACGTCCCCGAGGAGACCGTCTACTTCATCCGTCGGACCAGCGGCGCGTGGGGTTCGCTCATGCTGCTGAACCTGGCGCTCAACTGGGTGGTCCCGTTCTTCCTGCTCTTGCCGCGGTGGACCAAGCGCGACGGCCGGGTGCTGGGTCAGATCGCGGTGGTGGTCCTGGCGGGCCGTTGGCTGGATTTGTACATCATGATCGTCCCGGCGGACCCGTCGGCGTCGACCGTTCCCACCTTGTGGGACGCGGGCCTGACCGTCGGCGCGGTGGGCGTGGTTTGCTGGGCGTTCTGGCGCGCGATGCGGCGCGCGGCCGTCGCGCCGGTGGGCGACCCTTACCTTCCCGAGAGCCTGCATTACCACTCATGAGCACGACGCGATCGCCCGCGGGCGCGCCTCCGACGACGAAGGCGCGCCGGGACTCCGACAAGCTGGCCTGGCGGATCCTGGCGGTGAACACGCTCGCGTTCGCGGCGTGTTTCGCGGCGTGGATGCTCAACGGGCCGTTGGTGACGTTCCTCGTCGACAAGGGGCTCTTCGCGTGGAGCCGAAGTCAGATCGGCATGCTGATCGCCGTCCCGGTGCTGACCGGCTCGGTCCTTCGGCTGCCGGCGGGGGCGTTGTGCGATCGCTTCGGCGGTCGAGTCGTCTTCACCGCCTTGATCCTGATCACGGCGGTCCCGATGTTCCTGGTCTCATACGCGAACCGGTACGCGGACTTCGTGCTGGCGGGGCTGGGCTTCGGGATCGCGGGGTCGGCGTTCGCCGCGGGGGTGGCGTACACCTCGGTCTGGTTCGACAAGGCCCGGGTCGGCACCGCGCTTGGGATCTTCGGGATGGGCAACGCGGGCGCGGCGGCGACGTCGATGTTCGCCCCGCTCCTCCTGCGATGGCTGACGGCGAAGGACCTGGAGGGGTGGCGGACGCTGCCGAAGCTGTACGCCGTGATGCTGGTGGCGACCGCGGCGGCGTTCTGGTTCCTGACCGAGGACCGGCGGGCGGAGGGGGGCGGCGGCGGGCTGTTGTCGCGGCTGGCGCCGTTGGGACGGATCCGGGTCTGGCGGTTCGGGATGTACTACGCCTTCTTCTTCGGCGGGTTCATCGCGCTTTCGCAATGGCTGATCCCGTATTACGTCAACGTGTACACGCTGCCGATCGTGGTGGCCGGCCCCTTGGCGGGCGTCTACAGCCTCTCATCCTCGGGGTTCCGGGCGATGGGCGGCTGGCTCTCCGACAAGATCGGCGCGCGGTGGGTGGTGTACTGGTCGCTGGCCGTGAGCATGGTCTTTTGCCTGCTGCTGTTCCCCGCGGCGATGGTGATCCACACGCCGGGGCGGGGGGTCCTGGCCGACGCCGACGCGACGGTCACGGTCGCCAACGACGTCGAGATCCGGTTGTCCAACGGCTCGACGTTCGCCCTCAAGGAGAAGAATCCGGCCCATCTGCTGGACTTCACCCTTGATCGCCATCTGATCCTGCCGACCGCGACGCAGTGGCAGGAGCCGGTGGTGAAGGCGGGCCAGAGCGTCCGCAAGGGGGACCTGCTGGCGGCGGGGACGACGCGGATCTTCTTCCAGGCCAACCGACTCGTGTTCACGGGCCTGGTGTTCCTGCTGGCCGTGGCGATGGGCTTCGGCATGGCCGGGGTGTACACGCTGATCCCGGCGTACTTCCCGGCCGAGATCGGCGTCGTGGGCGGGCTGGTCGGCGTCCTCGGCGGCCTGGGCGGGTTCTTCCTGCCGATCGTCTTCGGCGTCTTGCTGGATTACTCCGGCTTGTGGACGACCTGTTGGATCTTCCTGTTCCTGGTGGCCGCCACATGTCTGATCTGGATGCACGTCGTGATCCACCGGATGTCGGCGACGAAGGCCACGGAGGCGGATCGGCTCGTAATCGAACCGCTCTAGGTCTCGGCCGCGCGTCGGAGGCGGTTCGACGTCTCCCCCCGACCTACTTCGCGCTGGTGATGGCGACGGGGATCGTCGACACCGCCTCCGAGCAGGCCGGGTTTCACGCGCTGGCGATGGGCTTCCTCTGGCTCAACATGGCGCAATTCGTGGCGTTGTGGGTCTTGACGCTCTGGCGGATCGCCCTGCACTCCGACGCGGTCTGGGCCGACCTGACCGGGCATCAGACGGCGCCGGGCTTCTTCACGATGGTCGCCGGCTCCTGCGTCCTGGGGGGCGAGTTGATCTCGGTGACGCGCGCCTACGCGCTTGGGTTCGCGATGTGGGGGATGGGCGTCGCGCTTTGGATCGGGTTGATGTACTTCGTCTTCACGATGCTGACGGTCAAGGAGGAGAAGCCGTCGCTGCGGCGAGGCATCAACGGCGGCTGGTTGCTGGCGGTGGTCGCCAACCAGGCCGTCGCGGCCCTGAGCGCGGCGCTGGCGAATCATCTGCCGCAGCCTTACCGACTGCACCTGAACTTCCTGGCGCTTTCGATGTGGTTGTGCGGCGGAATGTTGTACACCTGGATGATGTCCTTGATCTTTTATCGCTACACGTTCTTCCGGATGGCGCCGGGCGACCTCTCGCCGCCGTACTGGATCAACATGGGGGCGATGGCCATCTCCACGTTGGTCGGCGCGCGGCTGATCGAGAACGCGCCGGACGCCTGGTTCCTGGAGTCGCTCCTGCCGTTTCTGAAGGGCTTCACCATCTACTACTGGTCGACCGGCACCTGGTGGATCCCGATGCTGGTGATCCTGGGAGTCTGGCGGCACGGATACCAGCGCTTCCCGCTGACCTACGACCCGCTCTACTGGGGCCTGGTCTTCCCTCTGGGGATGTACACCGCGGCGACGTTCGAGATGGCCGGCGCGATGGACCTCGGCTTCCTGCTGCCGCTGCCTCATGTTTTCATTTACGCGGCGCTGACCGCCTGGGCGCTGACCTTCTGGGGGATGCTGAACTCGCTGTTCCGGTTCGTCCGGACCGCGGTCGCGGATTGAGCGACGCGGATCCCGAGGCGCGAGCATAACGGCCTTCCCCCCTCGCGGGGGAAGGTGGCCCGAAGGGCCGGATGAGGG
>CALCIB010000124.1 GCA_937907525.1 uncultured Planctomycetales bacterium | reverse complement strand
TCCCCCTCATCTGACCGCTTCGCGGTCTGTCTTCCCCCGCAAGGGGGGAAGATTCGTTCAGGCACCCAAAATCCGTGACGGTCAGGTTTTTTCGAGGCTCCCCCGCGCGATCCGTCGCGGCCGCGTCAGGAGTGGACGAGGACCAGGTCACGAGCCGTCTCCGCGCAACCGCGGAACCAGGCGACCAACTCGTTCATGGCCGAGAGCTCGTATTCCTCGAATCCCGACGTCAGGCGAGCCACGGTTTCGTCGGCGAGGATCGCGGCCACGGCGACGACCCGAGACCGCGGCACGACCCCGAACCTTGGATAGTTCCCGGGATCAAGCTCGGGGATCGCGAGCGGGGGCGGCCCTCCGAGGACGCGCTCGATCGCGAAGAGATCGCCCGGCACTCCCGATTCACCGAGCGCGCGATCGACCTTCGCGAACCATGCCGAGGCCCTTCGCAGGGAACACCAGTCGTCGCTCGGCAGGGGTTCGCCGAGTTCCTTGCATAGGAATTCCAGGGCGAAACCATAGAGGTGGTTGCCGCCGGTGGTGTAATCGCCACCCGCGACGACTCGACGGACCACCTCGGGCATCAGCAGCAGTTCCTCGGTCTCCCCGTCTTCCAGCCGCTCCTCGGCGACCTCGTCGAGTTCCTCGATCTCCTCGGCGAAGCGCTCGACCACGCGGTCGATCAACGCCTGGTCCTTCAAGTCCCGGGCCGCCTGGAGGCGTTCGAGGTCCACCGCGATCGCTTGCACCGAAGTCCCCATCGTTCCGATCTCCTCGCGAACCGTCGCGGGCGGGTGACGCGCTCACCCTCGCGCTTCGGTCCCATCCTCGTGGATCTTGGGCCCGTCGTCGACGTCGTCCGCCGCCGCCTCCGAAGAGTCCGCCTCTCGGGGAAGGCGGCCGTGATGGAGGACGTGGGTCAGCATGGACTTGGCGCGGTCGGGCCAGGGGGCGGCCTGGACCGCGGCGACGGTCTGGTCGATCGGGTATTCGACGCGCTTCAGTTCGATGAGGCCGTCCTCGATGACCGCGTAGGCGGCGCGGGGGTCGCCGTCGCGGGGGAGGCCGACGCTGCCGGGGTTGAGCACGGTCTTCTCGCCGACCTTCAGCTTGAACTGCATGTGGCTGTGGCCGACGCAGACGACGTCGGCATCGACGTGCTCCAGACGTCGCGCCCAGGCGGCCTCGTCGCGCAGGAGGTATTCGTCCAGCGGGTCGCGAGGGGTGGCGTGGACCAACAGGAAGCGGACGTCGCCGACGGTGACGCGCTTGGTCACGGGGAGGCGCACCAGGTAGTGGCGTTCCTCGGCGCTTAGGACCTCCCACATGTCGGGGCGGGTGACGCGGGTGAGGTAGCGGAAGCCGGCCTCGCCGGTGACGGGGACCTCCTGGGCGACCCCGTGGTCGTGGTTGCCGCGGACGGCGTGGTCGGCGTTCGCCATGGCCCAGCGGACGCACGCCGCGGGTTCCGGGCCGTAGTCGACCAGGTCGCCCAGGCAGAAGCAGACGTCGCGCGGCTCGTCGATCGCCTCGATCGCCGCGCGGTTGCCGTGGATGTCGGAGACGACGAGTATCCTCATGTCATCCCTTGTCGTCGTATAAAATCCATCGCCGTTTTCCAATCATCATGGGATGGCGGTCGAAACGGCCTTCCCCCCTCGCGGGGGAAGGTGGCCCGAAGGGCCGGATGAGGGGGAACGAACGAGGAGGTCTCCGAGATCGAGCCGGCCGGACGGGCTTTCGTGATTTCCAACGGCGCTTTTGCTTGTCGCCCCCCTCATCTGACCGCCGAGCGGTCCGTCTTCCCCCGCGAGGGGGGAAGAGCGCGTACGACGCCCGCGGCCAGGCGCGGTCGCGGGCGTCAAAGGCAGCTTTGATCGAGGGGGAGGCCGCCGACGACCCGGCCGGCCAGTCCTCCCGCGAAGCCCTCGGCCCCGGCGTCGAGGACGTCGACGGCGACGACGCCCCAGTCGCCCGGGCCGTACGCCTCCCAGTCGACGCCGCCGTCCGCGTCCGGCGTCGGGGGCGGGCACAAAGCGACGCCGTGAACGTCGTTGATTCGTTCGCAGAGGAAGCCGCACAACTGGGCGGCCGCCGCCGCCGCGTCGTACATGCACATCCGGGGGGCCGCCTCGCGGAGCAGGTCGAAGGCGCGCTCCCCGCCCAGGTGGAGGTAAATCCCGGGGCTCCACTCCTCCCCGTTCTCATGGCAAACGAAGACGACGCGGCTCGCCATGGCATGCCTTTCCATTTAAGGGACGTCGATCAACCCTCGTTCCACCGTTCATGCCATAACTGGAACATCAAGAGCGTCCACAAGGGCTTGCGGCGGTCGCGGACCCCCTCGCGGTGTTCTCGGACCAGCCGGGCGACTTCCTCGGGGCGGAAGAAGCCCTGGGCGCGGAGGCGGTCGGGGGCGAGGAGGCGGTCGAGCCATGGCGAAAGCGGGCCGCGGAGCCAGCGGGCGACGGGGATGCCGAACCCCTTCTTCGACCGCTTGAGGATCGCCGCGGGAAGCTTGTCGGCCGCGGCCCGCTTCAGCAGCCGCTTGGTCGTCCCCCCGCCGTATTTGTAACATGACGGCAATCCCCGGACCTCGTCGACCAGGCAAGCGTCCAGGAACGGGGCGCGGACCTCCAGGGAACAGGCCATGCTGGCGCGATCCACTTTTGCGAGAATATCTTCAGACAAGTAGGTTTCTTGATACAACTCCAGCGATCGGCCGAGGGGGTCGGCGGGGATCGCGGCGGCCAGGCGTTCGGCCAGGGCGAGGTGTTCGGCCTCGACGTCCGGAGGCGGGTCGACCAGCAGTCGCGTCAGTTCGACGCCGGAGAACGAGCCCAGCCAGCGCTGATGGGCGAGGGCGGGGGGTTCGGCGGCGCCGCGGAGGAACTGCTTGAGCTTGAAGTCGAACGAGAAGTTGCGGTGGTCGACCGGCAGCCGGCCGGCGACGGCCCCGGCCAGCGCGCGGGCGGGGCGGGGGAGGCGGCGGAAGAACGTCGCGGCGCGTTCGGCCTCGAAGGTGGGGTAGCCGGCCATGAGTTCGTCGGCGCCGTCGCCTCCCAGGGCGACGGCGACGTGCTCGCGGGCGAACCGGCTCAACAGGTGCGTCGGCAGGATGGAGGCGTCGCCGAACGGCTCGTCGAGCCAGCAGGCGACCTCGGGCAGCAGGTCCAGGACGCTCGCGACGGAGAAGGTCCGCTCGTGGTGGTTCGTCCCGAGATATTCGGCGACGGCCCGCGCGTGGCCGCTTTCGTCGAAGCTGGGGTCCTCGAAGCCGATGGAGAAGGTGTGGACGGCCGCGGCCGGCTCGATCTCGCAAAGCGCCGCGGCGACGCTCGACGAGTCGACGCCGCCGGAGAGGAAGACGCCCAGGGGGACGTCGGAGCGGCGGTGGCGGGCGACGGCGTCGCGGAACGATCCCCAAAAGCGGGTCGCGGCCGCCTCGAACGGCGGCGGCGAGGGGTCGCGGGGGTCGCCCGGCTTCGGAAAGTAGCGGGAGACGCGGACGCGACCGTCCTCCCAGACCAGGACGTGCCCGCGCGGCAGCTTGCGGACCCCTCGCCAGATGGAGTAAGGCGCGGGCGCGTATTCATAGAACAGATAGCGGGCGAGGCCGTCGCGGTCGAGTTCGCGGGGAACGTCGGGGTGTTTCAAGAGGGCCTTGGGCTCGGAGCCGAAGGCCAGGCCGCCGCCGGGAAGCTGGGCGTAATAGAGCGGCTTCTGGCCCATGCGGTCGCGAGCCAGGAGCAGGAGGCGGTGGGGGCCGTCCCAGATCGCCAGGGCGAACATGCCGTTCAGTCGCTCGACGAACGCCTCGCCGTCCTCCTCGTAGAGATGGACGAGGGTCTCGGTGTCGCAGCGGGTCCGGTAGCGGTGGCCCTTCGCCTCGAGCGCCGGCTTGAGGTCGGGCTCGTTGTAGAGTTCGCCGTTGTAGGTGATCCAGATCGAGTCGTCCTCGTTGGCGAGCGGTTGCGCGCCTCCCGCGACGTCGATGATGGAGAGTCGGCGGTGCCCCAGCGCGACGGGCCCGGCGACGAACGCGCCGGAGCCGTCGGGCCCGCGGTGGGCGAGGACGGCGGTCATGGCCTCGACCGTATCGCGATCGGCTTGCCGGCCGCCGCCGTTGACGAACCCCACGATCCCGCACATGCCGCCGCCGACCCCCTCGTCCGCTACCCTGTCGAAAACCATCGCGAACAAGCATAATCCCTTCTCCCCTCGTGGGAGAAGGTGGCCGAAGGCCGGATGAGGGGGGGGCGCATCCAGAGGCTTTCGGTCGCGCCACCCCTCATCCGCCCCTTCGGGGCACCTTCTCCCACAAGGGGAGAAGGGACGTCCGTCATCATTTTCGCCCGCGTCCATCCGCCGGACTTCCGGACGCGGCGGTCGCTTGGACCGTCACCCCGTCGGCAGGGCGTCGGTGCCGTAGGGGGCGCGCTGGGGGCGGCTTAGCAGGGCGTCGTATTCGGGGTCGTCGATGAACCGCTCGCGGGCGGGATCCCAGCGCAGGGGGCGGCCGGCCTTCATCGCCAGGTGGGCGAGGAGGCACGCCGAGGTCGAGCGGTGGCCGACCTCGGCGGGGGCGGCGGGGGCCTCGCGGGTCTTGACGCTGGTCAGCCAGTCGAGGTGGTGGTCGTTTTTCGGGCTGGCGTGGAGCCGGAGCGGGCCGACGGGCTCGTCGGGATCGACCAGCCGCTGGTCGGAGGCGTCCAGGGCCTTGGTCCCCTTGGCGTCGGGCTTGCGGGGGTACGCGCCGCGGGTCACCCAGATCCAGCCGTCCTCGCCGATGAACTTGATGCCGTTGGGGAACTTGTCGCTGACGACCAGAAGCGCGCCGTCGGCGTACTTGGCCTCGACGTGGAACGGGCCGTGGACGTCCCAGAGGCCCGAGCCCGGCTTGGGGAACTCGGCGGTCGCCTGGATCTCGACCGGGCCGGAGTGCTCCACGCCCAGGCCCCAGTGGGCGATGTCCAGGTGGTGCGCCCCCCAGCCGGTGATCATGCCGGCGCCGAACTGTTCGCAGCGGAGCCAGCCGGGGCGGCCGTACCGCTTCCTGGGGTCGTCGGTCTGGATATGGACCCGATCCAGCGTGTAGGGGACCGAGGGGGTTGAGCCCAGCCAGGCGTCGTAGTCGAGGTTCGATGGGGCCGTCTGGGGGGTTGGGTCGCCGCCCGGCGGGTCGGTGGGGAGGCCCACCTCGACCCTCGTGATCTTGCCGATCTTGCCGTTGCGGACCAGCTCGCAGGCCCGGATGAACTGGCGCTCGGAGCGCTGCTGGCTGCCGATCTGGAGGATCCGGCCGGTCCTGGCGACGGCGTCGGCCAGTTGACGGCCCTCGTGGATGGTCAGCGAGGTCGGCTTCTGAAGGTAGACGTCCTTGCCGGCCAGGACCGCCTCGATGGCGGGCTGGGCGTGCCAGTGGTCCGGCGTGCTGATGCAGACCGCGTCGATGGTCGGATCCTTGAGCATCTCCTTGTAGTCGCGGTAGGTCTTGACCTCGCCGCCGCCGCGGTTCGCCTGGGCGCGTTCCAGGAGTTCCTTGGCGTCCGACAGGCGGACGGAGTCGAAGTCGCAGGCGGCGACGAACCGGGCGCGGTCGGGGTGCCGCAGGACGCCGGGGAACTCCGAGCCCCGGGCGATCCGGCCGCAGCCGATCTGGGCCACCTGGATGACGTTGCTCGGCGCCGAGCGGCCGAACACCCGCGCCGGTACGATCGTCGGGAACCCGAGGGCCCCGAAACCGACCGCGGCCTTCAGGACGTCGCGCCGCGTCGTCCCTTGCGAAGATTCTCGCGCGTTCATGGCTTCTCTCCTCCCATCGTCCATTGAATCCCACCCTTCAGAAGCGAGCGCATCAGGGGATGGGCGTAGCTTTCGGCCTTGTGTCCCAGCGACGTGTAAAACGTCCGTCCGCCGCCGGCCTCCAGCCGCCAGGCCACGGGGGCGGCGTCCCCCAGCAGCGAGCCGGGATCCTTGGGGGCCTTGGGATCGTCCAGCGTGGTCGGATCGACGACCAGAAGCGGGTGGACGTCGGGGTTGAGGAAGTCGACGTAATAGAACTCGTCCTCCCACTCGAACGTCTCGGGGAGTCCGGCGACGATCGGGTCGCCGGCGTCGGCGACCCTGACGACGAACTTCTGGAACCTGGGGTGCCGCCGGAACCTGCCCCCCAGCGCCGACCAGAAGAACGGCCAGTCCCGCTCGCTCCCCGACGCCGAGTGGATCCCCGCCATGCCGCCGCCGCGCTTCATGTAGTCCTGGAACGCCCGCCTTTGGTCCTCGGTCGCGAACGCCTCGTTGTTGCTGTTGGCGAAGACCACGACGCCGTAGCGGGCCAGGTTCTTCGGGGAGAAGACGGCCGGGTCGTCGGAGACGTCGACCCCGCGGCCCAGCTCGGCGCCGATCTCCTTGAGCGACTCGACGCACTTGGGGATGTTGTCGTGAACGTATCCCTTGCCGTCGGGCGTGTGATTCCGGGTGTAGACCAGGATCCGGGGGTCGTCGGCCAGCGCCGCGGGAGCGGCGAGCAGGACGGCGAGGAGCAAGGCGGCGGTTCGCGGGGCGGTCATGGCTTGTCGGCTCCTCGGTCGGACCAATCCAGGTTTTCTCCGACCGCCAGCGCCTCGGCGACGCGCGCGAGACGTTCGCCCTCGGCCGGGCCGCGGTGGATCCAGACGCGATATTCCAGGGTCGTCGCCGCGGCCGGTTCCAGCGTCCTGGGCTTCACGCCCGGCCAGCCGATGCAAAGCACGCCGTAGTGGCGAGTGAGCCAGGTGGGGGGGTAGTCGGGGTGGCCGGGGGCGACGAACAGCGCCGCGCCGGAGGTCCTACCGTCCGCGGCCAGGCGTTCGGAGAGGTCGGCCCAGGGCAGGGGGGTCATCGCCAGGTCGTCGGGGCCGTCCCCCTTGGGGGTGACGATCCTCACGTCACGACCGGGCGCGTAGCGGATATTCACGCCGCCGTAGCTCTTGCCCGCGGCGCCGCCGAGCGTCACCGGGGACCCTTCGGGGGTCAGCGCCAGCGCCAGGTCGATCGCGCGGGCGTCGCCGACGGTCGGATGGGCCTCGATCCAGACGCGCTCGACCAGCACCCGGCGGTCGCCGACGTACCAGCCGTTCTCCACTCCCAGGGTCGCCGAGGCGGGCCCGGCCTCGCGGGCGAGCCAGCGTTCGAATTTATGCCGGATCCCCTTGAGCATCCAAAGGTCGTGTTCCTTGCCGTCGACCACGACGTGGGGCCAGGCCCAGAAGAGGCCGCGGTGATGGTAATGGTCGCGGGGGAAGTCGTCGGAGAGGACCTCGCCGTCGACGCCGTAAAGCGGATGGACGTAGCTGCTCCGCGCCCGGTCGGCGGGGACGCCCTCGCGGCTGATGACGCCGTGGTTGTAGACCAAAACGGGCTTGTCCCCCTCCCAGATCCCGACCGACCCGTCATCGACGTCCGCGATCCGGAACGTCGAGGCCGCCGGCGCGTCGGCGGTTTCGAGCCGGAGCCGCCGCGGACCGTCGGCCGCGGGGAGGGTCGCCACCAACCGCTTCCGCCCCTCGACGGGGGCGCCGTCGCGACCGACGTCCGGGACCAGCGAGGCGGGGACCGCCGCGGCGCCGTCCCCTTCCGGCCGCAGCGAGACGGCCGCGGCCTTCCCGGCGACTCCGGCCGGGACGGGCAACGAGAGATGCAACGGCTCGGACGTCGCTGGGACGACGAGCGTCGGCCCCTCCCCGGCCAGCGCGACGACCGAGGCCGTCAGCAGCGGGGCGACGAGCGCCGGGATGATCGCTTTTATCATTATGCGTCCTTTACGAGCAGTTCGGGGATCCGGGCCTCGTCGATCTCCACGCCCAGGCCCGGACCGTCGGGCACGTTCAGTTCGCCGTCCTCGACCTGGAACGGCCTCTTCAAGAGGCTGGCGCCCAGGAACTGCTCGCCGTTGAGCGCCGCGGGACGGCGCAGGTCGTAGGCGCCGTAGAGCAGCAGCGACGCGGCCAGGGAGAGGTCCGGGTCGGTCAGGCCGCTGCCGAGGAACATCAGGCCGCGGTCGAGGACCATTTCAACCTGCCGGCGGGCCTCGGTGAGTCCGCCGCAGCGGGCGGGCTTCATGGCGACGCCGTCGAGCAGGCCCATGGCGATGAACTCCTCCAGCTCGACGGAGGAGACGATCCCTTCGTCCATCAGGATCGGCAGGGCCTTTTGACGGACGAGCTTGCCGTAGCCGCGGAGGCGGTTGGGGGGCAGGGGTTGCTCCAGGACGACCGCGCCGGCGTCGGCCAGCCGGGGGGCGACGGCGAGCGCCGTCGCCTCGTCGTAGCCGCCGTTGGCGTCGGCCCAGAGGAAGCCGTCGGGGACCAGCCGCTTGACCATCTTGCAGAGGGCGACGTCGAACTCGGGATCGGGCGCCACCTTGATGTTGAAATGACGGTAGCCCCGTTCCCTCCCCTCGGCGATCAGGCCCTCGACGTCGTCGAGCGTCTTGGGGTTGAGCGTCCAGCTCAGGGTGATGGAGCGGCGATCCCTCCCCTGGCGCCCCCAGCGCTCGGCGGCGGTCTTCCCCAGGATCCGGCCGGTGAGGTCGAAGACGGCCAGGTCGACGCCCGCCTTGGCCATCGGCTGGCCGGTGGAGAACGACGGGGCGATCGCGTGGTTCATCGCCTCGTGCAGGCCGTCGACGTCGAAGGCGTCGCGACCGATCAAGACGGGCGCCAGGTGGCGACGGATCGTGCTGGTCACGGTCTCCAGCGTCTCGTAGCTCCACTTCGGGATCGGAACGCTCTGGCCCCAGCCGACCGCCCCGCCCTCCGCGACGATCTTCACCAGGACCGACGGCCGGCCGCCGGGCTTGCCGTCGGGCCCCTCGAAGAACTTGAACCGGCCGATCACGGGATAGACGACCGGGAACGCCTCGACCGCCTCGATCCTCGCCGTCACGCCGTCGGCCCTCGCCGCAAGGGGCCCCAGCAGCGCCGCGCCGCCGAGCCCGGCCATTCCCCGCAACACCGCCCTTCGCGACGTCCGCATGCCACGTCCCTCCCGAGGCGCGGGTCTCGCGCCCGTAAGGGCCCCATTAGACGACTCCCCGGGTGTCGGATCAAGCGTGCGGCGACCGGGAAGGGGGCGTCTCTGGACAACGGCCGCGCCGCGGCATAGAACGTGGGGACGCGGATCGCATTGGAGACCGGCGGGCCGTGTCCGCCGATCCGATCGCGGCCGCGCCCAAGTTTTCGCAACGGAGACCCTCACCATGCGTCTGCTGTTTTGCGTCGCGCTCGTCGGTGCGTTGGCGGTCGGAGGACGGGACGTCCGGGCGGAACAACCGGCCGATCCGGGAGGCCGCGAGTCCGCCTCGGCCAAGTCCGCGGCGGCCACTTACGAGCGGCTGGCGACGACGATCATCGAACTCAACGCCACCGAGGACGAACTGGTCAAGAGCATCCTCATCGGTTACGAGACGACCGCCCAACGGCACCTGAGGATCGCCGGCTTCAACGCCGAGCGCCGGGGGGCCCACCTGGAGGCCGCCGCGGCCCAGATCGCCAACATCGCCAACGAGGGGGACAAGTCGATCCAGGCCGTTCGCCAGCGGCTCGCCAAGGCCGGCCACACCCACAACACCGACGCCGAGACCAAGGAAGACTACATCTGGATCGACGGCAAGGAAAAGAAGGCGCTTCTGGATCTCGCCTCCAAGATCGCCAGGGCCGACAAGGACGCCGACCTTTCCGCCCTCGCCGCCGAGTTGACCAAGACGTTCGACGCCGCCGTCAAACCCGAGTGAGCCGGGCCGACGCCCGGTCGAAACGACCCCCCGCGCCCGAGGGACCGCCACCGTGCGTCGCCTTTGCCTTCTGGTCCTCGCGACGGCCTGGCTCGGCTGCGGCGAAGCCGCGCCGCCGCCCGTTCCCAAGGTCGGGCCTCCCGTAATCAAGGCGGAGGCCGCCGCGCCTCCGCCGCCGGCGCCCTCGCCGCGGTTCTCGGAGGTCGCGCGGGAGGCCGGCTTGGCGACGGTCCTTTACGCCGGCGGGCCGGACAAGGACCACATCCTGGAATCGACCGGCACCGGCTGCGCGTTCGTCGACTACGACGGCGACGGCCGGCTCGACGTCTTTCTCGTCAACTCCTGGGCGCTTGACGAGGACCCCTCGCGGGTGCGGCTGAAGGGGAGGAACGCGCTTTACCGCAACAAGGGGGACGGGACGTTCGAGGACGTCACCGAGCGCGCCGGCGTCGGCGACGACTCGTGGGGCTGCGGCGTCTCCGCGGGCGACTACGACGGCGACGGCCTGGTCGATCTTTACGTCACCAACTTCGGCCCCAACCTCCTGTACCGCAACAAGGGGGACGGGACGTTCGAGGAGGTCGGCGCGAAGGCCGGCGTCGCCGATCCCGGCTGGGGCGCGGGTTCGGCCTTCTTCGACGCCGACGGCGACGGCGACCTTGACCTGTACGTCGCCAACTACATCGAGTGTACGATGGAGGAGGTCCTCGCCGCCCGGCGGACGACCACCTGGAGGGACATGGTCAAGGTGCTTGACGGCCCCTTCGGCCTCCGCGGCGGCCGCGACCGCTTCTACCGCAACAACGGCGACGGAACCTTCACCGACGCCACCGACGCGGTCGGCATGACCGACGCCGCGGAGTCCTACGGCCTGGGCGTCCTGGCCGCCGACCTCGACGGCGACGGCGACGTCGACGTCTTCGTCGCCAACGACTCCAACCCCAACTTCCTCTACCGCAACGACGGCGACGGCTCCTTCACCGAGGTCGGCGCCTGGAGCGGCATCGGCCTCAACGCCCGCGGATCCGCCCAGGCCGACATGGGCGTCGACGCCGCCGACTACGACGGCGACCTCCTCCAGGACGTCCTCACCACCACCTTCGCCCAGGACAACGCCACCATCTACCGCAACGAGGGCGACCTGACCTTCCAGGACGTCGCCATCCCCACCGGGCTGAAGGCGATCACCCACCACGCCCTGAAATGGGGATGCGCCTTCCTCGACCACGACCACGACGCCGACGTCGACGTGGTCATCGTCAACGGCCACCTCTACCCCCAGGTCGATTCCTCGCCCGACCTGAAGGAGACCTACCGCCAGCTTCCCTTCCTGCTCCGCAACGACGGCGGCAAGTTCGTCGACGTCTCCCGCGACGCCGGCCCCGGCTTCCAGGTCGCCGCCTCCGCCCGCGGCCTCGCCGTCGGCGACTACGACGACGACGGCGACCTGGACCTCCTCATCACCGCGATGGACTCCCCCCCGCTCCTGCTCCGCAACGACACCCCCCGAACCGGCGGCTGGCTCAAGCTCCGTCTCTTGAACAAAGCCGGAGCGCCCGCGATCAACGCCAGGGCCGTCATAACCGCCGGGGGGAAGTCGCAGATCCGCGAGGTTCGAAGCGGCTCGTCCCACCAGTCGCAAAACTCCTTCGACCTCCATTTCGGCCTCGCCCGCGCCGACTCGGTCGAGCGAATCGAGATCGCCTGGCCCGGCGGCCAGACGACCACGCTCAAGGACGTCAAGCCCGACCAAACCTTGACCGTCCGCCAGCCCTGAACGGAGGCGGTCATGGCTTAAGGACGGAACGGCATCCATGTCCCCTCTCCCGCCGGGCTGACGACCCGACACTTTTTCGCAAGCCGTCGCCAAA
>CALCIB010000123.1 GCA_937907525.1 uncultured Planctomycetales bacterium | reverse complement strand
CGACCCCTCATCCGGCCCTTCGGGCCACCTTCTCCCTCAAGGGGAGAAGGGATGCCGATCATCATCATCTCCGTCCTTGGTGGGAATCCTCGATCCGTCTTCTCACGCGCCGCAACCGGCGATCAATCCCTGGGTGGGGCTGGAGGCGGTGGCGTAGAGCTTTTTGGGGATCCGCCCCGCGCCGGCGGCCAGGCGGCCGGCCTCGATCGCCAGCCGCATCGCGTGGGCCATCCGGAGCGGGTCTTGCGCGCCGGCGATGCCGGTGTTGAGCAGGACGCCGTCGCAGCCCAACTCCATCGCGAGCGCCACGTCGCTGGCGGTCCCGACGCCGGCGTCGACGATCACGGGATAGTCCGGGTCGTCGGCCTTAAGGTCTTCCAGGATGATCCGAATGTTGTTGGGGTTGAGCACCCCCTGGCCGCTGCCGATCGGACTGCCGGCCGGCATGACCGCCGCCGCGCCGGCTTCCTTGAGCCGACGGGCCATGATCGGGTCGTCGCTGGCGTAGCAGAGGACGTGGAAGCCCTCGGCGACGAGGACCTTGGTCGCCTCCAGGGTGGCGACGGGGTCCGGCAGAAGCGTGCGGGTGTCGGCGAGGACCTCCAGCTTGACCCAGTCGGCGCCCGGATTGCCGAGCCCCTGAAGCAGCTCCCGGCCCAGCCTGGCGGTGCGGAGCGATTCCTCGGCGTTGAAGCAGCCGGCCGTGTTGGGGAGGATCGTGTAGCGCGACGGATCGAGGAAGTCCAGGATGTTGCGGCCCTCGCGGTCGAACAGTCGCTCGCGACGAACCGCGACGGTGACGACCTCCGCGCCGCTGGCCTCCAGGCAATCGCGCATCAACTCCAGGGTCGCGTACTTGCCGGTGCCGACGAACAGCCGACTCCCCACGGAATGGCCGCCAACGGTCAGGGCGGGCGCTTCCGGCTCGGCGACCGCGGGCGCGCCGCCGCCGACCAGGGTGACGACCTCGACGTGATCGCCGGGGGCGAGCGGGGTCTCCCCGTGTCGGGAGCGGGTGACCAGGTCGCGGTTGATTTCCACCGCGACGTGTTCGGGCTTGAGTTCCAGCAGGCCGAGCAGCCGGGCCACCGTGAGGGCGTCCGGGACGTCGCGGCGCTGGCCGTTGAGCGTGATCTCCACGATCGATCCACCGTGTCGCGGCCCGCCCCCGCCTGGCGAGGTCCGGGCGGGCCGCCCTTAAGTGTTCGAGGAACGTCGTCCGGTCGCGCCGGCGCCTTCGGCCGGGCGTGGACGGATTCATCGTAGCCGCGTCCCCGGCGGAGGGTCAATCGCGGTCTTCGCGCCGACTCCCGGCAAACCGTCCCGTCCACAATTCAGGGCCATGGCGGATCGTCGGGCGGGAAGGTATGCTGGACTGGGCGTGAGCAAGGAGCCGCTCGGTTCTCGGAAAGCGATGGAGGACGCCGGTGGGCGCGATCGTCGTGCTGGCCGAGGACGAGCCCGACCTTCGGGCCGTCTACGCCGAATGCCTGCGACGCCTGGGCTGCGACGTCTGGGAGGCCGCCGACGGCTCCGAGGCGATGCGGCAGGTCCGCGCCCGCCGTCCGGACCTGTTGATCCTGGACCACTGGATGCCGGTCCTCAACGGCCTGGAAGTCCTGGAGCAACTGCGCGACGCTCGCGAGGCCATCGGCCTGAAGGTGGTCATGCTCACCAATCAGCGCGACGCCGAGACCCGACTCGAAGGCTTCGCGCTGGGGGTCGCGGCCTACTGGACCAAGGACCTTTCGATCGCCGAGTTGCAAGAGCGGGTCCGGGCCCTGCTGGAACCGGCCTCGGCCTGAACGTCGCCTCTCGGGACCGCCGCATGCTCGACCCCCGCCGGGACCGCCTGGATTACCTTTACGATCGCCTGGACTATGAGCGGTCGGGCATGCCCTGGGGGCTCGCCGAACTCGGCCTCGGCCGGATGCGTCGGCTGATGCGCCGGCTGGGGGACCCTCACGAACGGCTGCGGATCGTCCACGTCGCCGGGACCAAGGGGAAAGGGTCGACCGCCGCGATGATCGCCGCGGCGCTTTCGGCGTCGGGGGTCAAGACGGGGCTGTACACCTCTCCCCACCTGGAGCGGCTGGAGGAGCGCTACGTCATCGACGGCCGGCCGATCGAGTCCGAGACGCTCGTCGACCTGGTCGACGAGGTTCGCGCGGCGGTCGCGGCGATGGAGTCGGAGCCGGGCCCCTCGCGACGATCGGGGGCGACGTTCTTCGAGATCACCACGGCGATGGGCCTGTTGCATTTCGCGAGGACGGGCGTCGGCGCGGTGGTGCTGGAGGTCGGCATGGGGGGGCGGCTGGATTCGACCAACGTGGTCCGGCCGCTGGTGGCGGTCGTCACCGGGATCGCGCTGGACCACGTCCGGCAGCTTGGCGACACCCTGGGGGCGATCGCGCGGGAGAAGGCGGGAATCTTCAAGCGCGGCGTCCCGACGGTCAGCGGCGTTCGCGAGCCCGAGCCCCGCGCGGTGATCCGCCGCGTCGCCCTGGCGCGGGGGAGTCGCCCGCGGGAGATCGACGTCGACTTCCGGTACGAGGAGTTCCCGCCGCCGCCGCCGCTCGCGCGGCCGACGCCCTCGCGGGCGGCGGTACGGACGTGGCGGACGGACTGGGGGACGCTCGACGTTCCGCTTCTAGGCCCGCACCAGGCCCACAACATGGCCGTCGCCCTGGCGAGCCTGGACGCGCTGGCGGAGGCCGAGCCGGCGCTGGCCGTCGCGCGCGAGGACGCGGTTCGGGGCTTCGCCGGGATGGACTGGCCGGCGCGGGTGGAGGTCGTGGCCGCGCGGCCCTGGACGGTGATCGACGGCGCGCACAACCCGGCGTCGGCCGCGGCCCTCGCCGAAACGCTTCGGCGGCACTTCCCCGACGTCCCCCGGACCCTGGTCTTCGGGACGACCCGCGACAAGGACCTGCCGGGGCAACTCCGCGCGCTTCTGCCGATGTTCCGCGACCGGATCGCCACCCGTTACCTGCGCAACCCCCGGGCCGTCGCCGTCGAGGAGGTCGTGGCGGCGGCCGCGGCGATCGACGGCCGCCCCGTGACCGCGATCGACGACCCGGCCGAGGCCCTGGCGACGGCCCGCCGGCTGGCCGGGCCCGACGGGCTGGTCTGCGTCACCGGCTCGCTGTTCCTGGCGGCCGAGGCGCGGGCCGTGGTCCTCGGCCGCGAGCCGGCCGCGGCCGCCGCCGGTCGAGCCGTTTGACATCCGCCTACCATTGGGAGAGACGAGCGAGATGAACGAGGGTTTCTGGCTGCGGGTGGGCGCCGTCTGGGGGTTCCTGGGCGTCGCGATCGGGGCCTTCGGCGCGCACGGGCTGAAGCCGAGGCTGGAGGCCGCGGGCAAGGCCACCGGCTTCCAGACCGGCGTGGACTACCATATCTACATGGCGTTGGCGCTGGTGGCCGTGGGGATCCTCCAGGCGGTCGGGCGGACGGGCTCGGCCCTGCAACTCGCCGGCTGGATGTTCCTGGCCGGAGGCGTCTGCTTCTCCGGGTCGATCTACGCCCTGAGCCTGACGGACGTCAAGGGGATCTGGTGGGTGACGCCGACCGGCGGGCTTTTGATCCTGATCGGCTGGACGGCCCTGGCCGTCGCGGCCGGGTCGGTCGGATCGGCCACGGTCGCGGATCGGCCCGCGTCGGCGGCGGTGGAGCGGCGTTGAGTCGCGCCGCCGGCGGGTCGGCCGGCGCGGTCCTTGGAATGAAAGGCGATCCCGAAGCGTCCATGAGCAGTTTCATCATCTCGGTCACGGCGGCCGACCGCGTCGGCATCGTCTACTCGGTGACGGGCGCCTTGCTCGACCTGGGCGGCAACGTCCTGGAGTTGAGCCAGACGGTCATGCGCGGCTACTTCACGATCATCCTGGAGGCCGCGTTCGATTCCCCCCCGTCCCACGCCCAGATCGTCGAGGCCCTGCGCGAGCGCGGCAAGCGGTTCGACCTTCACGTCCAGGTGACCGAGGTCAAGGACGGCCGCGAGCAAGAGTTGGTCCCCAGCGGCGAGAAGTTCATCCTCACCGTGCTGGGAGACGACAGCCCCGGGATCGTCCACAACATCGCCGGCTCCTTGGCGGCGCACGGGGCGAACATCGTCGATTTGCACGCGCGGGTGGAGGGGAGGCGGTTCTCGCTGGTGATGGAGGCGATGATCCCCCACGACCTGACCCCCGCGGCGATCCGCTCGGAGTTGGAGCGGTACGGCAAGGCGCACAAGCTGGAGGCGTTCGTCCAGCACGAGGACATCTTCGCGGCGACCACCGAGCCGGGGCCCGTCCGCATCGGCGCGTCGGCGCGCGTCCAAGGCCAAGGAGACTCCCTTGCATCGAACTGAAGACGTGCTGGCGACCCTCAGCATGATCCGCCAGTACAAGTTGGACGTGCGGACGGTCACGATGGGGATCGACCTGGCCCCCTGTTCCTCGCCGGACGCCGAGATCCTCTGCGACCGGATCCGCGCGCGGTTGGTCCATTACGCCGGCCGCCTTCGCGCCGTCTGTCGCGAGGTGGAGGGCCGCTACGGGATCCCGATCGTCAACCGCCGGATCGCGCTGAGCCCCATCGGCAGGGTCGCCGCGGGGCACAAGACCGAGGGGCTTCTGGCCGTCGCGCGAACGCTCGACGCGGTGGCGGCGGAGGTCGGGGTCGACCTGGTGGGGGGCTTCACGGCCCTGGTGCAGAAGGGCTGGACCGAAAGCGAGCGGCGGCTGATCGCCGCGTTGCCGGAGGTCCTTTCGACGACCCGGCGGGTCTGCGCGTCGGTGAACGTCGGCACGACGGCCGCGGGGATCAACATGGACGCCGTGGCGGCGCTGGGGGGCGTCCTGAAGGAGACCGCCGAGCGGACCAGGGACCACGACGGCTTCGGCTGCGCCAAGCTGGTGGTCTTCGGCAACGCGACCAACGACAACCCGTTCATGGCCGGCGCGTTCCACGGCCAGGGGGAGCCGGACTGCGTCATCAACATCGGCGTTAGCGGCCCCGGCGTGGTCAAGGCGGCGGTGGAGGACCTGGTGGCCCACGCCCCCAGCCGGCCGACGCTCGGCGACATCGCCGAGGAGATCAAGAGCACCGCGTTCCGCGTCACCCGGGTCGGCGAGTTGATCGGCCGCGAGGTCGCCGCCCGGCTGGGGGTGGCCTTCGGGATCGTCGACCTCTCCCTGGCCCCCACGCCGCAGGTCGGCGACAGCGTCGGCGAGATCCTCCAGGCGATGGGCGTCTCCCGCCTGGGAGGCCCCGGCTCGACCGCGGCGCTCGCGCTCTTGAACGACGCGGTCAAGAAGGGGGGGAGCTACGCCAGCTCCAGCGTCGGCGGGCTCTCCGGCGCGTTCGTGGCCGTCAGCGAGGACTCGGCGCTGGCGCGCGCGGTGGAGGCCGGCGATCTGACGCTCGCCAAGCTGGAGGCGATGACCGCGGTCTGCTCGGTGGGCCTGGACATGATCGCCGTCCCCGGCGACACCGACGCCGAGACCCTCTCGGCCCTGATCGCCGACGAGGTGGCCATCGGCGTCATCAACCACAAGACGACCGCCGTGCGCGTCATCCCCGTCCCCGGCAAAAAGGCCGGCGAGCGCGCCGTCTTCGGCGGCCTCTTCGGCGAGATGGAGATCCTGCCGATCCACGCCGCGGGTGGCTCCGCCGACTTCGTCCGCCACGGCGGCCGAATCCCCGCCCCCCTCTCCAGCCTGAGGAACTGACGCCGGCCGCGGCCGCCTTCGAGCATAAGTATGGCACGACTTTTCGATTAGGAATCTGGAGAGCATACGCAAGCTCGATATCGACCCGGATCGCCTATTCCGTCCCCTCTCCCACCGGGAGAGGGGACGATCGTCCTCATGTGTTCTTCAGGATTTCGGCAAGCCGTGATGGAGTCTGAGATGCCGGACGACGACGGACTGTGGTACAAGGACGCGATCATCTACGAGGCCCACGTCCGGGCCTTCCACGACGCCAACGCCGACGGCGTCGGCGACTTCCAGGGCCTCACCCGCAAACTCCCCTACCTCCGCGACCTGGGGATCACCGCGGTCTGGCTCTTGCCGTTCTACCCGTCGCCTCTGCGCGACGACGGCTACGACATCGCCGACTACAAGAACGTCAACAAGTCTTACGGCCGCCTCGCCGACTTCCGCGCGTTCCTCGACGCCGCCCACGAACAGGGTCTGAAGGTCATCACCGAACTGGTCCTCAACCACACGTCGGACCAGCATCCCTGGTTCCAGCGAGCCCGCCACGCGCCCCCCGGCAGCGTCGAGCGCGAGTTCTACGTCTGGAGCGACGACCCCGACAAGTACGCCGACGCCCGGATCATCTTCAAGGACTTCGAACCCTCCAACTGGACGTGGGACCCGGTGGCCGACGCCTACTACTGGCACCGCTTCTACTCCCACCAGCCCGATCTGAACTACGACAACCCGGCCGTCCACGAGGCCGTCTTCCCGCTCCTGGACTTCTGGTTCGAGATGGGCGTCGACGGCCTCCGCCTCGACGCCATCCCCTACCTCTACGAGCGCGAGGGGACCAACTGCGAGAACCTCCCGGAGACCCACGCCTTCCTGAAGGCGCTTCGCAAGCGGCTCGACGCCAAGTTCCCCTCGCCGCCGCGGATGTTCCTGGCCGAGGCCAACCAGTGGCCCGAGGACGCCGTCGCCTACTTCGGCGACGGCGACGAATGCCACATGGCCTTCCAGTTCCCCGTCATGCCAAGGCTCTACATGGCGCTGCACCAGGAGGACCGCTACCCGATCCTCGACATCCTGGAGCAGACCCCGCCGATCCCCGAGAACTGCCAGTGGTGCCTGTTCCTGCGCAACCACGACGAGTTGACCCTGGAGATGGTCACCGACGAGGAGCGCGACGTCATGTACCACGCCTACGCCCACGACCCGGAGGCCCGGATCAACCTGGGCATCCGTCGCCGGCTGGCGCCGCTCCTGGTCAACGACCGCCGCCGCATCGAACTGATGACCGGGCTTTTGTTCTCGCTCCCCGGCACGCCGGTGATCTACTACGGCGACGAGATCGGCATGGGGGACAACATCTACCTCGGCGACCGCGACGGCGTCCGCACCCCGATGCAATGGTCGTCGGATCGCAACGCCGGCTTCTCGACCTGCAACCCCCAGAAGCTGTTCCTGCCGGTGGTCATCGACCCGGAGTACCACTACGAGGCCGTCAACGTCGAGGCCCAGCAGAAGACCGCCAGTTCGCTGCTCTGGTGGGTCAAGCGGATGATCGCCCTGCGCAAGCGGCACCTCGCCTTCGGCCGCGGGACGATCGGGTTCTTGAAGCCGGAGAACCATCGGATCCTCGTCTTCGTGCGTCGCCTGGAGGACGAGGCGATCCTGGTGGTCGCCAACCTGTCGCGGTTCATGCAGTACGTCGACCTCGACCTGCACGAGTTCCAGGGGGCCGTCCCCGAGGAACTGGCCGGGCACACCCGGATGCCGCCGATCGACGAACGACCGTATCGGCTGACGCTGTCCCCCTACGGCTTCTTCTGGTTCCTCCTCAAGCCGGCCGACGCCGCGACCGGGATCGTCGACGGCGAGCCGATGCGGATCGCCGACCTCCCCGTCGTGAAGATCGCCCGCGACTGGCGCGAGGAACTGGCGCGGGTGGACTCCGACCGACTCGACCCGATCCTGCCCGCCTTCCTGACGAGGAGGCGGCCGGCGGGGCTCCCCCGCGTGATCGCCGCCGAAGTGACGCGGTCGCTCGCCGATCCGATCGGCAAGGGCGACGTCCAGTGGCTGGTCGTCAGGGCGGACCTGGAATCGGGAGACTCCGAGGCCAACCTCCTCCCCGTCACCCTGATCCATGAGGAGGACGTCCCGCGGTTGCTCGACCCCCGGCCGACCGCCTTGCTGGCCCGCACCGAGGGGGCCAAGCACGGCGTGCTCTGCGACGCCCTGGCCGCGCCTTCGTGCGGCGCCGAAATCGTCGAGGCGATCCGTTCCGGTCTGACCGCCTCCCTGGACGACGGCGAACTGGTGGGAGTCCCCCTCAACGGCCTGCGGGATCTCGACCTCGGCGACGACCCGCTCGTCCCCACCAGCCTCACCCGCGGCGAGCGGTTCAACGCCACCCTCGCCTTCGACGAACACCTCACGCTCAAGACGTTCCGCACCATCGAACCGGAAGTCAACCCCGACTTCGAGATGCGCTCGTTCCTGGCGGCGCGGCAGGACTCGTTGATCGTCGCCCCGGTGCTGGGCTACCTCGAATACCGCCGGACCCACGGCGCGCCGGTCACCGTGGCGGTCCTCAACCGGTTCATCCCGAACCAGGGGACGGCCTGGTCGCTGATGCTGGATCATTTGAGCCAGTATTACGAGCGCGTCGCCGCCGGGCTGCACCGCCGATTCGAGCCCCCCGCCGGCGAGGCCCCGGCCGCCGTCGTCGCCGCCGAGGAGGCCGCCGCGCCCGAGGCCCCGATGGCCGGCATCGACGTCCTCATGCAGCGGCTCGGCGCCCAGACGGCGCGGATGCACGCGACGCTCGCCTCCGACAAGAAAGACCCGTCCTTCCGTCCCGAGGCCTTCGGCAAGCTGTACCAGCGCTCGCTCTACCAGTCGACGCGCAACCTGACCCACCGCGTCTTCACCCGGCTCGCCTCCACCGTCAAACGCCTCCCCGAGCCGACCCGCGCCGAGGCTTACCGCCTCCTGAGCCTGCGCGATCCGCTTCTGGAACGCTTCAAGAAGGTCGCCGACGTCCCCTTCGGCGGCTCGCGGATCCGGGTCCACAGCGACTACCGCCTGGACCAGGTCCTCTTCACCGGGACCGACTTCGTCGTCTACGACTTCGAAGGGGACGCCGGCGACTCCTCAAGCGAGCGCCGCGTCAAGCGGTCGCCGCTGCACGACGTCGCCACCATGCTCCGGTCCCTGGACTACGCCGCCCACGCCGTGCTCCACGACCAGGAGGACTACAAGCAGGCCCGCCCCCCCGGCATGGTCCGCGAGGACGACCGCGAGGCGCTTCAGCCCTGGGCCCGGAAATGGTACGCGCGGGCCTCCCGCCAGTTCGTCGACTCCTACCTCGAAGCCATGGACGGCGTCGCCGGCCTGCTCCCAGACGACGAGGAGAAGATCAAGGACCTGCTCCACATCCTCCTGCTGGAACGGGCGCTCGACGACGTCGGCCAGGAACTGGCCCGGCAGCCCGCCTGGACTCTCGCCCCGATTCGCGCCCTGCTCCGCGAACTCGTCCCGTCGAACGACGAGGAACCTTGGGAGACCGAACCGCCCCCCCTTCCGGGGGACGCCTGACGTCGCGACGGTCCCCGCCTCCTCTCCTGGGGGCGCCTTGTCGGAAACCATCAAAACAGGTGATTGCGATCATCCCTTCTCCCACAAGGGGAGAAGGGATGATTGGCATCACACGTTTCTTAGGTTTTAGACAGATCACCTTCGTGGAGGAAGGGGCCCGATCCGGGTGGGCGCGCCGGGTCAGGCGAGGAGCCCTCGCACCACGTTCGCGGGCTCGAAGCCGGTGAGCCGGACGTCGAGCCCCTGGAACTTGACCGTGAAGCGGTTGCCGTCGATCCCGCAAAGCGCCAGGATCGTCGCGTGGAGGTCGTGGACGGGGACCACGTCCTCCACCGCTCGGTATCCCAACTCGTCGGTCGCGCCGTGGGTCACGCCCCCCTTGATCCCGCCGCCGGCCAGCCAGATCGAGAAGCCCAGGATGTGGTGGTCGCGGCCGGTCCCCTGTCCCATCGGGGTGCGGCCGAACTCGCCCCCCCAGACGATCAGGGTCTCGTCGAGCATCCCCCGCCGCTCCAGGTCCTTCACCAAGGCGGCGCACGGCTGGTCGACGTCCCTGGCGGCCAGGGTCATCCCCCGCTCGATGCCGCCGTGGTGGTCCCAGGCGCGGTGGTAAAGCTGGATCATCCGGACCCCGCGCTCGGCCAGCCGCCGGGCCATCAAACAGTTGGAGGCGAAGCTGCCGTCGCCGGGGGTGGCGACGCCGTACATGTCCAGGACCGATTTCGGCTCGCTGGAGAAGTCGGTCAACTCCGGCACGCTCGTCTGCATCCGGAACGCCAACTCGTACTGGGCGATCCGGGTTTGAATCTCGGAGTCGAGCCGGTCGTCGGCGAGCATCCCGTTGAGCCGGTTGACCTCGGCGATCGAGGCTTGCTGCGCGATCGGGTCCACGCCGGGAGGGCTGGAGATGTAGTGGACCGCGTCCCCCTTGGACTGGAACTGGATCCCCTGGAACTTGCTGGGGAGGAACCCGGCCGACCACTGCCGCGCCGAGACCGGCTGAAGACCCGTCGCCCCCGCCGACGTCAAGACGACGAACCCCGGCAGGTCGTCGGTCTCCGCCCCCAGGCCGTAGAGCAGCCAGGAGCCCATGCTCGGCCGACCCTTGAGGATCGACCCGCTGTTCATGAAGGCGTGCGCCGGGTCGTGGTTGATCTGCTCGGTCGTCATCGAGCGGACGATGGCGATCTTGTCGGCGATGGTGGCGATGTGCGGGAACAGGTCGGAGATCATCTGTCCCGATTCGCCGTGGCGCTGGAACCCGCAGAACGGCCCGCGCGCGATCAACGCCTTGTTCTGCAACTGCGCGAGTTGCTGCCCCCTGGTGAACGACTCGGGGAACGGCTGGCCGTCGAGCGCCGCGAGGCGGGGCTTGTGGTCCAGGCTCTCGAACTGCGACGGCCCGCCGGCCATGCAGAGGTGGATCACCCGCTTGGCCTTGATCGGGAAATGCGTCGGCCGGATCACGCCGTTCCAGTGGCCGCCAGGATCGCCGGCTTCGGGTTCGGAGGCGCCCGCCCGCCGCTGAAGCGTCGGATCGAGCAAGCCGGCGAGCGCCAGGGAGCCGATCCCGTAGGCCGAGTTCCTCAGAAACGCCCTGCGCTGGAGGCGGGTCCGCCAGGCGTCGAAGTCGGTGGGCATGGTCGGGCCTCGCTCAGTACCGGGTGATCGACTCGTGGAGGTTGAGGACGACGCGGCAGGTCATCGCCCAGGCGGCGGTCTCGGCGTCGCCACCGGCCGGCGCCTGGCCGACGCTCAGCAGCTTCTCGGCCGCGGCCGGGTCGGCCTGGAAGGTCCGTCGGCTTGCCGCCAGGTAGTCCAGGAGCGACGCCCGCTCGGCCTCGGCGACCGGCCTCCCCAGCACCAAACGGTAGATCCGGTCGATCCGGTCGCCGTCGTCGGCCGCCCCCTCCGCCAGAATCCGCCCGGCGAGCGTCCGCGCGGCCTCGACGAAGCTGGGATCGTTCAGAAGCGTCAGCGCCTGCTGGGGCGTGTTGGCGACGTTCCGGGCCGGCGTGCATTCCTCACGCGCCGGCGCGTCGAAGTTGGCGAGCATCGGATGCGGGAACGTCCGCTGCCAGTGCGAGTACACCCCGCGGCGATACTGAAGCGCCCCCGCGCTGGCGATGTAATCGCGATTGGGGAACTGTAGGTTCGAGTAATACCCGGCCGGCTGGTACGGGAAGGCGCTGGGGCCGCCGACGTCGGGATTCAACAGCCCCGCGACGGCGAGCGCGTTGTCGCGGACGAACTCCGCCTCCAGCCGCCGCGGCGATTGGAACGCGACCCAGCGGTTGTTCGGATCCAGGTCGTTCAACTCCGGCCGGCCCCTGGAGTCCTGGCGGTAGGCCGACGACTCGACCATCAGCCGGACGACGTGCTTGACGTCCCAGCCCGATTCGCGGAACTCCACCGCCAGCCAGTCGAGCAACTCCGGATGGACGGGCCACTCCCCCTGGACGCCGACGTCCTCCACCACGGCGCTTATGCCCGAGCCGAAGAGTTGCTTCCAGAGTCGGTTGACGAACACGCGGGCCGTCAGCGGGTTCTCGTCGGCGACGATCCAGCGGGCGAGGTCCAGCCGGGTGAGCCGTCGGCCGGTCGCGACCGAGGCGTGGGGGAGGAAGCGCGGGACTTCCGGCTCGACGACCTCGCCGCTCCTGTCGGTCCAGTCGCCGCGAGGCAGGACGCGGGTCTCCATCGGCTCGGCGGCGCGGACGATCGTGCAGAACGCGCGGCCGTCGCGGCAGTCGAGGATCTCTTTCGCCAACTCCTTGACCGCCCGCCACGATTCCGCGTCGGCCGCGGCGCTTCGGGCGAAGCAGGCGCGGGCCCTCTCGGTTTCGACCCGCGTTCCTTGGCGGGCGGCGGCGAGGACCGCAGCGCGGTCGTCGGGGTCGACGTCGCCGATCGGGTCGCCGTCGCGGCCGATCCCGATCGGCGAGAACGAGACGCGGACCCGTCCGGCCTGCGCGCTTTTGACCTCGACGGTCAGCGTCCGGCCTTCCTCCAACTGGATCGGTTGGTCCAGACACCAGACGGCGGTCTGAGTCTCGTCGGCGTGGTCCTTCGACGTCCGCCAGCCGGCGAGGACGCCGGGGATCTCGTCGCCGTTGAAGTAGCGCGGAGACTTGAGATCGGCGTCGGCGAGGAAGAAGCCCAGCGGCTTGTCTTCGCCCGTGACCGTCGCGGTCAGGTTGACGCCGGCCGTCTCGGCGCCGTCGCGGGCGACCTTGCCGCCGTGGCGGGCGTCGGGGACGAGTTCCACCCGGATCCGGGCGACCCACCCCGGCGCGGCCGCCTGGAACCTGAACCGCGGCTCGGGCCCCTTCGGCTTCGCCCTGGACTTCGCGGCGTCGGTGACGACCAGGCCGTCGTCGGGAAGCTCCTCGACGCCAGCCGCCGCGACCGGCTTCAAGGCCGCCCAGCCGGACTCGTGGGCCTTGAGGAACTCGGCGGTCGGCGGCACCCAGTTCCGAAGGGCTCCCATGTCCGGGGACCGCTCCAGGACGCCGGCCAGCTTGCGGACCAGGTCGTCGCGGCGTTCGACGAGATACCGGCTCTGGACCTCGATCTCCGGCGGGAACGGGTGGTCGTTGCTCCAGCCCTTGAGTTCGGGGTTGGGGGTGTAGTCGTAGTCGTGGTAAACGCCCCACTGCTTCACGTCGGCGAAGAAGGCCGAGAGCGTGTAGAAGTCGCGCTGGGAGATCGGGTCGTACTTGTGGTCGTGGCACTCGGCGCAGCCGAACGTCGAGCCCAGGAAGGTCAGGCCGACGGTGCGGGCGCGGTCGGCGGCGTACTTGGCGAGGTATTCCCCGGGCTGCGCGCCTCCCTCGCGGGTCATCATGTTGAGCCGGTTGAAGCAGGTGGCGACCAGTTGATCGGGGGTCGGGTCGGGCAGCAGGTCGCCGGCGAGCTGCTCGACGGCGAAGACGTCGAACGGCTTGTCGGAGTTGAAGGCGTCGATCACGTAGTCGCGGTACGGGAAGACGCGCTGGCCCTGGTCGCCGTGGTAGCCGACCGAGTCGGTGAAGCGGGCGAGGTCCAGCCAGGCGACGGCCATCCGCTCGCCGTAGTGGGGCGACTTCAGCAGGCGGTCGACCAATTTCTCGTAAGCCTTCGGGTCGGCGTCCTCCTCGAACGCGCGGACCTCCTCGGGGGTCGGCGGCAAGCCCAGCAGGTCGAGCGAGAGCCGGCGGATCAGTCGTCGCCGCGACGCCTCCGGCGACGGCGCGACGCCCTTGGACTCCAGGTTGGAAAGCAGGAAGGCGTCGATGGGGTTGCGGACCCACGTCTGGTCCTCGACCTCGGGGGCGGCGGGCCGGACGGGGGGGGCGTAGGCCCAGTGGAGTTGGTATTCCGCGCCCTGGGCGATCCAGTCTTGAAGGACTTGCTTGTCGGCGTCGGCGAGTTCCTTGTGCGCCTCCGGCGGGGGCATCATCTCCTCGGCGTCGTCGCTGAGGATCCGCATGACCAGTTCGCTGGCGTCGGGGTCGCCGGGAAAGACGGCGCCGTGCTTCACCGCGGAGTCGCGCCGGTCCAGGCGAAGGCCCGCCTTGCGATGGCCCTTGTCCGGCCCGTGGCAGGCGTAGCAGTGTTCCGAGAGGATCGGCCGCACGTCGCGATTGAATTCGACCTTCGCGTCGTCGGCGACGGCGAGAGGCGCGAACGTCAGGCAAACCGCCGCGAACCCCGACATGAGGACGTTGCGCAAGGCCGGTCCCTCCGCGCGTGTGGTGATCGGGTGGGGGACTTCAACAAATATCCGACGGACGCCAATATATCCGGGGCGTCCGGCGGCCGAAACCCCTCGCCGCCTCGGATCGAGCCTATCCGCGCCAGGAGGCGTATTCGACGGCCGCCTCGTAGGCGGCGTTGAGTTCGACCATCAGCGCGTGGTCGCCGCCGCGGTCGGGGTGGGCGCGGACGGCGGCGCGACGGTAGGCCGCCTTGATCTGGTCGATCGTGGCGGCCAGGGGCAGGCCCAGGACGGCGAAGGCGTCCGAGCCTCCGCCGGCGGCCCATTCCGACGCGCGACGACGGGCGCGCTCCGCTTGCTCCTCGGCCTCGCGACGCCGGAGCAGGTCGTCGGCGTATTCGGAGACGCCGGCGATCACGCCGCACAGCAGGAAGCGACGGCGGGCCTTGCGATCCGACAGCACGTCGGCCGCCGCGATCCGCCAGCGCTCGGCGAGCGCGCGGAGCCGGGGGTCGTCGGCCAGCCGCGACCGGAACGCGGACTCGGCCGCGTCGCGGTCGCGGAACTCGCCCAGATGCAGGACGATCCGGCTTCGAATCCGCTTTTTGGGTCGATGGAGTTCCACCACGACCCAGATCGTCCGCCCGTCCTGGTCCTCGGCCATGAGCATCATGGCGCGAGGCCCGGACGGCGGCGGGTCGGTTCGACGCCGCTCACGCCTCCGCGTCCACCAGGACCGGGCCGGGGACGTCGGCGGTCGCGGCCTCGCCGTCGCCGCCGTCGCGGTCGACCTCGATCCGCATGGCGTAGAAGCTCCGGAGGATGAAGACGATCGCCACGGCCAGGAACGCGGCGGCCAGGCCGGCCCGGGCGCCGAAGGGGACGCTCTCGGCCAGCTCGACGGCCAACAGGCCGAACAACGTGGCGAACTTGATGATCGGGTTCATCGCCACGCTGCTGGTGTCCTTGAACGGGTCGCCCACCGTGTCGCCGACGACGGTCGCGGCGTGCAGCTCGGTCCCCTTCTCCCGCAGGTCGGTCTCCACGATCTTCTTGGCGTTGTCCCACGCGCCGCCGGCGTTGGCCATGAAGATCGCCTGGAACAGCCCGCAGACGGCCAGGCCGATCAGGAAGCCGACGAAGAAGAACGGCTCGGCGAACGCCGCCGCCAGGGTGACGAAGAAGATCGTCACGAAGATGTTGAACATGCCGAGCTGGGCGTAGCGGGTGCAGATCGCCACCACTCGTCGGGAGTCCTCGACGCTCGCCTTGGTGGTGCCGTCCAGCTTCATGTTCCGCCGGATGAACGCCACCGCGCGGTACGCGCCGGTGATCACCGCCTGCATGCTGGCCCCGGTGAACCAGTAGATCACGGCCGTGCCGAAGATCAGGCCCAGCAGGAACGGCGGATGGAGGATCGAGAGGTTCTCCACCTTGTCCGGCAGCAGGGTCATGGCGCCGGTCGCGTCGAGCCCGCCGGCCAGTTCCACGACGATCGAGAAGATCATCGTCGTGGCGCCCACGACCGCCGTGCCGATCAACACCGGCTTGGCGGTGGCCTTGAAGGTGTTGCCGGCGCCGTCGTTCTCCTCCAGGAGCCGCTTGGCGTGGGCGAACTCGGGCTCGAAGCCGTAATCGCGGCGGATCTCCTCGGCGATCCCCGGCTCCTGCTCGATCAGCGACAGCTCGTAGACGCTCTGGGCGTTGTCGGTGACCGGGCCGTAGCTGTCCACGGCGATCGTCACCGGCCCCATGCCCAGGAAGCCGAACGCGACCAGGCCGAAGGCGAAGACCGCCGGCGCCAGCATCAGGTCGGACGGGAACGTCAGGCTGACGCCGTAGGCGACCGCCATCAAGCCGGCGATCACCACCCCGCCGACCCAGAACGCCGAGAAGTTGCCCGCGGTCAGCCCCGAAAGGACGTTCAACGACGCCCCCCCCTCGCGGCTGGCCGTGACCACCTCCTTGACGTGGACCGATCCGGTCGACGTGAAGACCTTCGTGACCTCGGGGATGATCGCCCCGGCCAGCGTGCCGCAGGTGATGATCGTCGCCAACTGCCACCAGAGGTTCGGATCCTCCGCGACGCGGGGGATCAGGACGACGCTGGCCGCGTAGGTCGCCGCGATCGACAGGAGGCTCGTGACCCACACCAGGCTGGTCAGCGGCGCCTCGAAGTCGAAATGACGGAGTTCGAGGAACCGACGCCGGGCGATCGTCTCGTTGACGAAGTAGGAGACGCCGCTGACGACCACCATCAGGATCCGCATCGCGAAGATCCAGACGAGCAAGTCGACCTGGACCTCGGGCCGGGGGACGGCCAGCAGGATGTAGGTGATCAAGGCCACGCCGGTGACGCCGTAGGTCTCGAAGCCGTCGGCGGTGGGGCCCACCGAGTCGCCGGCGTTGTCGCCGGTGCAGTCGGCGATCACGCCGGGGTTGCGGGCGTCGTCCTCCTTGACGCCGAAGACGATCTTCATCAGGTCGGCGCCGATGTCGGCGATCTTGGTGAAGATCCCGCCCGCCACCCGAAGCGCCGCGGCCCCCAACGACTCGCCGATCGCGAAGCCGATGAAGCAGGGCCCGGCCAACTCCCGCGGCACGAACAGCAGGATGCAGAGCATCATCAACAACTCGACGCTGATGAGCACCATCCCGATCGACATCCCGGCCTTCAGCGGGATCGAGTAGCAGTGAAACGGCTTGCCCCGCAGGCTGGCCATGCTGGTGCGGCTGTTGGCGAACGTGTTGATCCGGATCCCGAACCACGCCACCATGTAACTGCCGACGATCCCCACCAGGCTGAAGCCCAAAATCACCGGGACCTTGACGCCGGGGGGATAATCATGCAGGCCCGCTCCCGGCGCGACCCCTTCGGAGAGGAACCCGAAGTAGGCCACGATCACCGCGGCGATGAACGCCCAGAGGACCAGGATGAACTTCCCTTGCTGAAGCAGGTACGTCTTGCACGTCGCGTAGATCAGCTCGCTGACCTCGCGCATGCTGCGGTGGACCGGCAGCCGCTCAAGCTGGCGATAGAAGACCAGCCCGAAGGCCAGCCCCATCGCGCAGACGACCAGGCCCCACGCCAGCAGGGCCCAACCGGAGGCGAGTCCCGCGATGTAGGTCCGGGACGCCAGGTCCGGCAAAACCAGGTCCGCCTCGCCGGCGAGGGCCTGGGCCGGCGGCACTGTCGCGGCGACGGCCGCGACGGCCGCCCCGACGATCCAACGTCGTGTCTTGGTCATAACGCCTCGGGCCGTTCGAAAAGGAGTGAGTTCCGACGGCCGCCCGAACCCGAAGGGGGCGCGTCGGCCGTCGGAAGCGCGACCCCGCGATTATGGCAAACCGCCTCGACCCGACACAAGCGACCACGGCGGCGGAACGACGGAGCGAATTCGAAAAGCCCTGACCGTCACGGATTCTGGGGGTGGTGAACATAACGGCCTTCCCCCCTCGCGGGGGAAGGTGGCCCGAAGGGCCGGATGAGGGGGGGCGAGACAAAACGCCATCGACGTCCAGGGCTTCCCGGACGGGCCTCCGCGAATTCCAACGGCTCTTTGTCTCGTCGTCCCCCTCATCTGACCGCTTCGCGG
>CALCIB010000122.1 GCA_937907525.1 uncultured Planctomycetales bacterium | reverse complement strand
AACGGGCTTCCGCGAGTTCCAACAGTCGTCTTGCTCGTCGTCCCCCTCATCTGACGCCTTCGGCGTCTGTCTTCCCTCGCGAGGGGGGAAGATTCGTTCCGTACCCCAAAAACCGTGACGGTCAGGTTTCGCGAGCGTCGGCCGGGCCGGGTCAGCGGGAGTCGACGTCGATTTGCTGGACCAGGCGGACGGCCTCGTCGACCATGGCCGGGCTGAGTTGGTCCTTGGCGGCGACGGCCTTCTCAAGATGGTCCTTGGCGCGGTCGCCGCGGGCCTTGTCGGCGGCGATGAGCTTGCCGTAGTGGTAGTGCAGGACGGCCAGCTCCGGCGATCGCTTGAGCCCCTCCTGGTACGACCGCTCGGCGTCCTCCGGTCGGCCGACGGCCTCCTGGACGGCGCCGACGGTGTCGTAGAACTCGCCCGGCAGGACCTCGGCGTTGACGCGGGGGAGGATCGAGTCGATCAGCTCCATCGCCTCGCGGCTCTTGCCCAGCGAGCTGTGCAGGACCCACGCCTTGTTGTTGACGGCCTCGATCGCCAGGGGCTGAAGCCCGAGCACGCGGTCGTACTCGGCGACGGCCCGCTCGAAGAAGGGTTTGGCCTTCTCCGCGTCGGGCTGTCCCTCGCCGACGGCCATCAGCAGGTCGCCCAGGTTGAGGTGGGCGACGGGGGAGTTCAGGAGGGTCGCGGCCTTCTCGGAGAGGGGCAGGGCCAGGTCGAGCCGGCGGGCCTTGTGCAACCCGACGGCGACGGCCAGGACCTCGGCGCCCTTTTGGTCGCGGGCGACGACCTCCGCGGCCAGCCGCTTGGCCTCGTCGAGCCCGGCGGAACGGGCCGAGGGGGCGGCCGGGTCGGGCTCGGCCAGGACCTGGACGTATTGCGCCAGCGCCGCGGGGTTGGACGGGTCGACGTCCAGGGCCCGCTTCAGGGCGGCGACGGCCGCGGGACGGCGGTTTCGCTTCAGCTCGATGTCGGCGATCGTCTCCAGGGCGTCGACGAACCTGGGGTCGGCGGCCACGGCCGATTCAAGCTGGGCGACGGCCGTCGCGCGGGCCGAGTCGCGCTGGGCGTCGCCGGCGCCGGAGGCGTCCAGGGCGACGGCCTGAAGGATGTTGGCGTCGCGGTTCCCCTTCTCCGAGGCCAGGACGAACTGGGCCTGCTTGAGCGCCTGGTCGACGTCGCCGGTCCGCAGCGCGGCCTTGCCGAGCGAAACGCGGACGTCCATCCGCCTGGGCTCGCGCTCGACGGCCTCGGCGTAGGCCTTGGCGACGTCGACCGGCCGGTTCTGGGAGGCGAAGAGGCGGGCTCGCAGCAGGGGGCCGACCGCGGAATGCTTGGCGACCTTGTCGATCTCGCGGGTGACCTCCACGGCGCGGGTGTAGTCGCCCCGCCGCGCCGCCTGGTCGCACTCGGCCTGGAGGATGGCGAGGTTGGTGGGGAACTTGGCGCGGGAGTCGTGGATCAGGGTTTCGGCCCGGTCCTCCAGATCGCGAAGCTTGTCGGCGTCGCCGGCGGCCATGGCGTCGGCGGCGGCTAGCGAGACGACCTCGACCAGTCCGGCGGCGAGGTTGTCGTCGTCGGGGTTCTCGGCGGTCAGTTCGCGGAGGAGCTTCTCGGCGCCCTGGTAGTCCTTCTGGTGGCGGTAGACGTCCACGAGCATCCGCCGGGCGGTCCCCTTGGGGTCGTCCTGGGCGCGGGCCTCGACGAATTTAAGGGCCTCGGCGGCCTTCCCCTCCTTGTCGAGGATCAGGTACTTCGCCTGGGCCAGGGGGACGGAGTCGGGGAGGGCGGCCAGGGCCTCGTCGACGACCTTGACGGTTCGCTCGGCCCTGGTCGCCGCGGGCGGGGCCTCGTACTCGACGGCGGCCAGCATCAGGAAGAAGACCTCGGGAGTTTTCTCGCCGTTCTTGACGGCGCGGTCGACCCCGGCGCGGAGCAGGGCGGCGGCCGCGGCGTGTTCCTTGGCCTGCATGTGCAACAGGGCGCGGGTGACGACGGCCGAGGCGTTGTCGGGGTTTTCCTTGAGCACGCCGTCGAGCAGGGCGACGGCGGCCGGGAGTTCGTCGGGGCGGTCGCGATAGTAGTTGGCGGCCCGCACGCGGTCGTCGGGTCCGGCGGGGTGGACCGGGTCGTTCAGGAGCGCCTGGATCTCGGCCTTGGCGGCCGGCCAGTTTTTCTTGGCGTCGTAGGCCTTCACGAGTTGCCAGTGGTCGGCGCGGGTGAGCGAGCCGGCGTCGTCGCCGCGTTTCAGTTCCTCGAAGCGGCGGATGGCGTCGTCGGCGTCGCCGGCTTGCAGCGACAGCGAGGCCAGGGCCGACTGGGCCGCTTGCAACAGGGTCACGCCCTGGTCGACCTCCTTGGAGGGCTTTTGCTCGACGATCTCCTCCAGGGTCCTGGCCGCGGCGGCGAGGTCGCCCGCGCCGCCGTCGAGTTGGGCCTTCCAGAAGGCGACGACCTTGTTTTCGGGATCTTTCTTGAGGGCGGCGTCGAAGTGGGCGATGGCGGCCGGGACGTCGTCGCGCTTCAGCGCCAGTTGACCGTCGAGGACGTCGCCGACGGCCCCCTCCCTCCATCGGGAGCGGACCTTGGCGACGACGGCGGCGGCGGCCTCCAGGTCGTCGCGGCCCATCTCAAGCTGGGCGAGCTGGACCCAGGGGGCGGAGGAGTTGCCGCGCTCGCCGGCCTCGGCCAGGAGCTTGCGGGCGTCGTCGACCTTGCCGAGTTCGTCGGCGAGGATCTGGGCCCGCATGGTGGTGAGGGTCACGTCGTCGGGGTGGTCCTTGAGGAACCCGGCCAGAAGCGCGTCGGCCTCCTCGGCCTTCTTGTCGCGGACCTTGAGGGCGGCGTCGAGGCCGACGAGTTCGGCCGCGTCGGGGAACCTGGTCCGGGCGGCGGCGAGGGCGGCGCGGGCCTCCTCCTTCTTTCCCTGTTGCTCCAGGATCAGGACGGCGAGGTTCTCCGCGGCCGGGGGCGCCTGGCCGGTCTCGCGGAAGGCGTCGACGCGGGCGAACGCCTCGTCGAGCCGGCCGCGCTGCACGTCGATCTGGGCCAGCCGCAGGGTCGCGCCGCCATCGGAGCGGTCGCCGGCCTTGACGACCTGCTCGAACTCGCGGGCGGCGCGGTCGAGGTCGCCGGGGCCGCGGCGGGCCTGGTAGACCTCGCCGGCGAGTTGGTGGAGCACCCCGCGCATCTCGGCGGGGACGCCCCCCTGGTCGAGTTGGCGGGCGATCGACTCGACGATCGGCAGGGCCTCCTCGGGGTAGCCGGCCTGAAGCATGGTCCAGGCGGCCCAGAACTGGTACTGGGAATCCAGGGCGGACATCTTCAGGGCGTTCTGGAGGTACTGCCGGCCGAGGGTCTGCTCCTGGTTGAGCACCAGCGCCACGCCGTAGCGGGCCTGGGCCTCGGCGACCTCCGGCAGCTTGGCGGCGGCGGCCTTCAGGTGGGCCAACGCGCTGGCGCGGAGCCGGGGCTGGGACTTGGCGTCGGCGTCGGCCGCCGGTTTGCCGCCGGGCGCGGCGACGGCCAGGCCCGACCGCTCCAGTTCGACGGCGCCCTGGAACAGGTGGCCGAGCCCCTGGTAGCGGTCGTCGGGGGCGTCGAGCAGGGCCTGGACGTGGGGCGTCGCCTTGGCGATCCGATCCGGGTCCGCCGCGTCCACGAGCGCCATCTCGGCGGCGACGGCGCGCAGCCCCAGCGCGATCAGCGAGGAGGCGGGGCGGGCGGCCGCGGGCGAGGCCAGCGCCTGGTCGACGACCTTGAGGCAGCGGTCGCGGAGGCGACGGAACCGCAGGTGGTCGGCGTAGGTCAGATGGATCTGGAAGTCGACCTGGTCGCCGGCCTCGCGGGCCTTGCCGTAGAGCCCGGCGAGTTGGTCCTCGATCGCCTCCACGAGCTTCTCGGCGGGGGCCCCGCCGTCGGCCCCGGCCTGCTGGATCAGCCCGCGCTGGGACTGCTCCAGGAGGAACAACAGCCGGGTGACGCGCTGGTCGCCGGGCTCGGCGGAGGCCACCACCCGGTCGGAGACCGCGACCATGTCCTTGACGAGGCCGGCCTGGGCGGCGGGGTCGGCCTCGGCCGTGGCGGCGAGGGCCAGGAGCCGGAGCTTGGCCATCAGGTCGGTGGGGCCGGCGTCGTCGGGAAGGACCAGGGCGCGGCCGGCGGCGAGGGCGGCGTCGCGGGCGGCCCCGTCGTTGGTCGCCGCGGCCAGCTTGGCCTGGATCAACAGCCGGCGGACCTCCGGCGCGTCGCCGGCGGCGAGCAGGTCGAGCCGCTCGCGGACGTCGGCGAGGTTCGGCGCGTTGGACTCCAGCTCCTGGAAGGCCAGGACGAAGGCGGCGTCGAGGTCGCCGGGGTCGATGCCGGCGACCTCGCGGGCCCAGGCGACCGCGTCGGCGGCGACGTCGTCGGCCATGGCGTCGTGGAGCAGCCGCAGCCGGGGCCCCTTCAGGTTCGGGTCGAGCTTCCGCGCCTTGAGCAGGTGTTCGAGCCGGGCGTCCTTGAGGGCCTTCTTGCGGTCGGCGGGGGCGGAGGCCAGCATCAGTTCGTAGAGCGTGGCGAACTCGTCGTGGACCGCCGCGTCGTCGGCGCCCCCCTGGAGGGCCTGCTTGAAGTGGATTTCGGCGTCGTCCAGCCGGCCCGCCTCGCGGGCGGCCCGCGCCTGCTTCAAAAACGCCTGGGCCGACGGCGGCGCCAACGTGGACGAGATCGCGATCACGCCCACGACGGCGACCGCGACGAATAAGCCGGACAGGATCAGCAGGGGCTTCCAGCGGACGGTCATCGGGCCTGTCTCCTTCAGCTCGGTGATTCCGGGCCTCCCCGCCGGCCGGATTCCGCGGCGCCGAACCTTCCCGGGTCCGGGCGCGGGGCCGCGCGAGGGGCGTTGCGTTGCATGTCCCAGAGGAGAACGGGATCGGCGTCGAACGGGCGACGCGGGATCCGCCGGGAGGCGGAAACGGAGGGAGATGGTTCGACGCGATGCCTGGCGAGTGGTGGGGCGAAGCCGTCCGCCCTGCTCGACCTCGTGTCGCAATCCATTGCCGTCGCTTCCAGCATCGAGGCGTCCGCCACGATAGGCGCTGGACGCCTCGAGTTCAAGGCGAACTTTCCACGAGGCCCGCATTCATGGTCCCGAGTCGTCCGGCGCGCCCTCCTCGTCCGGGGCCTCGGGGAGCAAAGGCGGCCGCATCCGGTTCGGCGGCGCCTGGATCGGCCCCCGCCTGAAGAACGACCGGAAGAAGCCCTCGGCGCGCGCCCGGGTGGCGGCGTCCTCCCGGCGCTGGCCGTAGTCCTTGCCGAAGGGCGAGGCGTCCTCGATCACCTTGTTGAACTCGGCCGCGGCCAGCAGCTCCACCGCGCAGATCCACATCCAACTGGTCAGGACCACCACCCCGGCCAGCGAGCCGTAAGTCGCGCTATAATCCCCCCAGCGCTGGACGTAGAACCGGAACGCCTGGCTGACCCCCACCAGCAGGAGCGAGCCCAGCAGGCTGCCGGGGGTGATCCACTCCCAGCGCTGCCGGGCGTCGGGGGCGAAGTACATCGCCAGGGCGAAGCTGACCAGGACCACCCCCAGGACGCTCAGCGCCTGGGCGGCGGTCAGGGCGACCTCCGAGAGGGCGCCCAGCTTCATGAGGCCCAGGATCTGCGGCCAAAGCAGGGTGCTGGCCAGGGCCAGGATCAAAAGGACGGCGACCAGCACGGCCATCATCACGCCCATGAGCCGGCGCTTCCAGTAGGGGCGGGTCTCGGTGACGCCCGCGATCACGTTGGCCGCGTCCATCACGGCCATGAACAGACTGGAATTCAACCACAGCACCGCCAGGGTGCCCGCGGAGGCCAGCCCGGCGTTGCCGCGGCCGCGGACGTCCTCGAGTTGCCCTCCCAGAAGCGACGCCGCGTCGGCGGGAAGGACCGAGCGCAGCATCGTCATGGGGTCCAGGTCCTGGCCGCGGGCGATCCAGGGGAGCAGGTGGGCGGCGATCAGGACGAGCAGGGCCAAAAACGGCACCAGCGAGGCCAGCGCGTAGAACGTGATCGCCGCGGCCCGAGTCATCAACTCGTGCTCGTTCATCTTGGCCCAGGTCCGTCCGAGGGCTTCGCGGAGCGAGAGGCCCCCCAGGTCCATCGCCGATCGAAACCGTCGCTCCGTCGCGTTCATCGTCACCCTCGTCGCGGCCGCGCCGAACCATGCCCGGGCGATCGACGGAGCAAAAACCGCGCCGCAGTCAGCGGCGGATCGTATCCGAAGGCGCCAGCGACAGAAACGCGCCGCGGTGGCCTTCGTCGGGGAACCAGTAGCGGCGGCCGTCGAGGGTGAGGCTGAAGCGGGGGTCGCCGGGGACGGTCTCGCCGCGCTCGGCGAGGCAGTGCGGGCAGCCGCCGCCGTCCTCCACGCCGACGGCCGCGTACCGCCGGGGATGGGCCATGAAGCGGGCGCGGTCGGCCTTCGACGCGCAAAGGTAGAGATGGTCCTTGTACAACGCGCCGAGCCGGGGGTCGCCGGGGGTGTCGCGGTGGGCGTCGAGCCGCTCGACCGGGCAGCGGCCGTCGTTGGCGGGGACGAACCGCTCGGGGTCGCCGCGGAACGACTCCAGCGCCTCGGCGCTCGCCAGGCGGTAGACTCGGCCGTCGTACTCCGCGGCGAACTCGGCGCGACCCGCGACCAACTCGCGATCGACGACGAGGCTCACCGGGCAGAAGCCGGCCAGCTCCGCCTCCCTCGCCTCCTCCGTCCTCGGCTCCGGTCGAGGCGCGACGGCCGCGGCGGCCGTCGCCAGCATGCCGTCGAGTTCCTCGGGGCCCAGGTAGCCCTGATGGACGGCCAGGACGTTTCGATCCGGGGCGACGATCACGCTGGCGGGGATGCCGGTGAGGCCCAGGTCCACGGCCATTTCCTGGTTGGCGTCGGCCTGGAGCTTCACCGGGACGAATTCGGAGTTGGCGCGGGCGGCGACCGTCGGGCTGGGGAACGAGTCGCGCTCCATCCGGGCGCAGTTGGGGCACCACGAGCCGGTGAACTGGATCCAAAGCGGTCGGCCGGAGGATTGGGATTCCGCCAGGGCCGAGGCGTAGTCGCCGCGCCAGGAGACGGCGGGTTCGTCGGCGAGGGATCGGGCGGCGCCCCCCGCGGCGACGGCGGCGAGCGCGGCGAGGCGGACGATGGGCGTGAGGAGACGCTGGGAAGACATCGCTTCTCCTTGATCGACGGGCGTGTCGCTGGGTGCGGTCGTTGAGTGGGCGTCCGAGCGCGTCGGACGCCGCCCATCCGTGGAGAAGCCGCTCAAGAAGAGAGGCGCGCCAAGCCTTTGGCGTTTTTATATGAAGCCGGCGGATGGCCGGGCCAGATGTAGATATCGGCGCGGCGCGGCGCCCCCTGGAGCGCTTTCTCACAACGTCGCCGAACGTCGCGCGGCGCGACCGGCGAAATCCCGACCGACGCCGCGACGGTCCCGGTCGCGGCGTCGGATCGCGTCGCGGGCGTCCTCAGATCTTCCGCCTGGGGCGGCGGCTGACGGGGGGCTTGAGGATCTCGGCGAGGAGGGCCGCTTCGCGGACGTGGCGGGGGTCGGCCAGCATGCGCTGGACTTCGGGGGCGGAGAGGGTGGGGAGGGCTTCGGTTCGGGTGACGGTGGCGGCGGCGGTCGTCGTGTGGAGCGACGCGGCGCTCAGGCCGGCGAGGGCGGTGGAGAGCGGGGCCAGGTTCGTCAACGCCTGGCTCTGGTTCTGGCCCATCGCCTTGCCGATCTGCTCGGACAAGGCGCGCCGGGTCTCGGCGTCGGCGTCGCTCGACCGGGCCGGGGCCTGACTCGGGCGGCGCTCCTTCGACCGGCGTCGGGGCGGCCGGTTCGTCGGCTGGGGGTGAGGCGGGACGGTCGCCGCGCCGATCCGGCGGCGGGTGACGGGGTCGATGAAGATCATCTCGTCGTCGATGACGTAGACGTCGGCGTCGGTGGTTCGGCCGGGGGGGCGGGCCGTCCCGATCCGGGCCGACGCCGACCCCGGCGGCGGTTCGAAGCTCCGAGGCGCGACCGATCCTCCCGACGCGGCTCGGGAGGAGGCGGCCTCCTCGGCGCGGGCGGCGGCCAGGGGGTCGCGCCTTGGCGGAGGGGCCTCGGCGCGGCCGGGCGCGAAACCGTCCTCCGGGCGCGGCTCGGTCCCTGGGCCCGGCCCTCGTCCCGGCCCCGCGGCGGGCCGCCTGGGGAGCGGTTGGCCGTCGCGGTTGAGGATCGAGGTCAAGGCCCAGATGGCCAGGAAGATCAAGGGGACGATGAACTGCGACAAGGTTTCCAGCATCCTCATCTCCGCTCCCACGGTCGTTCGTTCGGGACGGCGGCCGGCGGGACCGACGCGGTCGGGGTCACTGCGGCGACGGCGTCGGCGTCGGCGTCCGGCGGGAGTCGCCGCCGGCGATGGCCGTTCGCATCTCGGTGTCGGCCTGGATGTTCATCAGGTTGTAGTAGTCGCCCAGGCCCAACTGGCCGCGGCGGAAGGCGTCGGCGATGGCCAGGGGGACCTCGGCCTCGGCCAGCACGACCTTCGCCCGGTTCTCCTGCACCGACGCCATCTGCTCCTGCTCCTGGGCCACCGCGAACGCCCGCCGCGACTCGGCCGCGGCCCGGGCGACCCGGGTGTCGGCCTCGGCCCGAAGCGCCTGGAGGTTGGCGCCGATGTTGTCGCCCACGTCGATGTCGGCGATGTCGATGGAGAGGATCTCATACGCCGTGCCGGCGTCCAGGCCCTTCTCCAGCACCCGCTTGGAGATCGAGTCGGGCTTCTCCAGCACCATCATGTGGGTGTCGGCCGAGCCGATGGCGTTGACGATCCCCTCGCCGACGCGGGCGATGATGGTCTCGTCGGTCGCCCCCCCCACCAGGCGGTCGAGGTTGGTCCGCACCGTCACCTTGGCCTTCACCTTCAGTTGAATCCCGTCGCGGGCGACGCCGTCGATGGTGCTGCGGCCCTGGCTGGGGTCCGGGCAGGGGATCACCTTGGGGTTGACGCTGGTCTGCACCGCCTCCAGCACGTTGCGGCCGGCCAGGTCGATCGCCGTCGCCTGCTTGTACGAGAGCGGGATGTCCGCCCGGTTCGCCGCGATCAAGGCCCGAATCACGTTGGGGACGTTGCCGCCGGCCAGATAGTGCGACTCAAGCGCCCGCGTGGTCAGGCCGTCCTTCTCGTTGAGCCGCGCCTGATAGGCCATGATCTTGGAGCGGACGATGATGTTCGGATTCACCTTCCGGAACGACATCCCCACCAGATCCACGATGCTGACCTTGGCCTCGGTCAGGTACGCCTGAATCCAAAGGTTGAAATACTTGGTCACGAAGATCCCGCCCAGCAGGGCGATCACGCCGAGGGTGATGATCCCCAGCCAAAACAGGGTGTGGATCGACGGCGGGTTCGCCTGGGCTAGAAACAGCGGGCTCATGGAGGGGGATCCTTAGATGAGTTGGGGGTTTTCGACGTCGAGGTCGTCAAGGTCGGCCGGGGGGTCGCCGGCGGCCGGCGGGGGCGTCGTCGCGGAGGGCCCGACGAGCCGGACCACCACCTGGCCGGATCGCGCCTGCACGACCCGTACCGCGGCGCCCCGGGGGATCAAGCCGGATTCGGCCATGCCGTCGTAGCGTCGGCCCCGGACCTCGACGTGGCCGCTGGGGCGCAGAGGCGTCAGCGCTCGGCCGTCGAGTCCGATCAGTTCCTCGATCCGACCGGCCGAATGGGAGACCGCGACCTCGTCGTCGTCCGGCGGCCCCAGCACGAACCTTCGCCCCAGCGACGACCGCGCCCAGAGCCGAAACGCCACCACCACGGTGACCGGCACGGCGACGAAGTCGATCAGGAGGAACGTCGTCCCCAGGGAGGTCGACGTCTGGAAGGCGTTCCAGAGCCCCAACCCCAGGCAGACCGCCGCGCTCAGGCCGATGAACCCGCCCGAGGGGACGAACAGCTCCAGCGAGACGAGCAAAAGCCCCATCGCCAGGAAGACGACCGGCCAGAACGCATCGCCCATGACCCCCTCCGCGCGCGCGACCCCGCCCGGCGACGCCCGCCGGTTCGTTCGATTGTACCATGTGGGAACCATACGCGAACCAGGGGGGCGTCCGCCAACGCCGCGGGAGGGAACGAGCCACGGCGGATCTCGCCTTCTCCCCTTGAGGGAGAAGG
>CALCIB010000121.1 GCA_937907525.1 uncultured Planctomycetales bacterium | reverse complement strand
TCCCCCTCATCTGACCGCTCCGCGGTCTGTCTTCCCCCGCGAGGGGGGAAGAGCGTGAGGGACGCCGCGGCTTCCTTTCGGGGCCTCTGTCTTGGCGTCTTTCCGCATCGCGCACCTATCGGACGTCCACGTCTGGAAATGGACGTTCAACCCCTTCCGGCTTTTGAACAAGCGGGCCGTCGGCATGGCGTCGCTCCTGACGGGGCGGGCGCGACGGTTCCGGCTCGAACGCCTGGGGGCGCTCGTCGAGAAGGTGGAGTCGATCCGCCCCGACCACGTCCTGATCACCGGCGACCTGACGACCACCTCCTTGCCCGAGGAGTTCGACGACGCCCTGGCGGCGCTTCGGCCGCTGCTGGAGCCTCCCGAACGCGCGACGGTGGTTCCCGGCAACCACGACCGCTACACCGGGGCCTCGGCGCGCGACCGACTCTTCGATCGCGCCTTCGGCCGGTTCGCGGCCGCCGAGGAGTTCCCCTGGCTCCGCGTCATCGCCGATCGCACGGCCGTCCTGGGGCTCGACCCGACCCGACCCGCGCTCAGCGCCCGCGGCAAGATCCCGGCGGCCCAACTCGCCGCGGCGCGCGCCCTGTGGGAAAACCATCGCGACGACGTCGACCGCCTGATCGTCGCCTGCCACTATCCCATCGACGCGCCGAAGGAGTTCAGCGAACAACTGCGGTCGAAAGTGCTGGAGGACGCCGACGCCCTGGCCCGATGGCTGGCGACGCTGGGGCCGCACGTCTACTGCTGCGGCCACGTCCACGAGTCCTGGGCGTTCTCCCCGCCGAGCGTCCCCGACCAACTCTGCCTCAACCCCGGAGCGCCCTTGATGGTCGACCCCCGCGGCGACAACCCCCCCGGCTTCCTGGAGATCACCCTCGACGGCCCCAACGTCGCCGCCGTCCACCACGCCTGGACCGGCTCGTCCTGGATCGAGCGGCCGATGGTCCGCCGCGACGGGTTCTTCCGATCGCGAGCGATCGAGTAACCTCGGCGAGCATCACTTTGCCGGCGCCGGCAAAGTGATGGCGCTCGGATCGAGGACGAGCGGGAGATCCCCCTCCATGCCGATCGAGACGCGACGATTCCTGGCGGAATCGAAGGCGGCGCGTGACAATGCGGCGTCGGCTCGGGTTCGTCTCGCGACGGACGTCGGGGAACGCGCGTCGATCGTGGTCGAACGGTGAATGAAGGGAGGCTGGCGATGGCGACGGTCGCGGGGACGGAGGTCCCGTCGTTGGAGGCGTTGGTGGGGGCGGTGCTGGATCGGTTGCCGGCGGAGGCGTTGCGGGCGCTGGCGGGTTCGGAGCCGGTCGCGGCGGCGGAGCGCGGGACGTTCGTGGGGCAGGTCGTGGAACTGGCCCAGTCGCTGGCGGCGGATCGGGTCTGCGGGGTCGAGCACGTCCCCAACGAGGAGACGGCGCGGGCGATCCGAGACGCGAGGGCCGGGAGGGACGTGACCGTCTACGCCAGCGTCGACGAGGCGTTCAAGGACTTGGGGATCTGACACATGGCCAAGAGGAAGCCGCCCCCGACCCCGCCGGGTGCTCGCGAGCCGTTGAAGACGGTGCTGACCGCCCGGTTCCGTCGCGACGTGGAGAAGGCGCGGCGCTCCGGCCGAGACGTGACCAAGCTGGCGGCGCTGATGCGGGCGATCGCGGAGCGCCGCGGGCTCGAACCAGCGCGGAAGGACCACTCGCTCCGCGGCGAGTGGACGGGCTGCCGCGACTGCCACGTCGAGGGCGACTGGGTGCTGATCTATGAGACGACTGACGCGGCGGCGATCTTCCATCGCACTGGCTCGCACTCCGAGGTCTTCGGCCGCTAGGCGAGTCACGATCAGTCCTCGCCTCACGCCGGGCAGAGGCCGGCGAGGTCGCGGATGGCGGCCCCGGCGATCGGCGCGGGGCAGGACCAGACCAGGAAGAAGAGCGCCTGCCGCGCCCAGCGCTGGGCGGGGTCGGAGCGGAGGAAGCCCCGGCCGCGACGCGCGGTGAGGTACGACTGCGTCGAACTCAACGCCAGGGCGTTGGCGCGGGCGCGCAGCGCGGCGGCCGTGGCGGCGTCGCCCTCGCCGCGGGCGCAGGTCAGGAGCGAGGACCAGGCCGAATCCCAACTCGCGCGCATCGACTCGACCGACTCGGCCAGGTCGTCGCGTTCGGCGACGGCCTCCGCCAAACCTTCCAGCGCCGCCGCCGCCTGACCCAAGGCCAACGCGGAGGTCTCCAGCCCCGCGGTGCCGACGGCCCCCGGCTGGGCGCCGATCTCGTGGGAGGGGCCCATCAGGACGTCGTCGGCGTCGATCCCGACCCCCTCGACGACGACCTGGGCGGTGCGCGACGCCTGGAGCGCCGCGATCTCGAACGCGGGCAGGACGGAGAGGCCAGCGCGGTCGCCGGGAAGGGCCACCAGCATCTGGCGGCCGTCGTCCAGAAGCGCGCCGGTGACGAAGACGTCGGCGTTCTCGGCGCCGGTGACCCAGGGCATCGCGCCGTCGAGGCGGTAGCGGCCGGCACCGGTCTGGACCGCCACGAGCGCCTTGGCGCCGAGGCGTCGGGAGGTGGTCAGTTGGGAGATGCCCACGGTCGCCATCGCCTCGCCGCGGGCGATCGCGCCCAGCCACTCCGCGGCGCGGGGGCGGTCGGAGACCGCCGACAGCCGACGGACGGCCGCGTCGTGCTGCGAGAGGATGAACGCGGCCGTGAGGCTGGCCTCGGCCAATCGCGCGTAACGCTGGACCAGAAGCGGCCGCGCGACCTCCTCCCCCCCCCGCTCCACCGGGACCGACCACCGCGGCGCGCCGGCGTCGACCAACGACCGCCAGAGCCCGTCGGGCCAACCGCCGTCGAGGTCGGCCGGGCCGTCGGCGGCGCGGAGCAGGTCGCACGCCGCGGCGATCCCCGCCTCGTCCGGGTCGAGTTCGGTCCAAAAGTCACGATGCGGCCGCGCGTCGCCCATGCTAACCTCGTATCGGCTCTCTCGAATCACCACGTCTCTCCCGGTCATCGTCGCACAAGGCCGCGCGTCATGTCAGCCCCGTACTGCTACGAGCACCCCCGCCCCGCCATCACGACCGACCTGATCGCGTTCGCCTGGGTCGACTCGGCCCCGCGCACGCTCCTGGTCCGCCGCAAGCACGACCCGTTCGCCGGCCGCTGGGCCCTCCCCGGCGGGTTTCTCGACATCGACGAGGAGCCCGAGACCGGCGCGCGGCGCGAGCTTCGCGAGGAGACCGGGCTGGTCGTCCCGGGCGCGATCGAGCCGTTGGGCTTCTTCGCCAAGGTCGGCCGCGACCCTCGCGGCAGGACCGTCACGCTAGCCTACGTCACGATCCTGCCCGCCGGCTCGTACCCGATCCAGGGGGCCGACGACGCCGCCGAGGCCGACTGGATCCCGCTCGACCAGGCCAGGGGCCTCGCCTTCGACCACGACGAGATCCTGGCCGCCGCGACCGGCTGGCTCCGCGCGCGGATCGCCGCCAAGACCGCCGACGCCCTGGCCCTCCCGCCGCGCCCGGTCGAGCGGTCGGACGTCGCCGCCCTCTTCCGAGCCGTCGGCTTGTCCCCCCGCGGCGTCCCGCCGTGGCTGTCGGCGGCGGGGGGCTGAAACGCGGTTCGCCTTGCTCCAACGTCGAGGGCGCGATAAAGTCCCCCGGCTTCCAGGGCGGCCAGGGTCGACGCCCACCGATCCAGAGCGCGGAAGGGACGCCCGAATGAGCATGATCGGATCGAGCCGGCGCCGGGGAATGCGGGCGAATCGCCCCGGCGGGCCCGTCGCCGCCGACCACCGCGCCGAGGCCGCCTTGATCCGCGAGCTATGGTCCCGCCAGCGCGCGATCGACGGCGGAATCCCCGAGGCCGAACGGCGCTACCTCGACGCCCATTTCTCATCGCCGCTGACGCTCCGTCGTCGTCTGGCGATGATCGACTGGCTGGCCGCGGGGATCAGGCCGGGCGACCGCGTCCTGGAGTGGGGATGCCGCCACGGCGTCGACTCGTGCGTCTACCGCCGGCGGTTCGGCCCGTCGCTCGACCTTCACGGCTGTGACTTCGTGGAGGGCGACGACTACCGGCCGTTCCACGAGTACGGCGGGCTGAAGTTCACCCGCCTTCACGACCACGTCCGATTGGACTACCCCGACGCCTTCTTCGACGTCGTGACCAGCAACGGCGTCTGGGAACACGTCGCCGACGAGGAGGCGTCGCTCCGCGAGGTCTTCCGCGTCCTCCGCCCCGGCGGCTCGTTCCTGGTGGCCTGCCTCCCCAACCGTTACAGCTACACCGAGGCCGTCCAGCGGGCGCTCGGCCACTCGGCCCACGACCGTCTCTACACCGTCGCGTCCGCCACCCGACTATTGAACGCCGCCGGCTTCGAGGTCCTGGCCTGGGAGCGCCGGCTGCTCGCGCCGACGATGCTCAACGGCTTTCCCGATCCCGTGAAGGCGGCCTACGGCAAGCTCCACGGCCTCGTCTGGGCGCTCAACGCCGCGCTGGAGCGGGCCTGGCCCGTGAACCTCCTGGCCAGCAACCTGAACCTCGCGGCGCGCAAGCCCGCGGAGGGTTGAGCGCGAGGGCGGGCGAGCGCCCGCCTTCGATTTTCACGATCATTCCCCACCGGACGGCAGGGCTTCGGCCACCGGCGGGGCGGCGGTGGGGACGTCGTGGTTGTAGTCCTCGCCGAGAAAGGCGGCCAGGGTGGCGGCGATCTGGCTTTGCGTGACCTCCGGGCAATCGGCGCGTTCGCCGAGCGCGGGAGTGTCCGGGCCGAGGAAGCCCATCCAGATGTTTTGCGCGCCGTCGATCTTGGCGCCGTGGTGCTTCCAGTTCTCCGGCGCGAGCCCGCGGCCGTGGTCGGTGATCAGGACGAGCGTCGTCTTGTCGCGGTACTGGTCCATGGACTGGGCCGTTTCCCAGAGGCGTCGCACATAATCGTCGAACTTCCGGGCCGCGCCCAAGGTCAGGTCGTAGCGGCCCGCGTGCGCCCAGTGGTCCGTTTCCAGGAAGTCGACGAACAGCACTCGCGGCCGCTTCGCGACCAGGTAATCGCGAGCGGCCTGGAAGATGAAGGCGTCGTAGACCTCGGCGGCGTTGGTCGGGGTGGTGTCGCGGATCAGGTCGTTCAAAAGCGCCATCCGCGGGCTGGGCGACTCGTCGGGCACGGCCTCCCAGCCGCCCATGACGGGGAAGCCGCAGCGATCGCGGTTGATGATGAAGGGGACGACGTCCCAGGCGCTGTAGGCCGCGACCGAGCCCTGGAAGGCCGGCTTGCGATGCAGCCACTCCAGGACGGTCACGTTCTTGTTCGGGATCTTGGCGTTGCTCCGGATTTCCGGGTCGGCCGATCCGGTCAGGAACTCGTTGCGACCGGGGTAGGAGAACCACTGGTCGTTGGTCACCCTCGCGACGCTCCCCTTGTCCTGGTTGCCGTAGAGCTGGCCTTGTTTGGCGACCACCTTCCAGAAGAACGGCATCAGGGCCTCGCGGCGGGCTTGCGGCTCGTCGCGCCAGAACTTCTCGACCAGGGGGTGGCCGTCGTCCTTCGGCAAGAGCGCCCGATCCGCTCCGGTGAAGACCTCTTGCCAGCGGAGGCCGTCGGTGTGGATCAGGATCACGTTCTCGGTCGCGCGGTCGGCGGCTCGGGCCGATCCGAGGCCGCCCAGGGCGAGCCCGGCCAGAAGCGCGAACGCCAACGCCGAAACCGTTCTCTTGTGCTGGAGCATTTGCTAGGTCTCCTGACGCGCCCGCGGTCAACTCTGGGTGTTGACCAGGAGCAGGAACGCCGTGGTGCCGATCAGGGCGGCGAGGATCCAGAGGCAGAGCCGGGCCGAGCGGGCCCAGATCACCGGCCACGATTCGTACCGGGACGCGGTGTAGACCAGGCTGACCGCGACGACCAGGGGGAGGATGAACCAGTAGATGTTGGGCGCGCCGTTCATCGCCGGGGGCCTCCGGCCTTGACGGCGTCGGCGGTGGTCGCCTCGTCGCCCTCGTCGGCGGTCGGTTCGGATTCGTCGCCGCGGCCGTAGGCGGGGCCGTCGTAGGCGTCGTAGATCGCCAGGACGTTCAAGAGGCCGGCGACGGTCGTGTAGATCAGGCCGATCTCGTAAGGCTTGCCGTGCAAGAGCAGGCCGTTGAGGACCCTGGCGGAGGGCTCGGCCATGAAGCCGCCGAGGAACTCGGCGCCGGGGTGGAAGTGCTGGATCGTCGCCTGGATCAAGGCCGGCAGGGCGGGAAGGCCGACGAAGAACTGGCCGACGTAATGCAGCATGAACTTGTCGGTGTTGAACGGGCTGACCCAGCGCCAGTACACGTTCTTGCCGGATCCCAGATAGAACCCGACGGCGTACAGCCCCAGGATGCAGCCGGCGTACAGCCAGCCCTTCCCCCTGCGGCCCTGGTAGAAATGCCCCAGCCCGGGGACGAGCCAGGCGAGCAGCGCGGCCTTGGCCGGGTCGCGCAGAGGTATCGACGGATCGGTCATGTTCGCAAGGGCTCGACCGGGTTCGGCGTGCGGGTCCTCATGTACTTGCGTCGATTCTAACACGCCCGGCACGCGCGCGACCAGACCGGCCCGGCGGGAGGATAATTGAGACGACCCTTCTCCCGACGAGAATGAAGATCGTATAATGCTCGCTTAATCGCCCTGGAGATCCCCTCCATGTCACAGCGCTTCTACTGCCCCGCGGCGCCGGAGGACGGCGCGTACCAGATCAACGGCGACGAGGGGCGGCACCTGACGAGGGTCTGCCGCAAGGGCGTGGGGGATCTGGTGGAGATCTTCGACGGCCGCGGCTTCGCCGCCTGGGCGCGGATCGTCGAGGTCGCCGGGAGTTCGGCGCGGCTGGAGGTCGAGGGCGAGCCGATCGCCGATCGCCAGGCCGACTGCCGCGTCGAGATCGCCGTCGCCGCGCCCAAGGGGGACCGGTTCGACTGGCTGGTCGAGAAGGCCGTCGAGTTGGGGGTCGCGCGAATCGTGCCGCTGGCGACGGAGCGCTCGGTCGTCGACCCGAGGGGGTCGAAGCTGGACCGACTCCGCCGCGCGGTCGTCGAGGCGTCGAAGCAGTGCCGGCGGAACCGGCTCATGGAGTTGGCCGCGCCCGAGGAGTTCTCGACGTACCTGGCGCGGAGCGACGGCGTCCGCCTGCTCGCCGATCCCGCGGGCGAGCCGCCCCACGGCTGGCCGACCATCGCCGAGGGCGCGACGGCCCGCCTGATCGTGGGGCCCGAGGGGGGCCTGACGGCGAGGGAGATCGAGGCGGCGCTGGCCGCGGGGTGGTTGCCGATCCGGATCGCCGCGGCGGTGTTGCGGATCGAGACCGCGGCCGTCGCGGGGGCCGCCGCGATCCTGGCGCGGGTTCAGCCGGTCCACTGCCCCGCGGCGTTGTCCTGATAGATCGACCAGACGAAGCCGTCGGGGTCGCGCAACGCGAACTCGCGCCAGCCCCAGTCCTGGTCGGTCGGCTCGCCGGAGACGCTGAGGATCGCCCCCTCGTCGAGACAACGCTGGTGGAAGGCGTCGACGTCGTCCACCTGGATCTGAAGGTGGATGCCGACCCCCAGCCGGGCGTCGGCGAACTCCTCGGCGTGCGGCTCCTGGGCGTTGAGCATGATGACGAAGGCGTCGATCCGCAGGATCGCCAGGGTCAACGGCCCGGCCTCCTGCTCGGGGTGGACCTGGAGCACCTCCGCGCCGACGACCTCGTTGTAGAACTCCAGGGAACGTCGAACGTCCTTCACATAAAGAAAAACGCTCGTGACGGAGGCCGCCATGGCAAGACCCTTTCCACCTGAGACCGATCAGACCGCCCGCGATCGGCGGCAACATAACGTCAAGCCCGGCCGCCGGCAACCGCGATCGTCTCCGGTCGGCTAGCGCGGGGCGTCGTCCTTGAGGAAGTCGACGGCGCGGCGGATCGCCGGCGGGAGGAAGCCGGCGGCCGAGTAGTGGCCGCAGTCGTACCAGACGATCGGCGGCCGGCCCCCCGCCTCCCAGAGCGCCCGGGCCGATTCCGGCGGGACCACCTCGTCGACCTTGCCGTCGATCATCAGCACCCGCTTCCCCTTCATCCCGGCGGCGTGGGTGAGCGGGTCCACGGGGTCGGTCAGGGCCTTGAGATCGGCGAAGGTCTTGCCGTCGGCCTCCCACGTCCGGCGGAAGGGCGCGGCCTCGGGCATGTCCCAGAGGATCCGCGCCAGGTCGCCGCCGGCCAGCAAAAGCGCCCCGGAGCGGACCTCGGGGTCGACCGAGACCACCAACGCCGAGATGATCCCCCCCAGGCTGATGCCGGTGACCCCCAGCCGATCGGGGTCGACCTCCGGCCGCTGGGCGAGCCAGCGCAGGCCGCGACGGACGTCGCAAACCCCTTGTCGCATCGACCGCGTCGTTCGCTCGATGTCTTCGGATAGGAACTTCCCGGGGACCGGCCCCGGCCCGTCGACCGCGCGCCGCTCGCCGTAATAAGGAAGCTTGACGAAGAGGGCCGCGACCCCCTGGTCGGCCAGGCGGGCGGCGTAATATCGGGAAAGCGGGAAGTCCGCGCCCAGGATGTGCAGGACGACCGTCGCCGGCCGCTCGCCGGTGAAGCCCGTGGGCTGGAAGTACTCGGCGTGGACGGTGTTGTTGGCGACGTCGGGCGTGACGATCGGCGAGGGGAACGTCAGCTTGAAGACCTTGTAGCGCGCGGTCTCCATCCAGGGGGAGAGTTCGTAGGCGAACGTCGCCGGCTCCATCCGGAACGGCTCGGCGACGGCGGCCTCGGCGGGTCCGGGCCGGACCACGACCTCCCCGCGCTCGATTTGCTCGACTCCCGGCAAGGCGACGGCCGATCCCAACAGCAACGTGAAGACGAACATCGGCGGCGATCCTCGCGAAAGCCGGGTTGTCGTGAACGATGGATCGGGCTAGGCTCCGAGCCCATCGTTACGTTACGGGAAAGGGAGTCTCCCGGCCATGCCATCGCTGTCGGAAATCCTCGGCCGACGGCCGCCGGGGAAGATCTGCGTCATCAAGCCCAGCTCCCTGGGCGACGTGGTCCACTCCCTCCCGATCCTCCCCGAACTGCGCCGGCTCTGGCCCGACGCCCATGTGAGCTGGGTCGTCGCCGGCCCGCTGCGGTCGCTCCTGGAGGGCCGCGACGACCTCGACCGGGTCTTCGCCTACGACAAGGGCCCCTCCGGGATCTCTCCGAGGGGCGTGCGCGGGCTGGCCGTCGTCTGCCGGACGTTGGCGCGCGAGCGGTTCGACCTGACCGTCGACCTGCAAGGGCTTTTGCGATCCGCCGTGATGGCCGCGGCGACCCGCGCGCCGTTGCGGGTGGGGTTGGCCGACGCCCGCGAGGGGGCGCGCTGGTTCTACACCCATCGAGTCGACGCCCCCCGCGCGCGGGTCCACGCCGTCGATCGGGTGTCGCGCGTGGTCGAGGCCCTGGGCGGGAGTCCGTCGGCGCCGGAGTTCTCCCTGCCGATCGGGCCGGAGGACCTCGCCTGGGCCGACCGCGCGCTGGCGGCGGTCCCGACGCCGCGGCTGGTCCTCAACGTCGGCGCCCGCTGGCCGAGCAAGCGGTGGGCGATCGACCGCTTCGCCGAGGTCGCCCATCGCGCCGTCGAGGAGTTCGGCGCGGGGCTCGTCGCGGTCGGCGCGGCCGAGGACCGGCCGATGGTCGACGCGCTGCGGCGGGCGCTGGGCCGGGCGCCGATCCTGGATCTTTGCGGCGCGACGTCGCTGTTGCGACTCGCGGCGCTGGCGAGGCTGTCGGACGTCTACCTCTCCAACGACACCGGCCCGCTCCACCTGGCGGCGGCGGCGGGCGCGGCCGTGGTGGGGATCTACACCCGCACCGACCCGAACTTGACCGGCCCCTACGGCCCGCGCGCCGTCGCGGTGTCGAGCCACCCGCGGGGCGCGTCCAGCTACAAGACCCGCGACCGTCCGGAGCCCCGCGACGAGATCGGCCCGGATCGAGTCTGGGCCGCGGTCCGCCCCCGACTGGCGCGGGCGGTGGGCTCGGCCGCCTGAGCGAGCCGGCGCGGCCGGGCCGTCCCGTTGGAGCGCGGGCCGCCGCCGGGCTATGATCGGAGCGGCGCCGGTGATGGCGAAGGCGAAGCGTCACGGATCCGGGTTGACGGTCATAACGCCCTTCCCCCCTCGCGGGGGAAGGTGGCCCGAAGGGCCGGATGAGGGG
>CALCIB010000120.1 GCA_937907525.1 uncultured Planctomycetales bacterium | reverse complement strand
AGGGGGGAAGGCCGTTATGTCCACCACCCCCAAAATCCGTGACGGTCAGGAAAAAGCCAAGGCGCGCGAGGGCTGGGTCCAGACCCAGCCTACAAAAAACCCCACTCTCTTAAGTGCGACGGTCTACTACAAAAGCAACCCGCTCTCTGAAAGGCGATGACCTACGGGAACTTAATATTCATACCCATCAAGTTGCTTATCCGGCCATCCGTCGATCGAGAGGATCTCGCGAGCCAGGGCGAGGCCGGCTCGATTGAGCAGGACTTGCAACGGCGGGAGTCCCGCGCGGGGCAGCCACAGTTCCTCGGGCCGACTCCATTCGATTCGATCGCCGATCGTATCGACGGCCTCGAACGCATGAGCCCTTCGCAGTGGGATCCAGCGACGGGAGGCGGGGTCCAGGTCCACGGCGAGCTCGATCACGCCTCGGCTTAATAAATCGTCCAAGGCGGCGCGCATGACCTCCACGTCCCGAGCCTCCCCGGAAGGATTGGCGACGCCGTTGAGCAGGGCGCAAAGGTTTTCCTCGCCGGCCTCCTCCAGGGTCGAAAGCACGCGGCGTTGGACCATCGACAGCGGGCGCATCGGCCGCCTCCCGTATTAATAGCGTTCGCCCGTCGGGTCGAGGCGGCGGCGGGTCCGGCGGGAGTTCGGCGCCCCGCGCGGGAGGCAGACGCGACAGGGGCAGAGGGGCTTGCCGTGGGCGTCGGGCCGGTACCGCCAGCCGACGACTCGATGGGGCGTCCGGAGGCGGAGGATCTCGCGGGGAAGGATCCGGCGGGGGACGATCAACTCAAATCCTCGCGGGTCGCGCTCGCGCAGCAGGTCGCCGATCGCGCGGCCGACGGTCGTCTCGCGATGCGGCCCGGAATAGCGGCCGAACCAGACGGGGTCGTCGTCGGGAAGTCGGAAATCGACCGCCGTCATGATCTTCCGACCTCGCCGCTTCAATTCCCGATGCCACTGGTGAGTCGCGAAGTAGCTCGGGAGCATGGGCATGCAGTAGACGCCCCGGGGCGTGTCGAACGCGCCCGAGGCCGCGCGCAGGCCCGCGCGAACCGCAGCGCGGGCCTCGACGTCGGAGGTGATGTGGACGAGGATCGGCATGGAGGGCCTCGCGAGGAACCGGGTCGGGCGCGTCCGATCGATTCGGACGCCCGCGGGGTCCGCCGGGTTCGGCCTCGCCGGTACTTGCCTTCGATCCTAGGATGAGGGGATAACAGGCGTCGAGACGTCCACCGGCCGGGACGTCGCCGAAGCCCCGGGGGATCCGGGGCGATCGTTTGATACTGAAGAATAGAGGAGTGATGGGGACGATCGCGTCGCGGGCGGAGTCGGGGATGGGGGTGATTCGAGAGACCCACGGACGGGAGGTTCCCGGCGCCGCCGCGAGGTCGCCCGACCTGAGAGCTTACATCTACCTTGGGGTGATGGTCGTGCTGGGCTCGACCACGTCGCCCTTGGCCCAGGTGGCGGTGCGGCAACTCCCCGTCGGCATGGTGCCGCTTTTGCGGTTCGGCATCGCCGGGCTTTGCCTGGCCCCGTTCGCCGGCGGCTTCGGCGCGGTCGCCCAGGTGATCCGGAGCGACTGGAGGCGGCTGACGATCGCCGCGGCCTGCTGCGTGCCGATCAACCAGTTCTTCTTCCTCACCGCCGCCAAGCTCGGCACCAACGCTCACGTCGGGCTGTTCTACGCCACGGTCCCCCTGGTCGTCTGGGGCCTGGCCTGGGCGATCGGCCAGGAGGCGCTCGACCTGCGACGGCTGGGGGGGATCCTCGTCAGCATCGCCGGGGTCCTGGTCATCGGCCTGGGGAACCTCCTGGGCGCCGACGGGGCGCACGGCCCGGCCGAGACCCGAGCGGTGGCGACCGCCGACTTCCTCCTGATCTTCGCGGTGATCTCCTGGGGGGCGTTCGTCACCTTCAGCCGGCCGCTGGCCGTTCGCCACGGGGCGCTGCCGACCCTGGCGGCGACGTTTTTGGTCGGTTTCCTGTTGCAGCTTCCGGTGGCGTCGCTGACGGTCCCGGACTGGGCGGCCCAGATCCACTCCGCCAGGGCCGACGCCTGGATCTGCCTGGGCGTGTTGGCGGTCCTGATGACGCCGACGACCATGGGGCTTCAGAACCTGGCGTTGCGCCGGCTCGACGCCAGCGCGGTGGCCGCGTTCAGCAACGTCTCGCCGGTGTTGACGGTGGTCTGGGGCGTCTGGCTCTTTCACGAGGCGCTGACGCCCGCGCTGGTCGTCGGCGGCGCCTTGACCCTCGCCGGGGTCTTCTGGACCAGCCGGCCCTCGGCGCGCAAGGTCAAGGCGGTGACGCCTCCTCGTCTTACCTGAGCCGGCGTCGCGAGCCCTTAATCTGAAATCGGGAGAGCGAGCGGCGACTCATGCGCGATCTCGACTTGAGTTCCTGGCGGGCGGTCCTCCTCAGCTTCGTGGGCATCGGGCTCGTCACGTTGATCGGGGTCGCGATTCGCCTGATGGTGATGCAGACGGTGCAGAGTCGGCGCGACCGCGCGAACCGGCAGATCAACGAGCGGTTGCGGACGCTCATCGCCGCGTACAAGACCCTGGGCGGCTCGTTCACCGGCAGCCTCGAAGTCGACCCGAGGCACAAGCGCGACCTCAAGGACGCCGTCGACTCGGAGGGTGGCGAACGGGCGCGTCGAATCCGAGACGCCGTCGAGGCCGCGCTGTCGGACATCATCCTGCTCGGCACCGAGGAGCAGGTCGGCCTCGCGGCGCGCGCCGCCAGCCAACTCGCGGCCGGTCGCGCCGTCGAGACCGGGGAGCTCGTGGTGTCGCTTCGCGGCTTCATCCGCGAGGCGCTCCACCTCGCCCCCATCCCGGCCGACCTCTCGATCCCGCGTCAGGGCCCCGCGCGGGTCGTCGCCAAGGGTGGCAAGGAGGGAGGCGGCAAGGACGGCGGCGGAGGAGGCGGCGCGGGAGGAGGAGGCATGGGCGGCGGCGCGATGGGGGGCGGCGCGATGGGAGTCCACCTCGGCCCGGTCGGTCGCGACGATGACGAGGAGCACCGCTGACGCCCACGCCCGGACGACGTCCCAGGATGATTATAGGTTCCGCCGTCCGGCCAGGGCCTCGCGGCGGGGATCAGAACCCCGCGGCCTTGATGAGCTTGTTCGCCGCGGCGGGATCGGCCTTGCACTCCAGGAGGGCCGAGAGGATCAACGGCGCGACGATGGTGGCGTCGGACTCGATGACGAACATCGGGGTCTCCTCGGTCAGCTTGTCCCAGGTGATCTTCTCGTTGGGGGTCGCGCCGGAGTACGAGCCGTAGGAGGTGGTCGAGTCGGAGATCTGGCAGAAGTAGGCCCAGGGCTTGGCCTCTTGCTCCAGGTCGTACTTGATCGAGGGGACGACGCAGATCGGGAAGTCGCCGGCGATCCCGCCGCCGATCTGGAAGAAGCCGACGCCCGCGCCCTCGGCCAACTCCTGGTAGCGGTCGTAAAGGTCGGTCATGTACTCGATGCCCGACTTGACGATCGCCGCGGAGCACTCGCCCAGCTTGACGTGGGAGGCGAAGATGTTGCCGAACGTCGAGTCCTCATGCCCCGGCACCACGATCGGCAGCTTGGTCCTCGCCGCGGCCAGCAGCCAGCACTCCTCGGGGTCGCCCTCGTACTGTTTCGGGTCGACGGCCTGCACGAGTTCGTAGAAGTACTCGTGCCAGAACCGCCGCGCGCCGGTCTCCCCGGCCTTCTTCCACATCGGCACGACGATCTTCTCGACGACCCGGAACGCCTCGTCCTCGGGGATGCTGGTGTCGGTGACTCGCCGCATCCGGTCGTTGAGGATCCTCGTGTCGTCGGCCTTGGAGAAGTAGCGGTAGTCGGGGAAGTCCTTGTACTCGTGGTGCGCGACCAGGCGGAAGAGCGACTCCTCCAGGTTGGCCCCGGTGACGGACATCCCGTGGATCAGCCCCGCGCGGATCGCCGGCGCGAGCGTGATCCCCAACTGGGCCGACGACATCGCGCCGGCGACCGCCCAGAACATCTTGCCGCCGGCCTCGACGTGCCGCCAGTAGGCGAGGGTGGCGTCGCGGACGGCCCGCGCGTTGAAGTTCTTGTAGTTCTTGAGAATGAATTCCAGCGTGTTCATCGGTCGTCCCCGAAACGGCCTCGGCGTCCACCGCCCCCGCCGCGAAGGCGAGGGCGCGTCAAGGGCCTAGCTTACCGAAGGGACCGCCGGTTGTAACCGGCCGCTTTTCCCGACCCCCACGTCGACCGATCCCCTTATTTCCATCGACCTCCTTGCCGACCCGCCGCGGGAGGACTAAGATGCCCCGGTCGGTATTACGAAACGCGGCAAGGTAACACCGAGCGGGGGGGGTCGCCCGGACGCGACTTCTTTCTCTCAAGGGGCACGCCCATGCGAGCGCGACGGGGTGGGTTCACGCTGATCGAGCTTTTGGTGGTGATCGCGATCATCGCGGTGCTGATCGCGTTGCTCTTGCCCGCGGTGCAGGCGGCGCGGGAGGCGGCGAGGCGCTCGCAGTGTACGAACAACCTCAAGCAGATCATGTTGGCGATGATGAACTACGAGTCGGCCCAGGGGTGCTTTCCGGCGGGGTACGCGGTCTGGCCGAACTCGCTGGACCCGACGATCCCGCCGGAGCACATGGGCTGGGGGCCGCTGGCGACGATTCAGCCGTACATGGAGGGTTCGCCGGTGTTCAACTCGCTGAACTTCATCATCGGGGTGCTGGGGGGGCCGAGCCAGAATTACGAGTACTGGCCCCAGAACACGACGTCCTACGCGACGAGCGTCGCCGCGTTGTTGTGCCCCAGCGACGGCTCCTCGGACACGGTCCCAGGTTCGAACCTGGCGGTCTCCAAGGCGACCAACTACATGCACATCGCCGGGGCGGGCGAGATGATCGGCGGCGTCTCGGGCAACGGGGCGGGGGCGACGGGGGTTCTCTTCATCAACTCGTTCATCCGGCTGTCCGGCATCACCGACGGGACGTCGAACACGCTGGCCTACTCCGAGAACCTCCACGGGCCCGGCAGCGCCGGAGCCTACGAGGTGGCGGCGGGCACGTCCAACGACGTGAAGCGCTACCTCAACAACGCGGGGTTGGGCTCGGGCTCCGGCGGCGACTGCAACGCTCCGATCGCCCAGAGCGCGATCAAGCTGGGGGGCTGGTACAAGGGGAACTTCGAGGACGGCGCGATGGGCAACGTCGCGCTGCCGCCGAACTCGACGACGATGGATTGCAGCTTCCACAGCGGGGCCTCGCCGTTCAAGTCGGCCCGGAGCAACCACGCCGGCGGCGTCAACGCGGCGTTCTGCGACGGCCACGTCGCGTTCATCAAGAACTCGATCAACCTGACGACCTGGCAAACCCTGGGGACCAGGGCCGGCGGCGAGGTGATCTCCTCCGATGCGTACTGAAACGGAGGGGCGCGCCATGTCCGGACGTCGAGGAAGGACGCTTCCCCTCGCGCTCGCGCTGGCGATTTTCGTCGTCGGTTGCGGCGGGCCGTCGGCGGCGACGCCGCCGCCGCCGAACGTCGCCGCGCTTCCCAATCTGATCCGGGAGTTGAAGCTGAGGAACGGGATGGCGCGGACCAACTCCGCCAAGGCGATCGGACGGATGGGCGCCGAGGCCCGCGAGGCGGTCCCCGCGCTGATCCCCCTGCTCAAGGACCGCGACCTCAGCGCGCGGGCCGCGGCGGCCTACGCGCTGGGACAAATCGGCCCGGACGCCAGGGCCGCGCTGCCGCAATTGCAAACCCTCTCCAAGCAGGCCGCCACCCGCGAGGTCGCCGAGGAGGCGATCAAGCGGATCGGCGGCTGAGAGTCGGTCCCATAAGTAGGTAAAGGACGACCGCCACGGTCTTCCCCCCTCGCGGGGGAAGACAGACCGCGAAGCGGTCAGATGAGGGG
>CALCIB010000119.1 GCA_937907525.1 uncultured Planctomycetales bacterium | reverse complement strand
CGCCGCGACTTCTGAAAAAGTGTCGGGTCGTCAGCCCGGTGGGAGAGGGGACGGACGGGGCGGTCTGGGCCGGCTTCATATCACCCCCAAAACCCACGACGATCGGAAAAATCCGTATCCAACCCCCTTCCACCCCCCAGTACCGGATGGTCATCCTGGACGGGGATGGGAGGGGGATCGGCGATGTCTGGAACCATGCGACCGCGCGACGGTTACGCGAAGGTCCTGGCGCGACTCTTCGAGGGCGGCTCGGCCGTCGGGCTGTCGGAAGCCCGGCTGATTGAGCGGTTCGCCGAGAGTCGCGACGAGGCCGCCTTCGCGGCGCTCGTCGATCGTCACGGGCCGATGGTCCTGGGCGTCTGCCGCCGCTTGCTTCTCGATCCCGACGACGCCGACGACGCCTTTCAGGCCGTCTTCCTGGTCCTCGCCCGCAAGGCCGGCGGGTTGAGGCGCAAGGAGCGGGTCGCCAACTGGCTTTACGGCGTCGCCCGCCGGGTGGCGCTGGAGGCCCGCAAGCGACCGCGGGCGACGGTCGCCGACGACGCCGCGGTCCTCGACATCGACGCCCGCCGCCCCTCGCCGCTCGATCCGGCCGCGGTCGCGTCGCGACGCGAGGACGACGCGCGGCTTCACGAGGAAGTCGGCCGACTGCCGGAGCGTTACCGCGTCCCGGTGGTCGTCTGCTACTTCGAGGGTCGCACGCACGAGGAGGCCGCGGCGCTTTTGAACTGGCCGATCGGCACGGTCAAGGGCCGGCTCGCCCGCGCTCGCGACCTGCTGCGCGCCCGGCTGGAGCGTCGTGGCGTGACGGTCCCGGCCGCGTTCTTGGCCTCGGCCCTGGCCGCGCCCGAGCTTCGCGCCGCGGTCCCGTCGGCCCTGGCCTCCCGAGCCGTCGCCGCCGGGCTGGCCGCCGGCGCCTCCCCCTCCGCCTGGATGACCGCCGCCGCCCTGTCGACGTCCGTTCGAGCCCTCTCCGAAGGAGCCATCCAGGCCATGTTTTATGCTCAAGTCAAATCCCTGGCGATCCCCGCCACTCTCGCCATCGGCCTGCTCGCCGCCGGAGCCGGCCTCGCCGCCGCCGGCCGCGACGCGCCCCAGGGCCAGGCCCCGGACGTTGAGACGCAGGCCGAGCCCACCGCGGCCCCCAGGGAGGACGCCCGCGAACTCAGCCCGATGGAGGTCGCGAAGCTGGTCGGGGAAACCGCCGGGGCCGTGACGCGGACGCTCAAGGAAGGCGAGGTGGACTACGCCTACGCTCACGGCGACCCGAACGGGGCGATTCGGGTCAACGCCCGCGTCAGCGACGCCGTCGAGGGCCTCATCGGCGATCTGCGTTCGGCCAGCGTCGCGGAGCCCAAGGGACGCGCCCTGCTCGACGCACTCGCCGACGCCCTCGCGCCGGTCCTGGAGCTTCGCAAAGGCAAGGGCATGGGCGGAGGTTTCGATTTCAAGAACGTCGAGACTCTCGCGGACAGCTACTTCGTCTTCGATCGGTCGGTCCAGCACGCGCGGCGGCAGGCCGAGGCGGAGCCAGACCGTCGAGACCAGGCCAGGGAGCGCTTCCGCTCGACCATCGCATCGACGCTGGATTACCTTCGCGCCCCCAGGGACGAAGGCGTCCCCAGATCCCTGCTCGGCGCCTACGCCGATTACCTGGCGGCCATCGACCCGTTCGCCGAGGAACCGCCCGCGGCCGGCCCCGGCGCGGCCGACGCCGCCCCGAAGGCTCCCGCCGAGGGCCGCGACGTGAAGGCCGCCCTGGAATCGCTTTGGCGGATCGCCGGCCAGTATCTGGAATCGTATGGCACCGTCTCCCAGGTCAGGTTCACCAAGGGGCCGGATAAGGAACCGCTCACGGGCGCGGAGTTGGAAAAGGCGCTGGAGGAGGCCGCGGCGCGGCACCGGCATCGAATCAAGCTGCTGGAGGAGGAGGTCCGCGGCCAGGCCGACGGCGATCCGCTGCTTGTCGGCCTGGCCGACTACCTCTCGATCCCTTTCGAGCCGATGGCGAAGCGAGCCGTCGCCAACAAGGGCCCCGATCAGACGTTCGCCTGGATCTCGAACACCCGAGGGGTCGTCTATCAAGCGCTTAAAGACGTGGTGGGGAACGGGCTGAACGATCCAAGCGCGTTCATGCTCGACCTGTTCCACGAACGGGTCGACCAGAAATTGAAGGAGTCCATCGTCCAATTGCAGGAGCAAGCCGAGCGGGACGAGCCTGCCCGCCGGCTACTCACTCTCTACATCGACTATCTGACGGCGTATCTCGCCAACGACGCCACCATCACCTTGAAGCAGGCGCCGCCCCCCGAGCCCGCCTTGAACGTCGGCAATCCCGCGCCGGTCGCGGAGCGCTCGCCCTTCGACCCGGAGGAACCCCCGGCCTCGCCCGAGGAGACGCGGCGGAAGATCGCCGGGATGTCGGCGGCGCTCGCCAACGCGGACCAGGACCCGAACAGCCGCAAGGCGTATGCGGCCCTCGACAAGCCGACGGCGCTGAGGGCCAGGGACGGCGCGACGCTCGGCGACGTAATCGAGCAGGTCAAGAACGAGTTGAAGACCGACGACGGCGCGCCGGTCCCGGTCTACGTCGACCCCAAGGGGCTGAAGGAGGCCGGGGCCTCGCTCGAATCGCCGGTGACGATCGACCTGGAGGGGGCACCGCTGAAGTTCGCGCTTCGGCTGGCGCTCAAGCAACTGGACCTGGCCTACTGCGTCCGCGACGGCGTCCTGATCGTCGGTTCGCCCGAGGGGATCGAGCGAGAGTTGCGCGAGGCCCAGGCCGAAATGCTCGGCGCCCACCCCGACCGCTTCATCCTCGACGCCGACGGATCGATCCGCCCGGCCTCGATGGCCCAGCCGGGCGGGATGATGTAACTCAGTATCAACATCAATACGGTTTACAAAAACGACATCCCCTCTCCCGCCGGGAGAGGGTGGCCCGAAGGGCCGGGTGAGGGTCGCGGCGCTTCGGAAGGAGCGCGGCGATCATCGCCTTCTCCCCTTGAGGGAGAAGGTGGCCCGAAGGGCCGGATGAGGGGTCAATCGGCGTCGCGGTTCAACGAAGGTCCGGCGTGACGACGACTTCGAATTCCGGGCTCCCGATCGCGCCCACCCCTCATCCGGCCTTCGGCCACCTTCTCCCTCAAGGGGAGAAGGACGTTCGGCATCGCCTTGCGCGAATGCCCCGCCCGGCGCTATCGCACCGTCGCGAGGCGGGACGGAAGCGCTCACCCGCTTCGGCTTACGCGACGGACTTCGCCCGCGCGATCGGGACGCGACGGCCGCGCATCGCCTGGCGGACGTCGCGGAGGGCGTGCTTGGCGGGCTTGTAGCCGGGATCGATCGCAAGCGCCTCCGCCAGGCATTCCGCCGCCTCGTCGAGGCGATCGAGCGAGCGCAGGACCAGCGCGAGGTTCAACAGCGCCTCGTCGCGACAGCCCTGGGGGCAGCGGACGGCGGCGCGGAGGACGGCCTCGGCCTCCTTGAGCTTGCCCCCCAGGGCGAGCACCCCTCCCAGATAGATCCGCGCGCCGGCCTGGTCGGGCGCGGCGTCGATGGCGCGGCGATACCAACAGGCGGCGGCCTCGTAACCGCCCCCCGCCTTGTGCATGTGGCCCATCTCGGCGAGCGGGATCCAGAGCAAATCGCCGGGGCAAAGCGCCATCGCCCGATGAAGCGCCGAGGCCGCCTCGGAATAGCGGGCCATCGCCGTCAGGGCCGAGCCCAACAGCCGCCAGGCCGGGCCGCAGTCGGGATGGCGGGCGATCAACTCCTCGGCCCTCGTGACGGTCAAGGCCGGCAACTCGGCCCGATGCGACGCGCGCAGGCGCTTCCAGCGCGTCTGAAGCCAGGACACCGATTTCATGGCGACTCTCCCAGGGCCCCCCCTCGACGCGCCCGTCGCGCGTCTTTCAACGAGGATGATCCCCCGGCCCCCGGCCGCGGTTCCATGAAAACCGAAATCGCCGGCTCAGGCGCAGCCGCTCCAGCGTGGCGCGCGGGTGACGATCTGCTCGGCGCCGTCGGGCCGGCCGACGATCAGGACGTCGCAAAGGCCCAGGAACAGCCCCGTCTCGAAGACGCCGACGACCGACTTGAGGCCGGCCTCCAGCGATTCCGGGTCGGCCAGGTTGGAGAAGTGGCAATCGACGATGACGTTGCCGCCGTCGGTGATGAAGAGCATCCCGGTGGGGGTCCGCCTGGGCGCGGTCTCCGCCCCCAGCTTTTTGAGCCGTTGCTCGACGTGCCGCCACCCCAGTCGCGAGACTTCCACCGGAACCGGCGCGGCGGCGCCGAGCCGCTCGACGATCTTCTCCGGCGAGACGATCGTCACCCGCCGGCGCGCGACGCAGGCGACGAGTTTCTCGCGCAAGAGCGCCCCGCCGCGGCCCTTGATGAGTCGATACTTGGGATCGACCTCGTCGGCGCCGTCGATGTTCAGGTCGAGGGCCGTCACGTCGTCCAGGTCGCGCAGGGGAATCCCCAATTCGCGGGCCAGTTCGGCGGTGGCGACGCTGGTCGGGACGCCGGTGAACTGGAGCCCCTCCGTCGCGACCCGCTCCCCCAGCCGACGCACCAGGAGCGCCGCCGTCGAGCCCGACCCGAGCCCGACCACCATCCCCGACCGAACCAGGTCCGCCGCCGACCGGGCGGCATGGACCTTCGCGACGTCCGCGTCCACTGTCACGTCCCCACGCCTTCAAGGAAGAAGTCGATCGAGGCGGCACCCCCATAAACCCCGGCGAGTCTCGCCGCCGCGGCGACGTTTCATTAGAACGCCCCGGGGCCCCGACCGCCAGGGGCGCGGTGGTGGAACTCCACCGTTTCTCGGAGTGAGACTCGAACGTGGCGAGGCGCCTCGGCCGACCGCTTCGACCGGCGATCCCTCGATCGACCCAAGGCCGACTTTGAGACGACCGATCCCCCGCCAAGGGCGCGCGAGACGCGGGAGTCGAGCCCATTGACGCGCGACCGGGAAGCCCGATCGAGGTTTTATGCCTTGACGACGGCCAAGTAAAAAGGATACGGGATCGTGCCGGAGACGATCTTGCCCGTCTCAAATCGATACCAGAGCATGTAGCTCTTTTCTTTTTGAAACCCTCCCTGGCCGCCGGGGGAGAGCTTGGGGAGCGTCCGGGCGTTTTCCCATGCCGCCTTCATGTCGCTCCCGAATCCGACGAGTTCGACGACGGGCTCGCGGGTCACGCCGAAGGCGTCGGAATAGTATTTCACGAACACCAGAGCGCCGCTTCGTTGAATCATTTCCTTGGTGGGCGGCGCGTCATAGATCGAGCAGTCGCCGTGTTGTTCGATGGAGGGGCCGCTCATCCCCTTGAGGACCGTGCGCGCGCCGTAGGGGCCGAGATCCACGAGCTTGCCGTTGATCAATTGATCGATGCCGATCAGTTGCCGTTGCACGCTGGCCTTGACTCCCGCCTCGGCGACGAGCTCCTGAGCCGCGGAAACAAGATCCCCCAAGTTGCCGCCCTCCACGCGCGGATTCTCGGGAGAGAGCGCCGTTATGGCGGAAAACGTGTAATGCTTGAGTTTCGTCGAGAAGCTCATGGCGAATGCGTCCCATGCCATCGGCAAGTTCGAAACCCACGATCCTTGAAACCGACTTGTTTTGATAATACCCTGTTTCGACGGAAAATCAATGATCGCGGAGCCCGAATCCAGGCTTCCAAGGAACGAGAGACCGGGCGGACCCTCGGGAAACCCCGATCAGAACGACGCCGGATCGGACGAAGTCGGTTCGTGGTAATCCGCCAGCGACCCGGGCGGCCAGGCGGCGCGGAGGGCGTTGGCGACCGCCACCACGTCGATGACCTCCTGCGCGATCGCCCCGGCCACCGGGGGGAGGTGGCCCAGGGCCGCCAGGATCATCCCCGCGACGCTCAGGACCATGCCGCCGACGGCGCTTTGCAGGGCGATCCGACGCATCCGGCGGCCGATGTGCAAGAGCTCGTCCACCTTGCCGAGCGAATCGTCCAGCAACACGGCGCCGGCCGCCTCGGCCGTGACCTCGCAACGACGGCCCATCGCCAGGCCGACCGTCGCCGCGGCCATCGCCGGGGCGTCGTTGATCCCGTCGCCGACGTACACCGTCGGCCGACGCGCCGTCTCCTCGCGGACGATCGCGAGCTTCTCCTCCGGGCTCTTCCCCGCGTGCAACTCGGCGATGCCCACCCGACGGCCCAGGTACTCGACCTCCGAAGCTCGATCGCCGGAGACGAGCATCACCTTCTCGAAGCCGTGCATCGGCGCCAGGTGGCCGACCAACGCCGCGCCCTCGGCGCGCGGCTCGTCGTGGAACCGATAGGTCGCCGCGTAGCGACCGTCGATCAGGACCACGCACTCCAGACCGCCCGTCGGCGGCGGCAGCCAGGCGCGCGCCTGGGGCCGCTCGGCCGTCAGCTTCTTGCCGCTGGTGACCTGGATCGAGCGGCCGGCGACGGTCCCCACCAGGCCCTCGCCGGGGGGCTCCCGCAGGCTGTCGGCCGGAAGAAGGTCCAGCCCCGCCCGCCGGGCCGCGGCGACCACCGCGTCCGCCAGCGGGTGCCGCGAGTATTGCTCCAGGCTGGCCGTCAGCCGAAGCGCCTCGCCGGGGTCGAAGGCCGGGTCGACGTACTCCTCGGCCAGCCTCGGCTCGCCGTGGGTGAGCGTCCCGGTCTTGTCGAAGATCATGGTCCGACAGCCGCCGATCCGCTCCAGGACCGCCGGGTCGCGGACGACGATCCCCCGTCGCGCCGCCAGCGAGACCGAGCCGACGATCGCCACCGGAATGGCGATCAAGAGCGGACAGGGCGTGGCGATCACCAGCACCGCCAGAAACCGAATCGCCTCGCCGCTCATGCCCCAGGCCGCCAGGGCGATGCCCACGGCCAGCGGGGTGTAGACCGCGCCCAGTTGGTCGCCGAGCCGCCGCAGCCGGGGGCGCTGCTGTTGCGACTCGCGCATCACGCGCATGATCCGGGCGTAGCGGGAGTCGACCGGCAGCCGAGTCGCGCGGACGTCCAGCGCCGAGTCGCCGTTGATCGCCCCGGAGATGACTTCCGAGCCGACGGACTTCGAGACCCGGTAAGGCTCCCCGGTCAGATACGCCTCGTTCATCCCGCCGCGGCCGGCGACGACCACGCCATCGACGGGGCAGACCTCGTGCGGCGCGACCACCAGCACGTCGCCGACCTGGACGTCTCCGAGAGGAATCTCGTCGATCCCCGAGTCGCTCTTGCGATGGGCGGTCGCCGGCATGCGCCGGGCCAGGGCGCGAAGCACCGACGACGCCCCCTGGACGGCGAGCGCCTCAAGCGCCTCGCCGCCGGAGAGCATCAGGACCACCAGCGCCCCCGCGAGGTACTCGCCCAGAAGCGCCGCGGTGAGGATCGAGATCCCCGCCAGCAGGTCCGACCCGAACCGTCGCTTGAACAACCGGATCGTCAATTCGACGACCAGCGGCCCGCCGCCCGCGCCCAGGACGGCCCAAAGCCACCACTCGGCGGCGTCCGACCCGAGCGAGACCCGAGTCGCTCCCCAGCCGGCGAGGCAGACCAGCGTAAAGACCGCGATCGCGGCGTGGCGGCGCTCCCACCAGGGGTCGAAAAACCGCGCGAGGTCCCTGGGGAAACCCGCCGGGGCGGCCGCCTCATCCGCGGTTCGGAGTTCCGATCGCGAATCGACCATGACCCCTCGACGACGCGCGGAAATCCTCGGAAAGCGCGCCAACCCCGGCGACGCGCGCGGTCGTCGCCGGGGTTGGCGTCGTCGCAGTCGGGGCGGTGGGATTCGAACCCACGGCCTCCTGCTCCCAAAGCAGGCGCGCTACCAGGCTGCGCCACGCCCCGATCGAGTTGCATCGTATGCGTCGCGGCGCGTGGCGGTCAAGGGAGGGTCGCGGGTCGTTGCAGGTTCGTCGCGACGGCGGGAGGGCGACGAGGCGACGGCGGATCGGCGGTGACGGTCAGGGGCCAGCGGATCCGGGCCTCGGCGGGGGGGCCGGGGGTCCAGGAGAGTCGACCGCGATGCTCGGCCACCACCCTCGCCAGCAGCGGCAGGGCCAGGGAGCGCGTCGTCGCCGCCAGGGCCGCGGCCGGGCAGCGGGACTCGCCGCCGCCGCCGCGGGCGGTCGCGGCGGTCGAAGGCAATTCGTGCCAACTCAACTCGAACCGTCGTCGCGTGGTCCCCCAGGACAGGATCGCCTGGCCTCCGGACCCCAGCCGGGACGCCCGCCAGGCGACGAAGCCGTCGAACGCCGAGGCGATCCGGGTCGCGTCGAACTCCCCCGCGTCCTCGCGCGCCGGCGGTCGGATCGCCAGCGTCGCGCCCTCGCGCTGAAAGGCCGCGCGCCAGCCCGCGCCGCGCTCGTCCACGACCGCCTGGAACGTCTGCCGAACCGTCGTCAACGCCATCGTCCGATAGATCGTCTGGATCAACTCGAAGAGGCCCTCGACCCCCTCATACGTCCGGTTCATCTCCTCCCACCGCTCAGGCAAGGGGTCGGTGGCCGCGCGACGGGTCAGATAGAAACCCATCTTCATACTGTTGAGCGTGTTGCGGCAGCGGTGATTGAATCCGCTCAGCGCCTGGCGAAGCTCGGGGATCCGGTCGTCCTCGACGAAGCGGAGCAAGGCCGCGCATAAACCGTCCTCCGTCGATCCGTCTCGCGGTTGTCGCGACATCGCGTGGCTCCACCGTGACCGTCGTCCATCAAGCCAAACCCCACCGGCCGCCAAGTATGGCGACGCGCCGCGACCGTCGCAAGGCCGGCGACCGCGACGGCGAGGCCGCGGCCCCGGAGAAGGACCGGCCGATGCAATTCCCGCGCCGATCGCCCTCGCTCCGACGCGGGTACGGTCTCGAAGCCGGACGACGACGGCGCGGGGCGCGTGCGGGGGCGCGCGCCCGCCCGGGGCGGATACCGGAGTTCTCGTTTGTCGTCCCGCTTCCCGCCGAAATGGGAAGCGGGGCTCCCAGGAATCCCCGCGCGATTCAACCGCCGCGGATCAGGGAGCAGACGCGGTCGAACTCCTCCTGGTTGTTGTAGTCGATGATGAACTGGCCTTTCTCCCCGGCCCTGCTTTTGATGACGACGGCCGTGCCGAAACGCTGGTGAAGGTGTTGTTCCAACTCCACGATGTGGGGGGCCTTGACGGCCGGCTGGGCGGGGTCCTTGCGGACTCGGCTCTTGGCGGGGGTGGGGACGCCGGTGGCGACCAGGGCCTCGGTCTGGCGAACCGAGAGCCGCTCGGCGATCACCCGCCGGCAGGCCGCGATCCGGCTCTCGGCGTCGGGCAGTCCCAGAAGCGCGCGGGCGTGGCCCTGGGTGACGTCGTTGTCGCGGACGGCGTTCAGGACGTCCTCGGGAAGCTCCAGAAGCCGGATCAGGTTCGAGATCGTGGAGCGGTCCAGCCCCAGCCGGCCGGCCAGTTCCTCCTGGGTCCCGCCGTACTTCGACAGGTACTCGCGGAAGGCCGTGGCCTTGTCGACGGCGTTGAGATCCTCGCGCTGGAGGTTCTCCACCATCGCCAGCTCGAAGATCCGTTGGTCGTCCAGGTCCATCACCCGGGCGGGGACGTCGTGGACGTGGGCCTCGATGCTGGCGCGGAGCCGGCGCTCGCCGGCGATCAACTGGTAGCGGTCGCCGACGGCCCGCACCAGGATCGGCTGGAGCACGCCGTGCTGGCGGATCGAGTCGGCCAGGGAGGCGAGTTCCCCGGCGGGGAAGTGTCGCCGCGGCTGGTAGGGGTTGGGGTCGACGTGGTCGACGGCGACGCGCAGCAGTTCGCCGTCGACCTCTTCCAGCGACCCGGGCTCGAACCCCCCCTCCTCGCGCCCCAAGAGGGCCTCGAGCCCACGTCCCAGGCGTCGTTTATTCACGGTCGATGACCTCCATGACAAGTTCGGCGTAGGCCCTTGAGCCCCGCGCCCTCGGGGCGTAATCCAGAACGCTGACGCCGTGGCTGGGCGCCTCGCTGACATGAACGTCGCGGGGGATCAGCGAGTCGAAGACCGTCGCGTCGAAATACTCGCGGACCTCGTTGACGACCTCGTTGGCCAGTTCCAGCGCCGGGTCGTACATCGTCAGGACGATTCCGCCGATCTCCAGCTTGTGGTTGTCCTTGGCCTTGGCGTGGCGGGCCAGTTCGATGATCTGGGAGAGCCCCTCCATGGCGAAGTACTCGCACTGGATGGGGACGTACAACTCGTGCGACGCCCCCAGCGACGCCCTCGTCAACTGTCCCAGCGACGGCGGGCAGTCGATCAGGACGTAGTCGAAGCGGCCCAGCTCGCCGTGAAGCTGCTGGCGCAAGGTCGAGGCGCGCTGGCGGTTGGAGGCCGAAAGCGCGTCGGCGTCGGCCAGGCTCTGCGAGCCCGGCAGCACGAAGAGCCCTTCTTGCGACGTCTCGGCGACCTCCTCGACCAACGGCCTGCCCGCCAGTAGCGGGTGCCGTTGGGCGGGCTCCACCCCCAGCCCGCTGGTGGCGTTGCACTGGGGGTCGACGTCGATCACCAGCGCCGAGCGTCCCGACTTGGCCAGCCCGGCGGCGAGGTTGATCGCGGTCGTCGTCTTGCCCACCCCCCCTTTTTGGTTGGCCACGCTGATGATCTTGGCCATGTCGCCGCGCCCCCTTCGCGAACCGCTCCGCCGTTCGTCCCATGCGGATTCATCGGCAAGCGCGGAGCGAAACTCGACCCCTCCCGGAACCGGGACGAGGTTCCCTCAAGCGGCGCGGAAGCTGCGCGGATCGGGCGAAGTCGACCGGCGGATCGGCTTCGCCAGGCGGCCGGCTTTTCACAAGCCCCTCGATCGCGCGCGCGGCCCCCACGGAAGCCACCGCCAGACGGCCTTCTCCCCTTGAGGGAGAAGGTGGCCGAAGGCCGGATGAGGGGTGGGC
>CALCIB010000118.1 GCA_937907525.1 uncultured Planctomycetales bacterium | reverse complement strand
GCATGCGGGATCCGATAAGTGTCGGGTCGTCAGCCCGGCGGGAGAGGGGACGGAATGGGGTTGGGTCGTCACGATGAAATCCTCCCGCCCCCCGCCGAACCGTCCGCCGGCGGCCGACGTAGCAGCGACGGCCGACTTGCCGCCCGGCGGCGCGAGCGGCTACGATGGCGGGAACGCGCGAGCCTCCCGGCGCGACGCGGCGTCCGGCCGCGAGGCTCGCGGAGGTCGCGCGGGCGGACCATGGCGATCGAACGACGGCGGATCATCTTCTCGGGACGGGTCCAGGGCGTCGGCTTCCGGGCCGCCGCGTCGGGGATCGCCAGGGGCTTCGACGTCGCGGGCCACGTCCGCAACCTCCCCGACGGCGACGTCGAGGTCGTCGCCGAGGCCGAGTCCGACGAACTCGACCGCTTCGTCGCCGCCGTCGCCGAAGACATGGCCGACTTCGTCCGGGACGTCGTCGCGACCCCCCTGGCCCCCGGCGCGCCCCCGTCGCGCGGGTTCCACATCGTCCCCTGACCGACGCCGAATTCGTCCGATCCTTCCTCCGACTCCGAATCCGAGCACCATGAAATCCTTCACGATCGCCCTCGCGACGGCCAAGGAAACCATCCGCCAGCCGTCCTTCTTCGTGATCGCCTTCTTCGCCGCGGCGCTTTTGGTCGGCACGATCTTCGTGCCGTACTTCACGTTCGGCGAGGACATCAAGATGTACAAGGACACCGGGCTGACGACGATCTCGTTCTTCAGCATGCTGCTGGCGCTTTTGACCGCCAGCTCGACGGTCGCCGAGGAGATCGAGGGGAAGACCGCCATCACGCTGTTGTCCAAGCCGATCAACCGCCGCCAGTTCGTCGTCGGCAAGCTGGCCGGAATCTTGATGGGGGTCGCGCTGCTGTACCTCTTCCTGGGGGCGCTCTTCGCCGCCGGGGTCTGGTACAAGATCCCCTACGACCTGCGGGAATCGGCCGGCACGCTGGAGGCCGGGATGCGGGTCGGCCAGGTGCTCCAGGTCCTCCCCGGGCTGGCGCTCGGGTTTTTCGAGGTGACGATCCTGACGTCGATCAGCGTGGCGCTTTCCACCCGGCTGCCGATGCTGGTGAACCTGATCGTCTGCATCATGATCTTCTTCCTGGGGCACCTCAGCCCGATCCTGGTGGACGCCACCCGGGACACCCAGCAGTTGATCCACTTCATGGCGCAGTTGTTCGCCTGGGTCCTGCCGCCGCTTGAGCTGTTCAACGCCGGGCCGTCGATCGCCACCGGCGCCGTGATCCCCTGGGTCGGTTACGTTCTGCCGGCGCTGGGCTGCTGCGTGTTGTACAGTGGAGCGGCCCTCTTCTTCGCGTTCCTCCTGTTCGAGGATCGCGACCTGGCCTGATCCCGCGTTTCCAGCCCCGTCGGCGACGTCCCCAGGGTCGGGGCTCGTCGGCGGCCGGCCTGGTCGCCGTCGACCCCGCGGGGGGGCGGGTCGGGAGGGGGCGCCGTCGCGAGACCCGGCCCTGGATCCCTTGGCGGGGAGCCCCCGTATGCAAGTCGAAGCCTATCGTCGCGCGAAGAACCTGTTGGCCGCGCGACGTTCCCCGCTGATCGCCCGCGTCCTGGGCGCGGTCGAGGCCCTGCTGGTCCTCGGCCTGCTGGTGCTGGCCGCCCTGTTCGTCGGCCTGATGACCTTTCGGGGCGAGGTCCGAATCGCCGAACCGCTCACGACGACGATGCCCTCGTGGTCCGTCGGCCGCCAGATCGGCAAGACGGGCGACTTCGTCGTCTACGACAACTCCGGCCTCTTCCCCCTGATCGGCGCGAACCTCAACAGCCCCTACGTCGTCCACCGCGTCGGCGCGCGGCTGCTCGACGGGTTGACCCACCTTTTGCCCACCCTGCGCAACAACCTGGGCGCGCTGGCGACGCTCCTGGCCCTGGGGCTGGGGCTGGCGCTTTTGATGTCGCTGACGGCCCGGCTGCGGCGGGCGGCCGTCGCCGTCGCCGCCGCCGACCTGGCGACCAACCTCCGCCGCCAGATCCACCGCCAGATGTACCGCCTGGGCCAGTCCTCCTTGCCCACCGAGGGGATCGGCCCGGTCGTCAACATCTGGACCCGCGAGGTCAACGACGTCCGCGACGCCCTGGCCGCCGACTTCGAGGTCAAGCCTGGGATGATCGTGCTGGCCGCCGGCCTGGCGGGGCTGGCGCTCGCGGCGTCGCCCACCCTGACCCTGTTCCTGGCCTCGCTGGGCCTTTTGGTCCACATCACCTCCCGCGTCATGAACCGGGAGGCCCGCGGCATCCACGACGCCGCCCTGCGCGACGCCTCGTTGCAACTCTGCCTCTTGCACGAGGACCTCGGGCTTTTGCGCACGGTGCGGACCTACGCCATGGAGGAGTTCGATCGCCGCCGCTTCGACGAGCATCTCGACCGCTACCACGCCGCCGACGTCCGCCGGATGCTCGCCGAGGGGGCGCTGACGGCCTCCTCCGCCCTCCTCCTGGGCGCGGCGACCGCCACCGCCCTGGGGCTCCTGGGCTACAACGTCCTGGTGATGGACCGGATCTCGATCGCCACCATGCTGATCCTGGGCGCGTCGCTGGCGGGGCTGGCCTTCCCCATCCTCCGCTGGATGGCGATGCGGCGGCTGCTCCGCCACGCCGAACGCTCGGCCGCGGAGATCTTCGAGTTCCTCGCCCGCGCGCCGGAATTGCACCAGATCGTCGGCGCCGAGTTCCTGCCGCCGTTGCGCGAGTCGATCGTCCTTCAGGACGTCACGCTGGAGAGCCGATCCGGTCGGCTGCTTCTGGACCACGTCTCGCTTGAAATCCCCGCCGGAGGCCGAACCGCGCTGGTCGGCGCCGACGAGGACTCCAAGCTGGCGTTGGCCTGCCTGATCCCCAGACTCATCGACCCCCAGGCCGGCCGCGTCCTGATCGACGGCCGCGACCTTCGCGAGATGACCCTGGAATCCGTCCGCGCCCAGTCCGCCACCGTGTTGCAGGCCGATCTGGTCTTCACCGACTCGATCATGAACAACATCGGCCTGGGAGACCCCCGCTATTCGCTTCAAAAGGTGATCGAGGCCGCCAAGGTGGCCCACGCCCACTTCTTCATCCAGGAACTCCCCCACGGTTACGACACCGTCATCGGACCCCTGGGTCACTACCTCCGCCCCGACGAGCAATTCCGGCTCGCCCTGGCCCGCGCGTTCCTCCAGGACCCCTCCATCCTGATCGTCGAGGAACTGACGACCCCCGTCGACGACGAGGTCAAACTCCTACTCGACGACACCCTCTCCCGACTGGCCGCCGGCCGCACGGTCGTCACCGTCCCCCACCGCCTCTCCTCGATCCGCTCGGCCGACAACGTGGCCCTCCTGCACAACGGTCGCCTGGAAGGCTTCGCCACCCCCTCCCGACTCCAATCCGAAAGCAAGCTCCTGCGCCATATCCTCTACACCGAATTCAACGAATACGTCACCGGCGAAATCGAGGCCGGCCAGGTCGCGGGATGATCGCCACGGCTAATTCATTGGGAAGAACTGACCACGGAGTCACGGAGAACACAGAGAAGAGAGGGAAAGAAGAGAGGGAAAGAAGAGAGGGAAAGAAGAGAGGGAAAGAAGAGAGGGAAAGAAGAAGGTATCAAGGAGTCGCAGCGGCGTGGGGGAGAGACCGCAGTCGGGCGCGCTGGGATGAGGGTCGATCGGAGGGAGCGTTCATGGACGGGTCGGATCCACTGACGCAATTCGTCATCGGGGCGGCCATCGAGGTTCATCGAGAGATGGGTCCCGGCCTGGTGGAATCGGTTTACCAGCGATGTCTGGAATATGAATTCCGTCGCCAACGGATCGACTTCCAGGGTCAAGCTCGGCTTCCGATCGTTTACAAGGGACAGGTCGTTTCGGAGAACGACCTCGTCATCGACCTCCTCTTTCCCGATCGATTGGTGGTTGAGCTCAAGGCCGTCGAGAAACTGCTCTCGATCCACGAGGCGCAACTCTTGACCTATCTCCGACTCACCGGAATCCATACGGGCCTGCTTATCAACTTCAACGTCCGCCTCCTGAAAGACGGCCTCAAACGCATGGTCCTTTAGCCCGCACCCGTCGGAAGGCCGACGGTTCCCGTCGAGCCAAAACCTTTTCCTTCTCTCTTTCCCCTCCTCTCTATCTCCTCCTCTCTTTCTTCTTTTTCTTCTCTGTGTCCTCCGTGACTCTGTGGTTAATTCTCCCCTCTTCCCGAAGGCCCCCGCCTTAGCAGAAGTCATCGACGGTCGGGGTCAGGACCATTTCGGGGACGCGGGCGCGGGGGTCGAGTTCGACGAGGAACTTGACGGCGGCGGCGACGTCCTCGGGTTGGAGCATCGCTCGTTTGCGCTCGGGGGGGACGGGGACGGGGCGGGCGTCGAGGATGGGGGTGTTGACCTCGCCGGGGTAGATCACCGTCGAGCGGACGCCGTCGGCGCGCGCCTCGCGGCCCAGGCAGAGGCCGAGCGCCGCCTGGCCGAACTTGGAGGCCGAGTACCCCGCTCCGCCCAGCGTGCTCGCCCGATAGCCCGACAACGAGCAGATCTGCACGACCAGCCCGTCCTTGCGGCTCCGCATGCCGGGCAGGACCGCCTTCACCAGGTTGAACGGGCCGGTCAGGTTGGTGCGGAGCATCAGGTCCCAGTCGTCGGGCGAGAGGACGTCGAGCGCGCGGTCGCGGACGTTGGTCCCGGCGTTGCAGATCAGGACGTCGATCGCGCCGAACTCGGTCTCGATCCGCGCCACGGCCCGGCTGACGGCCTCGCCGTCGCCGACGTCGCACGGGACGACCAGGGCGGCGTCGTCGGCGTCGCCCAGGAGGGCCCTGGTCGCCTCCAGCTTCTCGCGACCGCGTCCCATCAGGGCCACGCGCAGGCCCATTCCGGCGAGCGCCCGGGCCACGCCCCTACCGATCCCGCTCCCCGCCCCCGTCACCACCGCGGTCGCCGGCTTCCGACTCATATCCGTCGCGTCTCCAGCAAAGCCAACACGAAAGGCCCCGCGCTCGGACGCCGGCGCGGGGCCTTCGAGATCGTCTGGGATTGTATCGCGGATCGATCGCCGACGCGAACCGGCGCCGGGCTCACCGCGAGGTCATGGCGTTCCAGGCGCGGACGGATCGCGAGCCGTTGGCCCACTTGCTCATCGCCAGCAGGAGTTGGCCGGCGTCGGTCTTGGTCAGCCTGGTCGCCGAGGCCGTCTGATCGACGGCCGTGGGCGACAGGTCCCGCAACGTCGTGCCGTTGACCGTCACCGGCACTTCGAGGGTCGTCGGCGTCGGCTCCGCCGACTCGTCGACGCTTGGCGCGGGAGGCGTGGGCGTCTCGGGAGGCGTGGGCGTCGCGGGAGGCGTGGGCGTCGTCGGGGCCACGGGCGGGGGCGCGGAGTCGACCGGGGTCGTCGGCGGGATCAACACCTGCTGGGCCGGCGGCGGAGTGACGACCGGCTTCGACGGCGGAGTGACGACCGGCTTCGACGGCGGCGCGATCACCACCGGCTTCGACGGCGGAGTGACGACCGGCTTCGACGGCGGCGCGACCACCACCGGCGGCGGGGTCGGCGCGGCCGGCACCCCCGGAATCAGCGCGGCGGAGCGGAGCACGTCGAGCCGGCCCAGGTCGATGCCGGTCACGTCGTCGTGGATCGGCGCGGCGCCGTCCTTCAGCCAGCCCTGGATTTGGTCGACCGAGGGGAGCGAGCCGTAGCGCTGCTTGTAGATCGACTGGAGCAGGACGATGGAGCCGGAGACCAACGGCGCGGCGAAGCTGGTCCCCTCGACGTTGGAGTAGTTGGAGCCGTCGATCAAGGCGCCGATGCCGGAGGCGGGCGCGGCGATGTCGGTGGCCGAGGGTCCGCCGACGACCGTCCCGAGGCGCTGGGCGTTGGGGAGGAGCTTGTCGGAGGAGTCGGTGCCGGTGACGCTGATCACGCCGTCGAGGACGGCGGTGAAGCCCTCGCCCTGGGCGCCGTTGAAGCTGTTGCCGGTGGCCGCGACCACCGGGATGTTCAAGCCGCGGAGCTGCTTGACCAGGTCGGTCGCGCGCTGGCCGACGCCGCCGTCCTGGGCGAACCAGTTGCGGGCGTAGTTCTTGCCGTTGGAGAGGGAGATGTTGACCACGCTGATGTTGTATTCGGCGTGGTGGTCGACGACCCACTGAAGGGCGTTGGCGATGTTGGCGGTGTCGGCGACGTTCGAGCCGTTGGTGACCTTGAGGGCCACGACGTCGGCGCCGGGGGCGACGCCCAGATGGCCGGGGTCGTCGCCGGCGATCAGGCCGGCGACCGCCGTGCCGTGCTGCGAGGCGGTGGCGGCGGGGTCGGAGTCGCCGTCGCCGAAGTCGTGGCCGGCGATCACCTTCGACCCCGGCCCGTAGCCGCCGCCCAGGGCCGAGTCGTTGTAGTTGACGCCGGTGTCGATCACCGCGACGGTCAGCCCGGAGCCGTCGACGCCGTGGGTCGAGCGGGTCTGGGCCGAGCCGATGATCGGGTCGAAGGCCGTCGGCGTCCCGACCGCCACCGAGCCGACGGGCGTCGAGAGCGCCCCCCGACGCAACGCGGCGCGAGGGGCGAGGCTGGCGCGGGCGTTCTCGCGGGCGTTCTGGAGGCCGGTCGCGGCGAACGGGCGATGCATGGCCGGCGCCTGGTCGACGACCGAACGCAGTCGTTGCACGGCCTCGGCGCGGTGGGCGGCCCGCTCGGCGGCGGCCGATCCGAGTCCGGTCGAAAGCAGCCGCCGGGTGTCGAGTCGCTCGATTCCGGGGCGGTGCTTGCGACGAGAGTCTCGACTGTCGCCGCCGGTCAGGGTCCAAGCCATGGAACGATTCTCCCCAGACGGCCGCCATGACCCTGGCCGGTCCGCCCCGCGATTCGGTTGTGATCGCCCCCCGTCCGTGGCGGACGCCGAAGCCCTCCGGGTCTTCCGAAGGGGCGACGGGTCCGGGAGGCCCGCGGCGGGATTCCTCCCGGCCGCCGCCTCGCGAAGCGCGTGACAAGGTTGTTCGGCACGAGAAAAGGCTTCGGGCGGCGGGAGCGGCGATGCGCCTCCCGCCGGCCCGGGCCCTTCAGCCCGAGCGCGGTGAATCGACGGCGGTCCTCGCGAAACGCCGGGAGTCTGGGGACACCCTCGGCTCCGCTGGGGACCGTCGATTCGGCTTGGTCGTCCTGACCCCCGGCCGGTCGCGTCCCGTGCGACTCGGCCGTCTTCCGGACGGTCCTTCCCGGACCCCCCGCCGGCGCCGTTCCTCCGGCGCCGCCGCGGCGGCGCGACTCGACCGGCGCGAAAGCCGGCCCTCGTCGTCCGCCTCCTCTCCGAATCGCTCGTTCCGGCTTGCGTCCCCGGCGGGGCCGCGCTAGATTGAGGTCGCCTCGGGAGAGGCCCGCTTCGAGGACTGTCGTCCCCGGCGGTGATGCTGGTATCGGAATCGGGGCGAAGCGATGTCCGAAGGAAAAATCGAAAATGCGGCGGTGATTCCGGCGCGGTTCGCTTCCACCCGACTGCCCGGCAAACCCCTTTTGTCCGACACCGGCAAGCCGCTGATCCAGCACGTCGTCGAGGCCGCGCGACGCGCGAAATCCCTGCAACGGGTGATCGTCGCCACCGACGACCCACGCATCGCCGACGCCGTGCGCCGCTTCGGCGGCGAAGTCGCCATGACCCGCGCCGACCATCCGACCGGGACCGACCGCGTCGCCGAGGTCGCCGCCACGATCCCGGAGGCCGGCATCATCGTCAACGTCCAGGGGGACGAACCCGAGATCGAGGGATCGACGATCGATCTCCTGATCACGCTCTTACGGGAAGACCCCGACGCGCCGATGGCGACCCTGGCCGCGCCGATCCGCTCCGAGGCCGTCTACCGCGACCCCTCGTGCGTGAAGGTGGTCGCCGCGGGCCGCCGCGCCCTGTACTTCTCGCGCGCGCCGATCCCGCATTACCGCGACGCCGCGCCCGACTTCTCCGACCCGACCGCCCCCGCGGCGTTGCTCCACCTGGGGCTGTACGCCTACCGCCGCGACTTCCTGCTCTCCATCGGCTCGCTCCCCCGCTCCCCGCTGGAGTCCGCCGAGAAGCTGGAGCAACTCCGCGTCCTGGAGGCCGGCTTCCCGATCGCGATCGGCCTGGTCGACGAGCCCTCCATCGGCGTCGACACCCCCGAGGACTACCGCCGCTTCGTCGCCCGCTGGCGCGCCCGAAACTCCGGATGAACGCTGGCGGCCGTCCATCGGGCGGCCGGGTCGTCCGCGACGTCCACGACTTCGAGAGGGGTCGGTCGCGGCCTAGCGGCCTTGGATCGCCAGCGCGCCCCCCTCGTTCTCCCATCGCGCCAGCGCCCGCCGATCGGCGTTGGCGCGGACCTGGTCCCACTCGTCGTCGGACATGGGGATGGGATCGTCCTCGACGGCTTCAAGGAGTTTAGCGCGGACGTCCCTTCGGTGGTCCTCGCGTTCCCGCGCTTCGTCGAGCAACGCGCGGACGTATTCCTCCGGCGTGGTGAAGCCGGCCTTCTCGACCTGAGCGTCGACGAACGCCTTCAACTCCTCCGGCAGCGAGAGATTCATAACGGTCATCGTCCACCTCGCGTCGCGGATCCCTCGTCGAACTCCCTCTCCACGATGATGGCCTGAATAGGGGAATTTGACAAGCTGCGGGACCACCCAGGCCGATCCGACCGTCGCGACGGGTCGGAGAGGCGACGACCGAGGACGGCCCGTGCGCATCGGCCAGCGCGTCGGGGATCGGCGATATTCCACCCCGCCTCGCTCCTCTCCAGCGCGGCGAGGATGGCGTCGGCGATGGCCTTCATGCCGCGGTCGCCGGGGTGGGCGGCGACGCCCGAGTGCTTGAAGGGGCGCTTGGAAGCCGATGGACGAATCGAGCGCCCGTCACGTCAAAGGAACTCGACCCGGCCCGTCATCTCCTCGGGTTCGTAGATCTCCCAGAGAAGGACGTGTCTCCTGATGATCTCGCCGATCCCGTGGGCGTCCTTATGGCAGAAAGCGATCCCGGCGTGAGGGACGCCCTCGGATTGGAGACGGAGGAAATCGGCGTCGTGCGTGAGAATCACCCGGCCTTCGGCGAGCCCAAAGGTGGCTTGTCGCTCATCCGCGGCCGTGCGGAGGCCGACCTCCTGGGACGTCGTGACGTCGATGTCGCGACGGCGGAGACCAATGGCGACGGCCGGGTCGCAACACTCATCCAGATGAAAGCGAATCGTCCGAGCCATGGGCGACCGTCCTCGCCTCGAGAAGTTTCCGGAGTCGAGACGGCGGCGTTTCGGCCTTCATCGCCGCGGCGAAGCGCTCGCCCTCCTCGATGTCGGCGTCGATCTCGGCCTTGTGGTCGAAGTAATAGGCGAGCGCGGCGTGGATCTGGGCGAGGCTGATCGACGGGTGGGCCGTGGCGATCTCATCAGCGCTCATGCCCATGCGCTCGTGGCAGATCGCGACGTGCGCGACCTTGACGCGGTGGCCGTCGATGCGGGGCTTGCCGCCGCAGACGCCCGGCTCGCGGACGATCCGAGGCGTGTCGAGGACCTCGGTCCCCGGCGGGAGGGCTGTCGGTTGCATGGGGAATTCATCCTTTGGATTTCGCGCGATCGATCGATCTCATCATAGGGCGGTCCAGGCGCATCGGCCAGCGAATCGCGGATCGGCGTCATTCCGCCTCGCTCTTCTCCACCGCGGCGAGGATGGCGTCGGCGATGGCCCGCATGCCGCGGTCGCCGGGGTGGGCGGCGACGCCCTTGTGTTTGAAGGGGCGCTCGGAACTCGCGGCGTTGGCCGGGTCGCGACCCAGCGCGGCGATATCGACGAAGATCGCGCCGGTCTTCTCGGCGGCGGCGCGAAGCCGCTCGTCCTTGGCTTCGGAGGGCCAGAAGCAGCCCCGGACGACGACGATCGGCCGCTTGCCGCCGACGCGGACGCCCTGGAGGATCTTCTCGACCGCGGCCTGGAACCTCGCGCCGTCCTCGGCCGCGGCGAACTCCGGCGCGTTCTCGCCGATCGCCAGCACGACCAGGTCGGCGTCGAAGGCGAAGGCGTCCCTCAGCTTCCCATCGACGTCGTAATCGGCGTAACCGCGCTCGAAATCGGCGATGTTGCGGACCAGGACCTCCGGTTCCCCGCCGGCGCGCTTCGCCACGGCGGCCGTGACCAGGTGGACGTAATCCTTCTCCGCCGCGGAGGCGGCCATCCCCCAGTCGCCGCGCCAGTCGATCTCGGCCAGGGGAGGGTGGCGGGTGATGCTGTTGCCCAGGAACAGGATCTTGCGCGCGTTCGACAGCCCCGGCCCTCGCGCCGCGGTCGTTCCGACCATGATCGTCGCGACCAGCGCGCCAAGCCAGATCTTGCGTCCCATCACGAGCCTCCCGGCGCCCTTGGTATTTTTGGAATTCCCGCGGAATCATGAAATCCCGACGCGACCGCCGCGGATCATACCGGAGTCGGGAGGGTCTTTGGCAAGTCGCGAGGATTGATAAGGCGGCCTCGGAACATCGAGCCGACCCATGCCGAACGTCCCCTCTCCCGCCGGGCCAAGACGCAAGCCGCGGCGCTCATCGCCTTCTCCCCTTGAGGGAGAAGGTGGCCGAAGGCCGGATGAGGGGTGGGCGGGACCGGAGGCCATCGGATTTGAAGTCGTTCTCAAGCCATGGCTTACACCGAAATTCGACGCCGGTCGACCCCTCATCCGGCCCTTCGGGCCACCTTGTATGTCCGAAGGTCCAAGAGCGGAAGGGTTGTCGTCCAGGGTTTCCGCTGAAAATTCGCGCCGCCGAACCCTGGGCGGCAACACAGCCGCTTCTCCCTCAAGGGGAGAAGGCCGTTTGGCGACGGCTTGCGAAAAAGTGTCGGG
>CALCIB010000117.1 GCA_937907525.1 uncultured Planctomycetales bacterium | reverse complement strand
GCGAAAAAGTGTCGGGTCGTCAGCCCGCCGGGAGAGGGTGGCCCGAAGGGCCGGGTGAGGGTCGTCGCGCTTCGCGAAAACCGTCGGGCCCGACTCCTGGAAACCGTCGCTCCTTCCGAAGCGCCGGGACCCTCACCCGCCGCTGACGCGGCCGCCCTCTCCCGGCGGGAGAGGGGACGGCCTCGTCCCTCGGCCTCTTCGCATTAAAAGGGAATTCTGCTTTCCTTCGCTTCCTCGGAACCCGCGGACCAACGCGCGCCGCCGGCGTCATCGGCGCGCGCGGGCCGCGCGGCGCGACGCGCGCGACTGGAATGGGAAGCGGCATTCGCGCGCGATTCGCGGCGATGCCGGCGCGGTCGCGGGACGATGTTCTGATTATCGATGAGGCGCGCCGTCCACGCCCCGCGCGTGGAGGACCGCCCCGGTTGGTCCGTCGTTGTACCGTGCTCCGCGACAGGGAGGTGTTCGGTGTTCTCATGGGATTCACTCCGCGCGCGTCGGACTCGCCGACCGCGCCGCGGCGTCGGAACGGCCGCGCCGGAGCGGCTGGAAGGCCGCGAGTTGATGGCGTACACCTCGCTGGGGTTCTCGCTGCCCGACCTGACGGTCTCCGGCGAGTCCGCGCCGACGACCCAGTGGGGCGGGACGCTGACCCTCGACGTGACGCTGCGGAACCTGGGCGCCAGCACCATCGTCGAGCCGACGTCCCTGGTCCCGGCGACGCAACTCACCGCCGGCCCCGATGGAACGATCAGCCCGCCCTACTACACCCCCAGCCAGGCCGACGCCCCGGCCACCAAGTTCGACGTCATCCTGGTCCCTCCCGGCCGACGGCCCGGCAACGGCGTGGTGATCGGCTCGCTCGACGTCCCGGCGATCTCGCAGAACAACATGGAGCGGTACCAGGCCACCGTCACGCTCCCCGACCGCCCCGCCGGCTTCCCCAACCGCGGCCCGTTCCAGATTCGGCTGGTCGCCAACGTCGGCAACCAACTGCTGGAATCCCGCTACCGCAACAACGCCAGCCCCCCGCTCCTGGTCCGACTGACCCCCGCCCCGGCGACCCCCGCGCTCCGCGCCGTGTCGTTCGACGCGCCCGACGCCGGGCTGGTCCCCGGCGACGTGATCAAGCCGCGAATCCAGATCGCCAACATCGGCGGCGCGACCCTCACGCAACCCGTCGAGGTGGCCGTGGTGGCGTCGACCTCGCCCGACTTCAACCTCGGCAGCTCGATCGTTTCGCTCTACACGATCGAGGGCGGCATCGGCGGCGTCAACTCGACGCCCCTGCCGAACATCACCCGACACCGGGGCAACCGCCTCCGGCCGGCGTCGCTTCAAAACATCGTCACCCCGCAAAACAACGTGGTGACGATCGACGGCGACTACGCCACCCTGCCGGTCAGCCCGTCGACCTACTACATCGGCATCGTCATCGACCCGTTCAACAAGCTCAACCTCCCCAACCAGCCCGCCAACCGCCTGGAACTCGTCAAGGTCGTCTCCACCGCCAACGGCGGCGTCCCCGGCGGCATCGTCGGCGGCTCCGGCGTCGGCGATTTCGAGAACACTCCCGACGGCCTCCCCATCGGCGTGACCTACTGAGCCCGGCCGCGACCGCGACCGCCGCCGCTCGGGTCGTCCCCCTTGACCCCCGCGGCGGCCGCGGTCTATGATTAGTCCTACCGGAATTAGGGGCGGCCCCGCGGTCGCGCCTCCGGCTTCCATCCGCCGCCTCTGGAGGCTCACTGCTCATGGCTCACGTCGTCGCGGAGCCCTGCTTCGATTGCAAGTACACGGACTGCGTCGTGGTCTGCCCCGTCGATTGCTTCTACGAGGGCGCCCAACTGCTTTACATCCATCCGGATGAATGCATCGACTGCGAGGCCTGCGTCCCCGAGTGTCCCGTCGAGGCGATCTTCTTCGAAGACAACCTTCCGGAAGAGTGGAAGGAATTCATAGCGCTCAACGCCGAGATGTCCAAGCAGAGCCCGAACATCAACGAGAAGCAAGACCCCATCGAGGGGAAGGACTGCGACACCAGCCGCAAGCGGGCCTGAATCCGGTTCGCCCGCCGTCCCGGCGTCAAGCGAGGCCCCGCGCGTCCGCGTCGGGGCCTTGTCGCGCGCGCCCATGGGTCGATAGTTGCCAGCAGCCGACCGCCAGGCAAGCCAGGGCCGAGGCGGCCATCACCGGCGTCACCCCCCAGACGGCCGAGGCCCTCCCCGTCCAAAGCGCCCCCAACGGCACCGAGCCGGAGAAGACGACCATCCAGATGCCGATGATCCGACCCCGCAACCCCGGCGGGATCACCATCTGGACCATGGTCTGCGTCGACGAGTAGAAAAACGACGCGCCCAGCCACGTCCCGAACATGCACCCCGAGGCGCAGGCCAGCCGCGCCGCCGCCGGCCACTTCGGCGACGTCCAGCCCGGAAAAAGCGCGGCCAGGAGCAGGAACAGGGAGAACCCGACGATCCCCAGGGCGCCCATCCGGTCCTTGTCGACGCCGTCGCCCAACCGCGCCACCGTAAGCGCCCCGGCGGTGGCCCCGGCCCCGCCGCTGGCCAAAAGCGCGCTGTAGCCGCCCACCCCCACCCCCACCACCGTCTGGGCGAAGACCGGCATCATCGCGTCGAACCCCATCCCGGCGACGCCGAAGAACCCCATCAGGGCCACCCGCCCGGCGACCGCGCGGTCGCGACGAAGGTAGGCCAGCCCCTCCAGCACGTCCCCCAAGGCCGCGCCTCGGCCCAGGTCGCCGCGGGGCTTGGGATCGACCCGGATCGCCAGCACGGTGCCGATCGCCGCCAGGTGGCTCGCCGCGTTGATCGCGAAGCAACCGGCAGCCCCCAACGCCGCGAACCCCACCCCGACCAGCGCCGGGCCCAACACCCTCGTGGCGTTGAACAACCCGGAGTTCAACGCGATGGCGTTGGTCAGGCTCGCCGCGCCGACCAGGTCGTAAAGGAAGACGTACCGGCTGGGCAGCTCGAACGAGACGCAAATGCGAGTACACGCCAGGACCGCCACCATGTGCCAGAACCGAACCGTCCCCGACGCCACCAGGATCGCCAGGATCGCCGCGCAGGCCATCTGGCCGAACTGCATCGCCAGGATCATCCGCTTGGGGGCGACCCGATCGGAGATCGCCCCGGCGAAGAGCCCGACGATCAACCCCGGCATCAGGTTGGCGGCCTCGATCAACCCCAGGCGGTCGGCCGATCCGGTCTGCTCGTAGACCAGCCAGCGCACCGCCGCGGCCTGCAGCCAGGTGCCGATCAGGCTGATCCCCTGGCCGGTGTAGTAATGCCGGTAGTCCCGGATCGCCAGGGCCGCGAACGTCCCTCGCCTCGGGGCCGTCTCACCGTCTTTCAAGTCGACCTCTCGCCCCGTCGCCGCGGCGCGTTGGCGTAGACGAGCGCCGCCACGAACCATCCGAAGAGCGCCGCCGGCTGGATCCGACTCATGGTCGGCGCGACCGTCGGCGCCAGCCCCACGACCGCGCCGACGGCCCACGCGGCGACCCCCGGCCCGTTCCACCCTCGCCGCGGCTCGTCCCGGTCCTTCCGAAACGACTCGACCCCCAGGATCCCAGCCAGAGGCGCGAACAACGCCCCGGAGACCCCCGCCAACGTGACGACGTCGCCCGCGACCCCGACCGCCCCCGGAACGATCAGGATCAGATATAAAAGTCCGACCCCCTTCCATTTCCCCAGTCTCGGCCAGTGCGCCCGGAACCGCGTCGTGAACAGCGACGCCGCGTAACACGCAGGCGCCAGCGACGCCAGCCCGAACAGCAGCAGCGCTCCGCCGCCGAGCCAGCGGTCGCGCAGGTCGATCAGGGTCCGCCGGGCCGTCCCGTCCGGGTGGTAAGAGCCGAGGACGAGCGCCGCCAGGGTCGTGACCGCCCCCGCCGCCAGGAGCGCCGTCCAGCCGCCGAGCCTCACGTCGCGACGGTCGCGAACCGCTCCCCCCCACTCCACCGTCGACACCCCCGCGAAGGCGAGCGCGCCGAAGAGATACGGGAACACGCCCGGCCCCGCGGCCGGGTTCATCCAGTCGACCTGGTAATAAAAGCCCGTCCCTCCCCGCCACCAGACCCAAAGGGCCGTCACGACGATCAACACGCCCGCCGTCGGCGAGTACACCCGCATCAACGCCTCGATCACCCCCGTCAGGTTCAGTCCGGTCGCCGAAACGGCGATGAACGTCCACCAAACCAGGCAGGCCAGGACCAGCGGCGGTTCAAGCGTCGCGCCCATCGCCACGCGATCCGTGATGTAGGGAGGATCGAGCAACCCCCAGACCGTCAGGCCGTCAAGCGTCAGCCGAACCGAGTACCAGATCGCGACCGCCCCCCAGAGCGCCGCGAACAGCCCGTAAAGGACGCCGGCGATCCACTCGGCGCCGCGCTCGCCCAGGGCGTCGGCCGCGACGACCGGCAGCCGCGCCCTCCTCCGCAGGCCGAGCCCCGCCAGCGGCAGGTAGATCAGAAGGTAAAAGGCCCCCAGCGCCAGCAGGCACGATAGCCATCGTCGCGGGACGCCCGCGCCGGGGGCGACGCCTCCCAGGCCGTCGAGCAGGGGGAACCAGACGACGACCCCGAGAATGGCCGGGCCGACGGTTCGGACCCAGCTTCGGGGTTGGGGCGGAGGGTCCTGGAGCAAGCCGAGGATCACCGGCGGCGGATCGGACGCGAGGGACGTTGCAGGGGTCACGGCGGTTTTTCGTTGGAGTCGGGCCCGGCCTTGAGTCGTCTCGGCCGCGAACTCATAGTCTACCATGACCGCCGGGCGGCCCGCGGAACGCCGCCGTGACAATTTCGCCTTCCGCGAGACGGTCGGACGCCCGCTCCGCCCGAAACGGCCGATCTCCGACGATCCCGGTTACAATGGGGACGCCGGAGCGGCGTCGCGCCCGGAAGCGATCCTTGGGTTTGGGAGCCTCGCCCTTGGGACCATTCATCCCGTTCGCCGTGACGACCCGCGTCGGCCCGTCGTCGCATTGGATCGTCGCGTCGGTCTACATATGGCTGGCGATGGTGTGCGTCTGGTCCTGGCGGGAGGATCGGGGGTTGGGCGGGCGAATCGGCTCGTGGGCGCGGTCGGGGCTGGCGGCGATCTTCGCCACCTTGGCCGTCGGCCGGGTGTTCGGGCTGCAATGGCGGCTCGCGGAGTTCTTCCGACGACGAGCCGTCGTCGGCGGCTGGTACGACGAGCGCCGGGGGTTCCAGACGTGGGTCGTCCTGGCCGTCGCCGCGCTGGCGGCCGCGGTCGTGATCGCGATCGTCGCCGTCTCTCTCCGTCGGAAATCGCCGCGGACGTTGGCCGTCTTCGCGCCGGTCGCGACGTTACTGGGATTTCTCGCCGTCCGGGCCGTCTCGCTGCATCAGATCGATCATCTGCTCTACCGCCGCGTCGCCGGAGTGGAGGTCAACCTGGCGGTGGAGTTGACGTTGCTGGCCCTGGTCGCCGCGGGATTGATCTGGGGCCCGATCCGGGCCCCGACGTCCATCGTCGCGCGCGACGACGAACGGGGGGCCCGACACTATACGATTCGCTGAGCCGCGCCGGAGCGACGCGCGCCGATCCGGCGGGTTCACTCGGCGGAGGAGACCATCTTCGGCAGGCCGTGATCCCCCATGAGCGGGTAACCCGGCGTGAACGTCGGCGGCACGACCTCCCGAAGCTTCGGCGACGCCCAAATCCCGTGCCGTTCGTTGCCCGGGAAGAACACCTCCTGCTCGAACGTGAGCGGAGTCTTCAGCGCCCACCTGGAAGCCGCGGCGATCCCCATCATCTGGACCGGATATTCGTCGGCGCGTTCCATGTCGCCCAGCCGGATCGGGTCGGAGAGCTTCAGGCCCGCGCGCCGGAACGCCTTCTCGGTCAGTTCCACGCAGTACAGGGCCGTGTCGTCCAGCCCCAGCTCGTAGTCGAAGGGGACCTGCCTGGCGTAGACGTCGCGGCAGTACTCGAGCACCAGCGGGATCCTGCCGCGGTATTCCGGCAGAAGCCGCTTGACGCCGAAATAGCCCACGTTGTCCAGGATCCAGACGCAGAACGGCTGGCGGGTGACGCTCACCTGGCCCATGTCGTAGACGACCGGCCCGCCGTCCTCCTCCGCGACGATCCCGGTGTGCGAGAACTTGCTGTTGCTGGCGTTGGCCAGGAACCGACTCATCGGGAACCAGCCCCCGGCCACCCGGGCGTCGCCCAGGCGGAAGACGACGTCGCCGGCCCGCAGGTTCTTCCGTCCCCACTCGTCCCAGCGCTTCATCTGGGGCGTCAGGACGATCGGCGGCAGCGTCCCGTCCTCGCGACCCCGCGTCGCCTCCGGTCCCCAGTAGTTGCCGTGATACCCGGGAGGGACCATGCGGTCGGTCATCTCCCGCGCCTCGGGGGTGCTGAAGTACCACGGCGCGGCGATCAACAAGAGATTGAGCATCTGGGCCACCTCACGGCATATCGAACCGGCGCCGCCGCTCCGCTCGGTTCGACGCCCGTCGAACGGCGAGGAGGCTGAAAGGAGGCGCCGAAGTCGACATCCTGATATATGGAATCTTATTCCAGGGGAAAGCCCCGGAGCGCCCGTCCCCTCATGGCGCCTGCGCCGGCGGGCGGAATCATCACGTTTATTCGAAATTTACGCAATTTCCGTGCCGATCGAGGCGCGTCGATGGCGGAGGCGCTTCGGGACGGCCGTCTCCGATCCCCTCGGACGCGGGCGACCGTCGCCGGAGCCGAGCCAACGAACCTTCCATAATGCTCGGCTAGGGGCCTCCCCCTTTGCCGCCAAATCCGAGCCCGGATCCGGATCGACTCAAGCCCGGCGCGTCCCGGTCGTCACAAGGCGGACAGTCCGCGCCTCGATCAAATCGCCGACGTCCCGACAAATCGCCGACGTCCCGATCGATCGAGGGCCCGTCGGCGTCGCGACCCGCGCGCGACGAGACCCCGGCCGCCCTGGTCGCTCGCGACGACGGCGTCGGGGTCGGGGTCGGGGTCGGGGTCGGTTCGCGTCGGGACCAGCGACGGCTCGGCTCGGAGTCCGTCCCACAAGGGCGTCGTGGCCGGCATAACGCCCTTCCCCCCTCGCGGGAAGGTGGCCCGAAGGGTCGGATGAGGGGGGGCGGGTGAAAGGGCCGTCGCAATCCCCAGTCGCACGGGTCGGCTTTTGACTTCCCGACGGCTTCCGTTCGCGCCGTCGCCCTCGTCTGACGCCTTCGGCGTCCGTCTTCCCCCGCGAGGGGGGAAGACCGTTATGGTCGTCGTTCGCCGCCCGCGGGACGGACTCTCAGTCGGTCTTCAGGACGACTTGCGGCACGCCGTGGTCGCCCAAGGGAGGGTAGCCGGGCGTGTACGTCGGCGGCACCACCTCCTGGAGCTTGTTCGACGCCCAGATCCCTTGCCGCTCGTTGCCGGGACAGAACACCGCCCGCTCGAACGTGAGCTGCTCTTGCAGCACCCACCTGGAGGCGATCGAGATCGTCATCAGTTGCAGCGGATATTCCTCGGCCTTCTCCACGTCGCCGATCCGCACCGGGTCGGAGAGCTTCAAGCCCGCGTGCCGAAACGCCTTCTCCGTCATCTCCACGCAGTAAAGCGCGTCGTCGCCCAGCCCCAATTCATAGTCGAAGGGAACCTCCCGGACGAACACGTCGCGGCAGAACCCGACCACCAGCGGCGCCCGGTCGCGCAGATCCGGCCGGAGTCGTTTGACGCCGAAGTTGCCGATGTTGTCCAGGATCCAAACGCAGAACGGCTGTCGCGCCACGGTCGTATGCGTGGTGTCGTAAACGACCGGCTCGCCCTCCTCCACCGCGACGATCCCGGTGTGCGAGAACTTGCTGTTGCTGACCTTGGCCAGGAACTGGCTCATCGGAAACCAACCGCCGGCGGCTCGGGCGTCGCCCAGTCGGAAAACGACGTCACCGTCGCGCAGGTTCTTCCGGCCCCAGTCCTCCCAGCGTTTCATCTGGGGCGTCAGGACGATCGGCGGCAACGTCCCGTCCTCGCGCGCCTGGGTCGCCGCCGGCCCCCAGTAGTTCCCCTGATACCCCGCGGGGACCATGCGGTCGGTCATCTCCCGCGGCTCGGGCGCGTTGAGGAACCACGGCGCCGCGATCAACAACAAATTAAGCACCTGGGCCTACCTCCCCTGTAGCGGCGCGCCGCCGCCCCTCCGTTCGTTCGAATCCCTTTTCGAACGCCGAAGGCGCCGGGAGCGTCGCCGGAATCATCGTCCTTGTCCATGCAATCGCGACTCGAAACGGGCCTTGAAAGCCCTCGGCTCGCCTTCCTCCCGGCCGGGACGAGCCCGACCTCCCCCGCCTTCCCGCGCGGGCCGAACGCCGCCCGCCAGCGCCCTCGGCCGAGGCTTCCTTGCTTGTTTCGGCTTCCGACCCGGCGCCGAGCCACTAATCCGATTTCGGATTCGACGTCAAGTCGATTCGCGCGTCACCAGAACAGGACGTTGAGCCCCACAAGCGCGATCGCGACCACCGCCGCCCAGAACCTGGGCGCGTTGTACCACGCCGTCGGACCCTCGTCGGGAAGCGGCGTCAGCCCCATCACCAGGTTGTGCAACTCCGACTCCGGCTTCGGCGTCGTGAAGAGACTCACCACCACGATCAACGACATGCAGACCAACAGCGTCCACATCGAACTGTACACGTTCACCGCCATCGGCTTGGCCTTCTCCGACCGCGCGATGTACTTCGAATGCGCCGGGTTGAACTCCGCCGGGTCGAACGTCCGCGTCACGTCCCTGGCCACCACCCGCACCCCGGGCTTGAGAATGACCTCCGCTCCCTCCGCCCCGAACTTGTAAGGCTGGTCCGACCCGAAAAGCACGACGTCCGGCGCGATCAACCGCACCGGCTCGACCTTCCCCCGCGTCTCCACCTCCACCGGCGCCCGCGACTCCGCCGCCAGCGTCTCCTCCCCCGCCGTGAACGCCGCCCTTCCGGCCGACTCGATCGGCACGTTGGTCGCGCGCACCACCCCGCGCTCGACCGTCACCTTGGTCACGACCTCGGAGTCCCCCTCGCCGACCCTCTCCACCGCCACCACCGCGCCGGCGTCCAGAAACGCCGTCGGCGCCGGCCGATGCCCCTCGGGGAACCAGTGGACGAACGCCCACATCCCCATCGACGCCAAAATCGCCGACAGAAAGCCCGTGAACGCCCCCGCCGGCGTCGCCCGCCTCCACAACATCCCCAGGATCACCACCCCGAAGAGCGGCACGATGAAGAAAAATATCAAAACCTGCAGGAATTCCAGAATGTTCGAGAAGTAAAACAGCGCGTACGCCGTCCCCACCGACATCATGATCCCCAGCACCGAGCAAACCCGCCCCATCGTCAAATAATGGGCGTCGCTGGCGTCGCGGCGGATCAGGGCCCGGTAGACGTCGTAGGTCCACACCGTCGCGAAGGCGCTCGCGTTGCCCGCCATCCCCGACATGAACCCGGCGATCATCGCCGTGACCCCCAGCCCCAGCAGGCCCGGACCCAGGTAGCGACCCATCAAAAGCGGCAGGACGTCATTGTACGTCCGATGCGTGATGTTCGCCCGCGGGTCGGCCTCCGAGACCAGCACCAACGGCGTGCCGTCGGAATGCAACAGCACCGCCAACCCCAAAAGACCCGGCAGCGTGACGATCAAGGGCACGCACATCTTCAAGAACGCGCCGATGATCGTCCCGTTCTGGGCGGATCGAAGATCCTTGGCCACGATCACCCGCTGCACCTGGAGGAAGTCGGTACACCAGTAACCGAACCCCACCGCCACCGCGAACCCGAAGACGATCCCGATCCAGTCCACCCCCATCGGGTTGGCGTCGAACGACCCCAGGCTGCTCCACAGGCTGGTGAAGTCCGCGTTCTCAAGTCCCGGATGGATCGCGGGCACGTTCTTGTGGATCCGCTCCACCAACCCGCTCCAGCCCCCGGCGTCGATCAACCCCAGGATCGGAATCAACAGCGACCCGAACCAGATCAGGAAATACTGGAGCACCTCGTTGAACACCGCCGAGACCAACCCCCCCAGCATCACGTACACGGCCACCGTCAGCGACGACGCCCAGATGCTCACGTTCATGTCCCAGCCCAACAGCAGGTTGAGGATCTTCGCCATCGCGAACATGCTCGCCCCGCTCACCAGCACCGTCAGCAACGAGAACGAGATCCCCGCCAGCGCGCTCGTCCCCAGCCCGAACCGCAATTTCAAATAACCCGGCACCGAGTGCGTCTGGCAGATGTAATAGAAGGGCATCATCACGACGGCGAGGAACAGAATCGCCGGCGCCGCCCCGATCCAGTAGGCGTGCGCCCCCAACATCCCGTACTGATACGCCATCGCCGACCAACCCATCGTCTCCAACGAGCTGAGGTTCGCCGAGATGAAGCTCAACCCCGCGATCCAGGCCGTCATCTTCCGGCCCGCCATGAAGAAGTCCTCGCCCGTGCTGACGTACTTCTTCAAGTAGAAGCCGATCCCCAGCACCACGACGAAGTAGATCGCGATGATCGCGACGTCCAACGGCCCCATCGAAATCAACGGAGCGCCCGCCGCGAAGAGCATGGACCCGCAAGTCACGTCGCACCCCTCCCAATCCCGACCCGTCGCGGCCGGCCGCGAATCAAGCAACGCGCCGCGCCCCGACGTCCCGGAACGCGAGCGACATCGTAGAGGCCGCATACGCGCCGTGCAATCGGGTCGGGACGCCTTCCTGGAAAAAAAACGAGGAAAATCAGGGCGCCCCGTTGACCTTCGGAGAGACCCTGGTATCATTCCACCTGTCGAGCGAAACGACGCCGCGACGAAACGGACGGCCGACCCCGACGCCAAGGACGGGTCGGCCGAATGCTTCGAC
>CALCIB010000116.1 GCA_937907525.1 uncultured Planctomycetales bacterium | reverse complement strand
CCCTCATCCGGCCCTTCGGGCCACCTTCCCCCGCGAGGGGGGAAGGCCGTTGCGCGCTGCGCCGAGGGTATTTTCGACCGAGCGCCCCGCGGTCAGAACAGGTTGACGATGTCGCCGTCCTCGTTTACGTCGATCCGTTCGCCGGCGGGGCGGCGAGGGAGGCCGGGCATGCGGCGAAGCTCGCCGGTGAGGATGACCAGGAAGCCGGCGCCGGCGGCGATCTCCACGTCGCGGACGTTGACGGTGAAGCCGGTGGGACGACCGCGGAGCTTGGGGTCGTCGGAGATCGAGTCGGCGGTCTTCGCCATGCAGACGGGGAGTTCGCCGTAACCGTGCTCGGCGGCCTTCTTCAGCTTCTGGGTCGCGTCCCGCTGGATGTTCACCCCCGCGCCGCCGTAGACCGCCTTGACGATCCGCTCGATCTTCTTCTCCGCCGGCCAGTCCAGCGGGTACAGCGGCTTGTGGGGCGTCTCGGGCCGGGAGGCCGCGACGACGACCTTCTCCGCCAGGTCGACGGCCCCCGCGCCGCCTTTGCCGAAGACGTCGGCGGCGGAGCAGGGGAGGCCGCGGGCCTCGCAGAACCTCGCGACGACCGCGATCTCCTCGGGCGTGTCGTCGGCGAACTGGTTGATCGCCACGACCATCGGCTTCTCGAAGTAGGCCGCGGCGTCCAGATGCGCCGCCAGGTTGCACAACCCGCGCTCCACGGCCTTGGCGTCGGGTCGGGCGATCTCCGAGAGGGGGACGCCGCCGTGCATCTTGAGGGCGCGGATCGTGGCGACCATGACGATCGCCGAGGGGTTCAACCCGGCCGAGCGGCACTTGAGATCCAGGAACTTCTCGCCGCCCAGATCGAAGGCGAAGCCGGCCTCGGTGAGGACGTAATCGGCCGTGGCCATCGCCATCCTAGTCGCCAGCACCGAGTTGCAGCCGTGGGCGATGTTGGCGAACGGCCCGCCGTGGACGAACGCCGGGACCGATTCCGTCGTCTGCACCAGGTTCGGCAAGAGCGCGTCCTTGAGGATGGCCGTCATCGACCCGGTCATGCCGAACGCCCTGGCCGTCACCGGCGCGCCGTCGTTGGAGTAGCCGACCAGGATCCGATCGAGCCGCTCGCGAAGATCGCCCAGCGATTCCGACAGGCAGAGGACGGCCATGATCTCGCTGGCCGCGGTGATGTCGAAGCCGCTCTCGCGCGGGATTCCCTGCGAACGCCCCCCCAGGCCGATGACGATCCGCCGCAGCGCGCGGTCGTTGACGTCCAAGGCCCGCTTCCAGAGGATCCGGGTGGGGTCGACGTCGAAGTCGCGGAAGTAGAGGCGGTTGTCGATGGCCGCGGCAAGGAGGTTGTTGGCGGCGGTGATGGCGTGGAAGTCACCGGTGAACTGGAGGTTGATCGTGTCCGACGGCTCGACCTTGCTGAGCCCGCCGCCGGTCGCCCCCCCCTTGCGGCCGAAGACCGGCCCCATCGACGGCTGCCTGAGCGCCAGGGCGACCCGCTCGCCGATCCGCCGCATCCCCTGGGCCAGCCCGATCGACGTGGTCGTCTTCCCCTCGCCGGCCGGGGTCGGGGTGATCGCGGAGACCAGGATCAACTTGCCCGGCTTCCGTCCGGAGTTCAGGGCGTCGAGATGGACCTTGGCCTTGTCGCGGCCGTAGGGTTCCAGGTACTCCGGGCTGACGTCCAGGTCGCGCGCCACTTCGACGATCGGTCGCAAGGCGGACGGAGTCGCGGTCATCGGCGTTCGGTCCTTCGTGAAATTTGGAACGAGGAACACGAAGGGATCTTGCCAGAATCATGCCGCCCTCGACAAGCGGAGTGTCGCGCGGCGCGGCCGAGCCCCTTGGGGCGAGCGGCGTAATGCGCGAAAGACCCCCTGTTCGTCAAGCCCCTTGCCGATTAGAATGGATCGCCGCGACGTCCCGCCTCCTCGCGGGACGAGACGATCCGGGGCCGGCCATCCCGCGAGTCGTCCCCGCCGCCCGTCGCGACTCGAACCCGGTCAGACCGAATCCCGACCCGCGTCCCGATGGCCGACGCGGGTCGATACAGGAGATCCACGTGGCGAAAGAAGAGCCGATCCGAGTGGAGGGCCGCATCGTCGAGGCGCTTCCCAACACGCAGTTCATGGTCGAGCTGGAACGCGGCCATAAGGTGCTGGCGCATATCGCCGGCAAGATGAGGAAGAACTTCATCCGCATCGTCCCCGGCGACCGGGTGACGGTCGAGGTCTCCCCCTACGACACCGAAAAGGGCCGCATCGTCTACCGCGAGCGTTGAGCGGGGCCCCACTCGACCCGCCCCGTCCCGCCCGTCGCCAGCCGCGTCTAACGCTCACGCCACCAAAGCCGCGGCTCGATCCCCCATTCCGCCGCCGTCGCCTCCATGTCGCGACGAAACCGCGAGGCGTCGACCGGATAGCCCGCCGACGGCTTCAAGCCCGGCCGCCGCCGGGCCCAAAAGACGTTGAAGACGTCCATCCAGCACTCGCGGGCCGTCTTCGCCGTGATCGACGCCAACGCCGCCAGCGCGTCGTCGGCGTCGGCCCGCGGCTGAAGCCGCAGCGTCAGACTTCGATCCGGCGCGCGCATGACGTACTCGCTCAGCGCCGGCCCCTCGGCTCCGCGCTCGATCCACGTCTCGGGGAAGGCCGCGGAAAGCGGGCCCATGTAGAAGTGCCGTCCGCCGTGCTTGTCGCCCCGGACGAACGTCGGCCGGCCGTCGCGCGCGCGGTCCCAGACGTCGCCCAGCAGTCGCGCGAACGCCTCGAAATGCACCCCCGCCTTCGACGGATGCCGCCCCAACCCCGCGTTGAACCGCTCGGGGCCGACGCATTCGACCAGGACGTCGGCGACCCGCCACGCCTCCGACTCCGGCGCGAACGGTCGCCGCGCCAGGCGAGCCTTCAGAGACTCGATCCATCCCGGAGCCGGCCAGGAAAGGGGAGGAGCGTCGGCGTCGAGCCAACGCTCCAACTCGACGTCGGCCGGATCACGGCGCGGGAGCGAGGCGACGAGGCTCGCGGGCGATTCGGGGAGCGTTCGGCCGACGGCGTCGAACAGGGCGAGGCAGGAGCCGAAGAGCGCCTCCCTTCCTCGCCGTCCCTTCAAAACGGCCTTGGAATCGTCCACCGCGAAGCGGTCGGTAGGTCCTCGCGCGCGACAAACGGTCGCGGCCAGGTCGTCCCACAGGGTTCGCGGCGGATCGAGGCCGTCGCGGTCGGGATCGACCGATTCCACGACGACCGCGGCCATCACCAGGGGGCCGAGGTTCGGCCCGTAGCCCGCCTCGTCGATCCCCACCCAGCGCATGGCGACGGTCCTCGGCTTTCGGTCAAGCGGCGTCGACGCCCGCGGCGGGGGGCGCGCCGTCGGCGTCCAGGTCCTCGTCGTCCCAAAGCGCGGCCGGGGCGCGGCCCAGGATCTCCGAGGCCAACGAGGCGTAATCCTCCGCCCCGCGGCTGTTGGGCGCGTACTGGAAGATCGACTGGCCGAAGCTGGGACATTCCGCCAGGCGGATGTTGCGCCGGATCCGCGTCTTGAACAACTTGGCCTCGGACCAGGGAGACGCGCCCTTCTTCTTGGAGGAGAAGAACTCCTGCAAGTCCTCCACGACCTCGCCGCCGTGGCGGGTGCCGGCGTCGTAGAGGCAGAGGACCACGCCGCCGACCTTCAACTCGCGGTTGACCCGCCTGGAGACCAGGTTGACCGTCTCCAGCAGTTTCGAGAGCCCGTGCAGGGCCAGGAAGTGGGCCTGAAGCGGGATCATCACCTCGTTGGCCGCGCACAAGGCGTTGAGGGTCAGCACGCTCAAGGACGGCGGACAGTCCATCAGGACGAAGTCGTATTCCTCGGCGTCCGCGGCGAGCTGGTCGCGGAGGATCACCTCGCGGCCTACGGTCCCCAGAAGCTCCAACTCGGCGCCGGCGAGATCGATGTGGCTGCCGACGATCGACAAGTTGGGCGCGACGTTCCGCCGAACCTCGGCGATCGCCTGGCCCTGGGTCAGAATCTCATACAACGACGGCCCGGAGCGGCCGGGGAGCAGGCCGAGATGAAGCGTGGCGTGGGCCTGGGGGTCCAGGTCGACGACCAGGACCTTGTGCCCCTCAAGCGCCAGCGCGGCGGCGAGATTCACCGTCGACGTCGTCTTGCCGACCCCGCCTTTTTGATTGAGCACCGCGATCCGCCGCATCGTCACTCCCTCCGTGGTGATCCCCCGGGCGTCCCGCCCGATCCGTTCCTCGGCGGCAGTCTATCCCGATCGCCCACGAGCGCTAAGCCGAATCGCGAGGCTCCCATCGCGCCCCGTCGCGTCGGGGGGAATTCATGAAGGAACCGCCGAGACGCCGAGGACGCCGAGAAAAGAGACCGGGGATCGATCCACCCGTTTCCCGCTTCTTTTCCGATCCCATCCTCGTTCCTTCCTCTCGGCGCCCTCGGCGTCTCGGCGGTTCCCTGGTTTTCCGTCAGACGGCGATTCAAGCGATCGAAGTCCCGCCGACGACGAAGGTCTTGGTCATCAGCTTACGGAGCAGCATGATCTCGCCCGTATGCCGCGCCTCGTCCTGCATGGCGATCAGGAGGGTATGTCGCGCGGAGCGTTCGGGCTTGCCGGGATCGTCGAGTTCGAGTTTGTCGGGGGTCAGTTCGGCGAAGACCTCGCGCAGGCGGCGGTGCTGCTCGGCAAGCGCGGTGACGACGACGTCCAACGGCGGCCAATCCTCGGACTTGACGTGGGCCGGATTGCTCTCCCAACTGAACATCCTCTGCCACTCGTTCGGCATCCGGGCGGTCGCCCCCAGGGCGCGCGAGGAGAGGACCTCGGCCACGACGTAGTTGTGTCCGGCGTGCCAAAGGCACGAATTCTGCAAGCCGGGAGGGGCCCAACGGGCGTGGACGTCGTCCAACCCCTTGATCACGTCGAGGGTCTTGGAGCGCACGTCGTCCCAGAGGGTCAGCAGGGTGTGGTCGGCCATGGTCGTTTCAACCGAGATCGGTCCAGGGAGGATCGCCCCCGCGCGTTCGAACGGTCCCGGGCGTTCCTCCGTATTCCCCTAGAGTCGGTCTCGGGACCGGCGATGGCAAGCCCCGTCCTCCTTCTCGATCGACGCCGCGGGACGATTCTCGACGCCACCCCTGGTTATCTGAACGGACGTTGCATAAAATCAGGGAATTCGCTTGCGTGCGCGACCCTCCGGTCGTGATGATCGCAAGAAGCGGGAAGTGCGGTTTATCACGACTCGACGTCGGGGGGGCCGGACGCGCCGGAAATCGTGTCATGAAGATCAGGAAGAAAAGCGGGGGCGAGATCGACGGCGGTTCGAAGACCGCGATCGCGCCCGAGGCGCCGGTGATCCTCGATTTCGTGGAGAGTCGGATCGAGGCGTACAACAACCAGCTTGGCGGCGGGGTGGGGGTGCGGAAGGACCGCCACGGCTACACCCTGTTCCGAGAGGATTGCGGCGAGCCGATCGCGCGGTTGCGACCGCGCTCCGACGGCCGCTTCGCCGTCCTCTACTGGAACGTCTTCTCCGATCGTTGGAAGACGATCGGCGACTTCGGCGACGTCATCCTGGGCCTGGACGACGCCCTGGAGTACATCTCCTCCGACCCCATGAACTGCTTCTGGCGCTGACCCCGGCGCGCGCCAGCCGACGCTCCAATTCGGGGGCGAGGGTTTCGGCGGCGACGCGGTGGCCGGCCTCGGCCCAGTGGGGGTCGTCGGGGAGGTAGACGATCTCGCCCGCCTCGGCCGCGGCGCGGAGGGCGGGGGTCAGATCGACGTAGCCGACGTCCGCTCCGAGCCCCTCCACCAGACGACCCAGATCGTTCGGCAGGTCGTCGATGGGCCAGGACGGGCAGGGGGAGTCGGGGGCGAACCGGCACAGGTCGCCGTAAATCCGGAACTTGGCCGGGATGAAGGTCACCACCAGGGCGACGTCGGCGTCGCGGCAGACGTCGCGGGCCTCCGCGAGGATCGCGCCGATCCGCTTCATCTCGTTCGAGCCGCCCCGCGGAAACGCCGGGACCGTGACGCCGAACTGAATGTCCGACTCGAAGTAAAAAGGGACGTCGCGGCCGTCGCGGTCGGTGAACAAGCCGCGATGCGCGGCCGCGGGCCTGGTCGCCGCGGGATTGACGAACTCGCGGAGCGTGAACGCCAGCGCGTTTCGCGCGAAGCTCCGAGCGTAGGCGCCCTCGTCGCGACGGGAGGTTGGGGCGCGGGCCGCGTTCGCGCGCTGCGCGTCGTACTCGCGGACGTCGGCGAGGTCGTTCCCCTCGAAGAACGCCCAGACGCAGACGGCCGGCTGAAGCGGCGTCGCGTAGCGCTTCAGGACGACCGCCTCCTGTTGCGGCCCGTAGCCGTTGCGGCCCAGGTTCGCCACGGTTCGGCCCAGCAGCCCCGCCAGTTTGGCGGTCATCAGGTCGTCGGCCTCGACGTGCAGGCCCTCGACGAACGAGTCGCCGACGACGGCCACGTCGGCCGCGTCCAGGTCGACGGGGTTGCGGAAGCCGCGGGCGTCGGTCGCCAGTTCGCGGTCGTAACGCCTCCAGGGCGTCGCCCCGCGAAGGCGGTACAGATCGCCGCCGACGTACTTGAGGCGGACCTTTTGATGGGCTTCGCGAACGTAGAGCAACTCCGGGTCCGGCGCGTTGCCCCGCCGTCGCCACGCCGGGGCGGGAGTGGCGAAGACCTCGCGATAATCCACCAGCCCCAGCCGCGCCGGCGCCTCGACCGCCGCCAGCGCCAGCAACAGCGACGCGGTCCCCAACGCGAACCGGCCGAGCGTCCCCGTCGGCCCGTGGGTCGAGAAGACGAGGAACGGCCCCCACGCCGCGAGATACCCCAGGGCCAGCAGCCCGAGCAGATGCTCCGGGTTGGAGTCCGGCGCGGTCGCGCCCGCCTTGACGCCCCAGAACACCAGCGCCAGCCACCCCGCCCAGACCGCCAGCCGCGTCGCCCGCCTTCGTCGTCCCATGACGCCCCCCTCGCCCGTCCTCGCGAACGCCGGATTAGGGGCCGCGGGCCGCTTCCCGTCAACGCCGATCCGTCACCCGGTTTTCGAGGGCGTGAGAGAATTGTCGAACAGTAGGTGTGCGAAATGAGGGCGGCACGCGGTTTGTCCTTCCGCGGAGGATGGTGGCGCGGTATTCTTTATACCATGGTAAAGAATTTCCGCCTTGCGAAGTCGACGCCACCGTCCTCGACCCCGGCCGCGGGAGACGGATCGCGTGTCAATCATCGACGGCCGATTTCATGGGCTTTCGTGATGCGGATGCTGACGCTCGGATTCGCGGCCGTCGGTTTGATCGTCTCCTCGACGGCCGCGCGGGCCGACCTCCCCTACGAACGCGAGCCGATCAATTACCTCTCCGCTCAGACGACCGACCCGGTCGCCCAGCTTCAGAAGCTGATGGAGTCGAAGAAGGTCGTGCTGGAGAAGGAGGGGCCCAGCGGCTACCTCCGCTCGCTTTTGAAGGCGCTTGACATCCCGGTCTCGTCGCAGGTGCTCGTCTTCTCGAAGTCGAGCTTCCAGATCTCGAAGATCTCGCCGAAGAAGCCCCGCGCGCTCTACTTCAACGACGACGTCTACATCGGCTACGTCCAGAACGGCGACGGGACCGAGATCTCCGCGGCCGACCCCGAGTTGGGAGGCGTGTACTACTTCTTGAGCGAAGCCGACGACGACGAGGGGGCGGTCATCGAGCGCCGGACGCATGACTGTCTTCAGTGCCACGTCAACGGTCGGACGGAGGACGTCCCCGGCCACATGGTCCGCTCGATCCCCACGGGGCCGTCGGGTCGCCCGGTCTTCAGCGCCGGCAGCGCGAACATCACCCACGAGAGCCCCTTGAACGAGCGTTGGGGCGGGTGGTACGTCACCGGCAAGGCCAGCGGCCAGGCCCACCTGGGGAACATGCTGGCCGACCCGACCTCGCGCGACGGCCCCAAGCCCGTCGCCAAGGACGTGCTCGACCTGGCCGGGCGGTTCAACCTCAAGCCGTACCTGTCGCCGCACAGCGACATCGTCGCGCTCATGACGCTTGAGCATCAGGTCAAGATGCACAACCTGATCACCGCCGCCAACTACCAGGCCAAGCTGGCGATGCAGTACGCCAAGGAGATCAACAAGGCGTTCGGCGAGCCCGAGGGGACCATCTCCGAGACCACCGCCCGCCGCTTCGACGGCCCGACCGAGAAGCTGGTGCGGTACATGCTCTTCATCGACGAGGCCAAGCTGACCGGCAAGATCGAGGGGACCTCGGACTTCGCCGCCGAGTTCCAGGCCCGCGGCCCCCGCGACCCCCAGGGCCGGTCGCTGCGCGACTTCGACATGACCACTCGGATGTTCAAGTACCCGTGCAGCTACCTGATCTACTCCAAGGCGTTCAACGCCCTCCCCGAGCCGATCAAGGAACGGACCTACCGCCGCCTCTGGGAAATCCTCTCCGGCCAGGACAAGACCCCGGACTACGACGTTCGCACCCCCGAGCAGCGCGCGGCGATTTTGGAAATCCTCCTGGCCACCAAGCCCGACCTCCCCGACTACTGGCGCGGCGGCCAGACGGTCGCCTCGGACGATTCCGAGAAATCCGCCGCCTCTCCTCTTGCATCGCATTGAACGGTTGGGCATATTCAAGGCGCGTCGCCGCCTCCTTCGACGGCGACGCTCCTTTCCTCCCAGCACCGTTCGGTTGGCGATTCCGAAGGAGTCCAGGCTATGGGCGACGCGCGCGACACCGCCAAGAAGAAGAAGGCCGACGAGAAGAAGAGCAAGTCCGGCAAGGCCGCTCCCGCTCCCAAGGTCGAGGCCAAGACGCCCAAGAAGTAAGGGGCCGTCCCATTAAGGGCGTCGCGAGCGGCATAATGGCCTTCCCCCCTCGCGGGGGAAGGTGGCCCGAAGGGCCGGATGAGGGGGGGCGGGCAAGAGGGCCGTGGCGATCCCGAGCCGCCTGGGCCGGGCTTTCGACGTACCGACGGCTTCCGGTCGCGTCGTCCCCCTCATCTGACCGCTTCGCGGTCTGTCTTCCCCCGCGAGGGGGGAAGACCCTCATGGTCGCCCCTTGCTACTTATGGGACAGACATTAACTCGAAGTCGCGCCCCTTATCGAGGGCGGTCGCGGCCGGTCGTCGCCTTCCGGCGACGCCGGCCGTCGTCGTTTCGAACGGCTACGGCCGTCGAAGGCCCCTGGCGGCGCTTCCCAGCAGGCGCTGGGCTTCGTGCAGACTACGGGTGGACAGGGCGACCGTGAACGGGTGGGACGGGACGGCGTACTGGGGATCGCCGAGTTGGCTGGAGAGGACTCCCGCGGTCAGGGCCAGGTCGGCCTCTCCCGCGGCGTCCCAGAAGAGGGCCATCCAGAGCAGCATCCGGCGGTAGAGCTCCAGGCGGTGCAGGAGCCGACGCTCGAACAGGAAGCGATACGCGCCGGCGTCTCGGAGCGGGTCGGCGGCGGCGCGGCGTTCGCGGACGGTGATCTCCTCGGCCAGCTCGAACGTCAGGGTGGAGCGGTCGACCCAGTCGGGGCAGGCTTCCAGGACGCGCCAGGAGCGTTCGGCGAGGGTCGCCGGATCGAGGGCGGGGCCGGACCACTCGGGCCGGGCGGCCGGGAGGGCCGCGGCGTGGAAGCCGCGGCCGAGGATCGCCTCCAGCCACTCGCCGACCGTCGGGGGCGTCTCGCGCGCTGATAGGAGCAGGCCGCCGGCCAGGAGCCCGGTCGCCAGCGCGTGGACGTCCGCGACGCACGATCGCGCGCCCAACTCGGGGAACCGGCCGAGCAGGTCGACCTCGGCGTCCTCGCCGTCCCATGAGTCGCCGAGCACGTCGCGGACGCCGCCGCGGACGTCGCAGAGGAACGCGGCGACACGGGTCCGCCCGCGGTGGACTCCGGCCAGGGCGACGGTCCCCACCCCCTCGCCGTCGACCGCCGCGGTCAGCGACCGCGTCAATCGCGGCGGCTTACGATCGATCACGGCCGGCGTCGCGGCGGCTCGTGGCGGTCGCTGGACGACGGGCCGGTCGTCGGTCCCCAGCGCGGCGCGGGCCGCGCGGCGGATCGCCTCGTCGCGGCTGGCGCCGAGCAGGTGGAGCAACCGCGTCACCCCCTCGCTGGCGGGCGCGGCGACCAACTCCGCGACGATCGACCGCCGCAACTCGGCGTCGAGCGATTCCAGCCCCAGGAAGGCGTTCCACGACTCCTCCGGCTCGACCTCCAGGCCGTCCAGCAGATCGTCGATGGCCGACGACGTCGCGGAATCGTCGGCGGGGATCGTGGGCGCGGCCGACGTCCGTCGCGCGGTGGAATCCATTCGTCACCATGCCCGCGAGGGCCCCGGGTTCTTCCAGACGCGGCCGACGGGATCCGGCGTCCGCCGCCATCCCGCCATCTCGCGTTCCGGGTCGATGGAGAGCGTCCGTTGCTCACTCCCTTCCCGGCAGTATTCATAGATCGGGGTCGTTTCCGCAACCCGGGAATCGGCTGGCAGGAGGAAAATCCGCTCGCCGTCGCCGATCTCCGCGGCGGTCGTCCCCTCGCCCGGGCGGTCGGGGGCGTAGAACGCGACCTCCTTGCCGGCGACGGCCCCGCCCAGTTTCGGCCCGGTCGCCAGGCTGGTCGCGTCGGTCTGGTAGACCGCCACGGGGAGCGAGAGCCGGGGGTCGTCCAGGGTCAGGCGGTACATGACCTGGTTGTAGTCGTAGCGGGGGGTCGGCCGCTTGTTGCCGGAGAAGGTCTTCGTGTAGGTCCCCTCGAAGTAGATGACCCGCCCTCCGTCCTGGTCGAACATCGTATGTTGCTTGGGGTTGTAGAACGAATAATCGTCGTGGGTGACGACCTTGCGGGCGAACGTCCAGGGGCCGACCGGGGAATCGGCCTCGGCGAACCAGATCTCGCCCAGCATCGACGTCCCGAAGACCTCCACGAAGACGGCCGTCCAGCGCTTGCGGAACTCGTTCCAGTAGACCGAGCCGCCGTGGGCCAGTACGGTCTTGGCGGTCGCGGGGTCGCGGAACTGGACCAGGCCCTCCTCCGGCTTGATCGTCCCGGCCTTGGCGGCGTCGATTTGGCGGCGCTGGTCGAACCGCCGGGCGTCCTTCCTCCAGGAGTAGCGGAGGCGGCCGTCGGCGTCGCGGTCGAACTTGGGGTCGTCGAGCGTCGCGCCGGGCTCCAGGCAGGTGAAGACCTCGACGGCGTCCTCGTCGATGAGCTTCTCCGGGTCGGCCGGCAGGCGCGTGAGCGGCAACGGGTTGCAGTAGTAGACGTACTCGACGCCGTCGTCCTCGTGCAAAAAGGTGTGGCCGCTCAAGGTCTCCCCGGTGGTGGTCTCCGGGTCGCCCTCGAAGACGGCGCGCTTGACGAACTCGGCCTTCTCGTCGTCCCATTCGACCGCGCCGCGCTCGTAGGTCTTCATCGCCTTCGCCTCGATCTTGGCGTAGTTGGCGAACATGCGCTCATGGCCTTGCGCGTCGGTCAACACGACGATCCCGGTGATCCAGGTGGGGCCCGAGCCGGGCATCTTGCAGGTCGCCTTGGCGAAGCCGTGCTCGTCGAGGTAATACGTCAGATCCACGCCCTTGGCCGGGTCGAGCCCTCCCTCGCCGGGGAGCTTGGAGACGGCGCTTGGCGTGTGGAAGTTGCCCAGGGGATAGGCGGGGCGGCTGGTGTCGCCCCAGAACCAGTGGATCTCGTCATGGTAGACGACCGTGAAGACGCTGTCCTGCCCCAGCACCAGGCCGTCGATGACCGGGTTTTGAAGCGGCGCGGGGACGCCGGTCAGGAGGCTGTCGCGATAGATCCCGCCGCCGGTGACGCGGTAGAGCCGCTCGGCTATGTTGATCCGCTTGATCTTCAGCGTCGCCTCGCCGCCGGGCTCCGCGTCGAGCGCCTTGCCGGCGTAGCCGAAGCCGTCCTTGGGGAACTCGTAGCCGTGGCTCGCGATCTCGAAGTGGACCCTGGTCCCCAGCAAGCCGGGCTCGTCGAAGGCGACCACGCCGTTGGAGTCCGTGAAATAAGAGATCTGGTTGACGGTGCGCAGCTCCACCAGCGGCACGCCTCGGCCGGTCTGGTCGTCGACGATCGTGATCCGGAACGGCTTGGCCGCTCCGACGTCCTCTCCCGCCGACAGCGGCGCGCCCGCCGCGATCGCCGCCGCCAGCCAAACGACCGTCGCTCGAATCCCAATCATCGATCGGTCCCTCCCGCGCCTCGGCGTCGACGTCGCGGCCGGCCCGGACGCCCCAGGCTACGAGATTACGCCATGACTCGCCGCGACGCCACACCCCGCGCGACCTCCGCGTCGAGTGGCGGTCAAGAGTGTTCGGCGCAAGACATGCTCGGACGTCATGGCGGTCTTCGCCTTCTCCCCTTGAGGGAGAAGGTGGCCCGAAGGGCCGGATGAGGGGTCGACCGGCGCCGCGTTTCAGCGGAAGTCGCGGCCCGTGGACGGCTTGAAATCCGAAGGCTCCCGGTCGCGCGACCCCTCATCCGGCCTTCGGCCACCTTCTCCCTCAAGGGGAGAAGGGCGCGTGTCGTCGGCCTCCGGTCTCATCAAACCTCGTGCCGAACGGTATTGGGGTGGCGGCGTCATTCCTTGTTTATATCAAGCGACTCGAACTCGTGTTCCAGCGCGACGCGCTCGAACAAGTCGGGATCGACCTCGGTGAGGAAGCGGCTGGGAGTGGAGAAGGTCGTGGGGCCAAAGCCCCGGCTGACGGTGGAGGGGTACGTCAGCATCAACTCGTCCTTGGCCCGGCTGACGGCGACGTAGAAGATCCGGCGCTCCTCCTCCTCGCCGCCGGGCTCGTCGGTCGCGCGACGGTTGGGGAAGCCGTCGTCGACCAGCCGCACGACGAAGACGCTCGACCACTCCAGCCCCTTCGCCTGGTGGACGGAGCTAAGGACCAGCAGGTCGCGCGGTTCGTCCCCGCCCTCCACGTCGGCGCCGTAAAGGTCGCCGGCGAGCATCAACTCGCCGACCAGCCGCTCCAGGCTGTCGTACTTGGCGGCCAGCACGGCGAACTGCTCGACGTCCTTGATCCGGTTCTCGGCCCGGTCGTAGCGCTGGCGGATCGTCGCCTTGTAGCCGCCGGCCAAAACCGCCTGGATGGCGTCGGCGGGGTGCTTCTCCGGGTCGGTGGCGCGGATCAGGTTGATGTCGTTGACGAAGGCCGCGAACGGGCCGCGGCTTTTGGTCGGGACCGCCGCCATCGTCTCGGCGGAGGCCAACGCCTTGAACGGGTCGGCCGAGGCCGCCAGGAGGCGATGGACGGCCCCCGCCTTGGCCGGGCCGATCCCCGGCAAGAACAACAGCAGCCGCCGCCACGACGCCTCGTCGCGAGGGTTGAGGACCACGCGCAGAAACGCCAGCACGTCCTTGACGTGGGCCTGTTCGAAGAACCGCACGCCGCTACGGACGTTGTAGGGGATCCCGCGCGCCAGTAGCTCGCCCTGAAGGACGACGCTGTCGTAGTGGTTGCGGTAAAGGACGGCCATCTCGGCCAACGGGACGTCGCGGTCGCGGGTCTCCAGGATCTGCTGGCAGACCAGCGCGGCCTCCTCGTAGACGTCGGCCGTGGCGACGACCGCCGGCTTGGGGCCGTCGCCGCGGGCGGAGACGAGTTCCTTGGGGAAGCCCGTGTGATTGTGGGCGATCGACGCCCGCGTCAAGGCGACGATCTGGGGCGTGGAGCGGTAGTTGACTTCGAGCTTGAACGTCCGCGCGCCGGGATGGCGGTCGGGGAACTTGAGGATGTTGTCGTAGTTCGCGCCTCGGAAGCGGTAGATCGACTGCGCGTCGTCGCCGACGGCCGTGAGGTTCCCCGATCCGGCGGCGGCGAGCTTCTCGACGATCTCGATCTGAAGCGCGTTGGTGTCCTGCATCTCGTCGACCAGGACGTGCTGGAACATCTTCCCTTGCTCGGCCAGCCGCGCGGGGTGCTCGTTCAGGAGCTTCAGCCAGAGGACGAGCAGGTCGTCGTAGTCCATGCAGTTGGCGGCCTGCTTTCGCGCGGCGTAGGCGGCGGCGGCGTGGCGGACGTGGTCGGTCCAGGCGACGAGTTCCCCGGCCGTCTCGGCGATCACGTCCTCCAGCGTCCTTCGCGTGTTGAGGGCGAAGCTGAGGACGTGCTGGACCTGCGCCGGCTTGGGCGCGAGCTTGTCCTTGGACGACAGCCCGGCGTCGGTCATCGCCAGGCCGATCAGGTCTTTTTGGTCCTCGGAGTCGAGGATCGTGAAGTTGGACTCGAACCCGAGTTCGCGGGCCGACCTCCGCAGCAGGCGGTTGCCGACGTGGTGGAACGTGCCGGCCCAGACCCGCCCGGCGCGGGCGCCGACCAGTCCGCCGAGGCGTTCGACCATCTCCCGCGCGGCGCGTCGGGTGAACGTGACCAAAAGGATCGACTCGGCCGGCGCGCCGCGGCCGATCAGCCAGGCCACGCGATAGGTGACGACCCTCGTCTTGCCCGAGCCCGGCCCCGCCAGGATCAGGTTGCAGCCGTCCGGCGCCGAGGCCGCCTCGCGCTGGGACGGGTTGAGGTCGTCCGCCAACTTCCGGGCCAGCCCCGCGGGGGGCGAATGCTTGAGCGTGATCTTGCGCATGACGTTTGGGATGCCGGATTCAAGGTCGACTGGAGTTCCCTCCGATCGTAGCAAAATCCGGGTCGGCGCCGCGGGGCCGTCCGACTCGCCTCGCGAGCGAATCGTTTACAATGCCGCGGCCGGTCGACGGCGCGTCGAGGAATTCCAGCCCCAGGTCGAACGTGAAGGGGAGTCCGATGGCGGAATCGCGGTTCATCTACGTCGCGTACATCCGAACGACGCCCGAGCGGCTCTGGCGGGCGCTCACCGATCCGGAACTCACCCGCAAGTACTGGGGCGAGACGTGGCAGGAGTCGGAATGGAAAGCGGGCTCGCCCTGGAGGATCCTGGCGCCCGGCGGGCTCGTGACCGACTCGGGCGAGGTCGTGGCGATCGAGCCGGGGCGGAAACTCGTCCTCGACTGGCGCAACGAGTTCCGCCCCGACCTCAAGGAGGACGGCCCCTCGCGGCTGACCTACGAGCTTCAGCCCATCGGCGACGCCGTGAAGCTGACGTTGGTTCATGAGAGCGACACGCCCCTCTCGCGGCTGATCCAGGCGGTCGCCCTCGGCTGGCCGGCGATCCTCTCCAGCCTCAAGACCATGCTGGAGACGGGCGAGCCGCTGGAGATCACTCGGACCTGGAAGGCGGCACGGGGCGAGTGATGACGATCACCGCTTCTCCCCTTGAGGGCATGGGCGTGGCCATGTCTTTTCGACAGGGAATTCAGCGCGCGTAGGCTATCTTTGCATCGAACCAGACTGCGGATTTCGTCCCCTCTCCCGCCGGGAGAGGGTGGCCCGAAGGGCCGGGTGAGGGTCGTCGCGCCTCGGAATACGCCCTGGGTTCGCGTCATGCCGACCCGGCGCTCGCTCCGAAGCGCCGCGACCCTCACCCGCCGCTTCGCGGCCGCCCTCTCCCGGCGGGAGAGGGGACGTCGCGCATTACCCGTCCTTCCAGGGTTCTGGCGCTAAAGGATGAAGCGTCACGGGAGCGATCAGCCGTTCTGGCGCCCCAGGGCGCGCAGGATCGCCTCGGCGTCGTGGACGCAGCCGCCCCAGACGCCGCCGGAGGCTTCTTGAAGCGCGGCCCAGATTCGGACGTCGTCCGGCAGGTCGGGGTCGGGGGCGAGTCGGGGGTGGGGCGCGCGGGCGGCGAGGATTCGGGCGCCCTCGGCGGGGCCGACGTCGACTCCGTTCTCGCCCACCATGTCGATCGAGCCTTCGAGCCGGACGCGGTCGATTTCGACGCGGATCAAGTCGCCGTCGCGGACCTTGCCGATCGGGCCGCCGGCGAGCGCCTCGGGGCTGACGTGACCGACGCACGCGCCGGTGGAGACGCCGGAGAACCGGGCGTCGGTCAAAACGGCGACGTGCTTGCCGAACGGCAGGAACTTCAAGGCCGAGGTCACCTGGTAAATCTCCTCCATGCCCGCCCCCAGCGGCCCGCGGCCGATCAGGACCACCACGTCCCCCGCCTTCACCGGCTCCGACGTCTGGGCCTTGATCGCCGCGATCGCCTCGCGCTCGCTGGCGAACACCCGCGCCGGGCCCAACTTGCGATACACGCCGTCGGGATCGACCACCGTCGGGTCGATGGCCGTGCTCTTGATGACCGAGCCGCGCGGCGCCAGGTTCCCCCGAGGGAACGTCACCGTGCTGGTCAGGCCCCGCTCGGCGGCGCGCGCGGGGCTCATGATGACCTCGTCGGGGTCGATGCCGTCGGCCTGGAACAGCCGCTCGCGCGCCCGCTTCCGGCGTTCGCTGGATTCCCACCAGTCCAGCAGGCGGCCGAGGCTGGTCCCGGCGACGGTGGGGACGGATTCGTCCAGCAGGTCCAGGCTTCGCAGGTGGAGCATCACCTCCGGCGCGCCTCCGGCGAGGAACACGCGGACGGTGGGATGATGCACGGGGCCGTTGGGTAGGACGCTGACCAACCGCGGGACCTTGACGTTGATCTCATGCCAGTCGTCGACGCTCGGCCGCCGCAGCCCGGCGGCGTGGGCGATCGCCGGGACGTGCAGAAGCAGGTTCGTCGAGCCGCCGATCGCCGCGTGGACGATCATCGCGTTGCGAACCGCCGCGTCGGTCACGATTCGGCTCGACGTCACGCCCCGACGGGCCAGCTCGACCAGCGCCCGCGCCGAGCGCCTCGCCATGTCCATCCAGACCGGCTGACCCGAGGGCGCGAGCGCCGAGTGGGGCAGCGACAGCCCCAGCGCCTCGCCGACGACCTGCGAGGTCGCCGCGGTGCCGAGGAACTGACAGCCGCCCCCGGGCGAGGCGCAGGCGTGGCAGCCAAGGTCGGCGGCGGTCTCCAGGTCGATCTCGTCATGGGCGTAGCGGGCGCCGATGGTCTGAATGGCCCCGGCGTCCTCGCCGACGGTCGGCGGCAGGGTCACGCCGCCGGGGACCAGCACCGTCGGCAGGTCGCGCGAGCCGGCCAGGGCCAGCATCATCGCCGGCAGGCCCTTGTCGCAGGTGGCGACTCCCAGCACCCCCTTGCGCCTGGGGAGCGATCGGATCAACCGGCGGAAGACCACCGCCGCGTCGTTGCGGTAGGGGAGGCTGTCCATCATCCCCTTGGTCCCCTGGGTCCGGCCGTCGCAGGGGTCGGAGACCGTCGCGGAGAACGGGACGGCCCCCAGCCGCTTGAACTCCTCGGCCGCCGCCTTGACCAACAGGCCGATCTCCCAGTGCCCCGTGTGATACCCCAGCGCGATCGGCGCGCCGTCGTCGCCGCGCAGGCCCCCCTGGGTGCCGAGGATCAAAAACGAGTCGCCGTCGGTCCCCGAGGCCGTCCAGCCCATCCCCGCGTTCTGGGAGAGGCCGAACAGGTCGCCCGAGGGCCAGCGCCGCAGCATCTCGTCGGACAGCGGCAGCTTGCCCAGAGGCCCTCGGGCGTTGGTGGCGACGGCCTTCCAGTCCACCTCGGAAGAGTCGACGAGGCTTCGCCAATCCTGGGTTTCGGACGGGTTCGGGGCGGGCATGGCTGGGCTCGGTTGGACGGGGGGATCGTGTGGGAGGGCCGCGCGACGATTGTACCCGATGCCGCGAGCCTCGAGGCGGGAGTGGGCCGCGAGCCCGCGCCCCGAGGAACGCGCCGACGGCGGAAACGGCCTGGGGTCGAATTGTGTGGAGAAGCGCGAGGATGTATGATTTTCGTTAATGCTCCGCGCGAAGACGGATCCGCCTCGACCTTGCCGGCCCCTTGGGGAGCGACCGCCATGCCCGACGCCGCCGATCGGCAGTTGCTGTTCGGTTTGCTGGGCTTGCAGGCCGGCCTGATCGATCGGGAGGGCCTGATCGCCGGCTTTCAGGCGTGGACCCTGGACCGGTCGCGGACCCTGGCCGATCATCTGACCGCCCTGGGCGGCCTCGACGACGACCGCCGAGCGACGGTCGAGGCCCTGGTCCGGCTTCACCACGAGCGTCGCGAGGACCAGGCCACGGTCGCCGACGCCGGGCTCGACGCGACGCGCCCGTCCGCGGGCGAGGCGTCGACCGTCCCGGACGCGGTCTTCACGCGCGCCGACGGCCCCGTGGTCGAGTCGAACGACGGCGGGAGGTTCCGCTTCCTCAGGCCCCACGCGAGGGGGAACCTGGGAACGGTGTGCGTGGCTTTCGACTCGGAATTGAACCGCGAGGTCGCCCTCAAGCGGATCCGGGAGGAATACGCCGACGACCCGGCCAGTCGTCGCCGGTTCCTGGTGGAGGCCGAGGTCGCCGGCCGTCTGGAACACCCGGGAATCGTCCCGGTTTACGGCCTGGGGGCCGACGACGACGGCCGCCCCTACTACGCGATGCGCCTGGTCCGCGGCGATTCGTTCCAGACGGTCATCGACGACTTCCACAAGGGGCCGCGATCCCGATCGGAACGATCGTTGAAGATCCGCCGGCTGCTGAAGATCTTCACCGACGTCTGCAACGCGATCGACTACGCCCACTCGCGCGGGGTGCTGCACCGCGACGTCAAGCCGGCCAACGTGGTCGTGGGCGAACACGGCGAGACCCTGGTGGTCGACTGGGGCCTGGCCAAGGCGTCGGGACGCGACGCGCCCGGCCCCGAGGCCCGAGCCTCGGCCCTCTCGGCGGGCGGCGGGAGTTCGGAAACGCTGCCGGGGCGGGCGATGGGCACGCCCGGCTACATGAGCCCGGAGCAGGCCCGGGGCGACCTGGAGCGGGTCGGCCCGCCATCCGACGTCTACTCGCTGGGCGCCACCCTGCACCATCTCCTGACCGGCCGGGCCCCCTTCCAGGGGCCCTTGTCCGACGTTTTGAGGAGGGTCGCCGAGGGCGAATTCCCGCGCCCCCGGGAGTCGGACGCCGCGATCGATCCGGCCCTGGAGGCGATCGTCCTGAAAGCGATGGCGCGGGAACCGGCCGCGCGCTACGTCTCGGCCAGGGCCCTGGCCTACGACGTCGAGCGCTGGCTGGCCGACGAGCGCGTCGAGGCGTTCGCCGAGCCGTGGCACCGCACCTTGATCCGCTGGTTGACCCGCCATCGAACCGTCGTCACCGGGCTCGCCGCGGCGGGTCTGGTCGCGTTCGCCGTCCTGGGGACGCTCTCGGTCGCGCAAAAGAAAGCCAACTCCGACCTGGCGGCCGGCAACCGCGCCCTGACGCTGCAACGGAAGCGGGCCGAGGAGAACGAAGCCCAGGCGATCGAGGCCGTGAAGCGGTTCAAGGACGCCGTCGCCGACAATCCCAAGTTGAAGGACGACCCCGGGCTGCAATCGCTCCGCGAGACGCTCTTGAAGGAGCCGATGGCCTTCTTCAGCCGATTCCGCGAGCGCCTCCAGGCCGACGCCGACGCCCGACCCGAATCGTTGTACCGACTCGCGGACGCCGCGCGCGAACACGCGCTTCTGATCGGCGAGATCGGCGACAAGAAGGACGCGATCCAGGTCGTGGGGCAGGCCATCGCCATCTTCGAACGACTGGTCCGCGATCATCCCGACGTCGCCGCCTATCGATCCGGGCTGGCGGCGAGCCAGGTCAACCTCGGCGACATGCTCCGCTACACGGGCCGGCCCGACGAGGCCCGGGCGGCCTTCGCGCGGGCCGTCGCCATTCAGGAACGCCTGATCCGAGACCGCCCCGACGCGCTGGACTTCCAGATCGGCCTGGCGAGGAGCCTCGCCTTCCTCGGCGCCGCGGAACTCTCCGCGGGCCGGCTCGACGACGCCCAGGCGGCCTTCGAGCGAGTCCTCGACGTCGGGAAGCGTCTGGCCCGCGACCATCCCGGCGTCCTCTCCCACCAGGGCTGGCTGGCCGGCGGCCACACCAACCTCGGCGTCTTGTACCGGGCCGCCGGCCGACTCGACGAGGCCAGGGCGGCCTTCGAGCGGGCGATCGAAGTCCGCGAGCGTCTGATCGGCGACGATCCCGACGCCGCCGACCAGCAGGAGGGCCTGGCGACGAGCCTCCTCTACCTCGGCACCGTCCACGCCGCCGCCGGTCGACTCGACGAGGCCCGGGCGACGTTCGAGCGGGCCGTCGAGATCCACGAACGCCTGGTCCGCGACCATCCCGCCGTCACCAGATATCAGGCCGACCTGCTCTACAGCCGCGACAACCTCGGCGGCGCGCTCCGCGACGCGGGCCGTCTCGACGAGGCCCGAACCGTCTGGGAACGGGCCGCCGAACTCGGCGAGCGGCTGGTCCGAGACCGTCCGGAAGTGCCCGAGTACGCCGACGGGCTCGGCACGGTCCTGAAGAACATGGGCGCGGTCGAACTTCAAGCCTCGCGCTTCGACGAGGCTCGCGGGCGGCTCCGGGAGGCGGTCTCCCTGCGGAAAAAGGCCCTGGCCGCCGACCCCCGAAGCCTTCGATACCGCCGGGCCCTGGAGGACGACCTCGCCAAGCTGGCCGCCGCGGAGCGCGGGCTGGGCCGCGAGGACGAGGCCGCCCGCGTCGAGCGCGAACTCGCCGAGCTCCAGGCCGGCGACCCGACTTCCGGAACGGTCACGCCCCCGTCGGCGGACGGGGAACCACGCGGAGCCCGGCCTTCTCCAGCCGACTGACCAGGACCGCCCAGTGACGGCCGAAGCCGTGGGCGTTCATCGTGTGGGCGCACTCGATCGTCTCGCGATCGAACCGGCCCACGACCCGCGCGCCGCCGGGCGCCCGGAACAACGCCTTGCGGACGGCCGAAACGCTCGGCGCGGCGACGTAGAACCGCAGCCGCGCCAGGGCGTCCGCGGCGATCGCCCCTTCGCCGGCCGCGGCCGAATCGTTATCCTGGAGATCCACGACCGCGACTCCCCCGGCGCGCCCGCGCCGAAGTTTGATTCCCCAAGACGACGGCATCATGATCGACCCTCCCAGCAACATCAAGGCCCACCAGGCCGATCGGATCCTCGAAGTCGTCTGGCCCGACGGCGCCGTCGACCGCATCCCCTACCGCGCTCTCCGCGCCGCCTGCCCCTGCGCCAGTTGCAAGGACGAGTTCACCGGCGAGCGGATCATCCGGTACGAGCACGTCCGCGAGGACGTTCGGATCGACGGGATGGAGCCGGTGGGGAGCTACGCCGTCAAACCCTTCTGGAGCGACGGCCACTCCACCGGCATCTACACCTGGGAACAACTCCGCGAGGCCACCGCCGACTCGGCCCGGTCGTGACCGAGCCCGTCCTGACCGTCGCGATCCCCACCTATAACGGCTCGGCCCACCTGGCCGAGACGCTGGCGGGGATCCTCGCCCAGCGCGACGCCGCGTTCGACCTGCTCGTCCGCGACGATCGTTCCGACGACGCGACCGTCGCAATGGTTCGCGCGCTGGCCGGCGATCGCGCGCGGGTCGAGGTCAACTCGGAGCGGCTCGGCCTGGCGGGCAACTGGAACCGTTGCGTCGAATCCGCCCGGACGCCCTGGGTGGCGATCTTCCACCAGGACGACCTCATGCGGCCCGGATGTCTGGCGCGCCGCCTCGACGCCCTGTCCCAACCCGGAGCCGACGCCCTGGGCCTGCTCGCCGAGCCGGCCGACGTCATCGACGCCTCCGGCGGGCCCGTCCCCTCCTCGATCATCGACCCCGGCGGGATCGCCGATCGCGACCCCTCGGGCGTCGTCGATTTCGAGCCGGGGGCGTTCGCGCGACGGCTGGCCGCGACCAACCTGTTGCGCTGCTCGGCGGTGACGACGAACCGGCGGGCCCATCAGGTCCTGGGCGGGTTCGATCCGTCCTGGCGTTACGTCGTGGATTGGGAGTTCTGGCTCCGCGCGGCCGATCGATTCGGCGTCCGCTGGATCGCCGGCGACCCATTGGTCTCCGTCCGCTGGCACGAGGGAAGCGAGACCCACCGCTTCAAGCACGGCCTGGACGACCTGGAGGAAAGCGCCCGCCTGGCGGCGCTTCGAGGGGGCCGCCCCGGTCGCGCCCTGGCCCGCGCGTACCTCAATCGAGCGCATGAGGCGCTGCGAGGCGGGCGCGTCGACCTGGCCCGAGCGGCGTTGAGGAAGGCGGCGCGGACCTCACCCGGGGCGACGGCCGCGGCGTTGACCGACCCTCGCCTCGCCGTTCAGATGGGGCTTCTCGCCCTCGCCCCGGCACACGCAAGGCGTTGGTTCGCTCGCCAGGAAGGCTGACGGGTCGCACAGGGGAAGGATCGGATCGGTCGAGTCCACCAAGCTGCTGAGCCGGACGCGCTGAAAGGCTTCCCGCATCGTGGCGTAGGCCCGGTCCAACTCGCGATGCAGCGGGCAAAGCGTCGTGTGCGACGGCAGTCCCAGCGGGCAACGCTCGATGCGCTCGATCGGCGCCACGGCGTCCACGACGTCCAGGATCGTCATCTCGTCGGGCGGCCGCGCCAACTCGTGACCGCCGCCGGGGCCCGGCTTGGAGACCACCAACCCGGCGGTCGACAGGTCGCGCAGCACCCGATTGAGGTACGACCGCGGCACCTTGGTTCGCTCGGCCAGCACGTCGGCCGAGGCGGGCGCGCCCGTCGTCCCCGCCAGGCAGACCGTCGCCCGCAACGCATATTCCGCCGTCTTTGGAATCATGGCCTCACCATCGCGACCCCCGCTCTTCAATTCCCAGCCATTTAATCTGCATGTCAAGGTGCGGATTTGCAAGTGGAATTTGTCGCGGGGGTTCGCGACGGCGCGATTCAAGCCCGGGGATCGAGCGTCCGCGCCAGGCGGTCGAGCGGCTCGCCGGGGGCCTCGATCCGGATCGAGCGTCGCGCGCCCGCGCCGGGATCGATGCGGACCCACCAGGTGTCGGGGGGGAGGGAGTCGGCGACGCGGTCGGCCCATTCGACGAGGCAGACGCCGCCGGCCGACCAGTAGTCGGCGGGGCCGAGATCCTCGAAGGCGGCGGGGGAAGGGAGGCGGTAGGCGTCGAAGTGGAAGACGGGGATTCTCCCGTCGTATTCGTGGATCAGCACGAACGTCGGGCTGGCGATCGCCGCCGGGTCGACCCCGAGCGCCTCGGCGACGGCCCGCGACAGCCGGGTCTTGCCGGCCCCCAGGGGCCCGACCAGCCCGACGACGACGTCCGCGGCGACGACCTCGGCCAGCGCGCGGCCGAGCGCCTCGGTCTCGGCCTCGTCGTCGAGTTCGAGGATCACGGCGGCGGCTTCGCGACGGACGTTCATCGGGCGGCCTGATCGCCGATGGGCTTGAGACCGGGAGCGGCGAGGAAGGCTTGCAGGGGCTTGCCGTCCTCGACGCTCCAGAGCCGGACCTCGCCGTCCCAGCTTCCGGAGGCGACCTGCTTGCCGTCGGCGGAGAAGGCGACGGAGTAGACCCAGTCCTTGTGGCCTTCCAGGGCCCGAATCGCCTTGCCGTCCTCGAAGTTGAACAGGCGGACCTGGTGGTCGGCGCCGGTCGCGGCGAGGGTCTTGCCGTCGGGGGACAGCGCGGTGGCGAAGACGGCGCCGCCGAAGCCGCCGACGGCGCGCGTCTGCTTGGCCTCGCCGTCGAACGTCCAGACGCGGGCCTGGGCGTCGCCGCCGGCGGAGACCACCGATTTGCCGTCGGGAGAGAACAGGACGGCGTAGACCGGCTGGGCGTGGGCCTGGAAGGTCGCCAGCGACTCCTTCTTCTCGACGTCGAAGACCTTGCTGGTCTTGTCGCGGCTGGCGGTGGCCAGGAGCTTGCCGTCGGGGCTGAACGCGAGGTCGAGCACCCAGTCGGCGTGGTCCTCCACCTGGAAGAGGACGTCCCCCTTGGCCGTGTCGTACACCCGGAGGACCCGATCCGCGCCGGCGGTCGCGAGCCTGGTCCCGTCGGGGGAGAACGCGACGGCCAGGACGGCGTCCTGGGCCTCGGCCAGATCGCGGACGAACTTCGGTTCCGCGCCGGGCTCGACGGCGTAGAGCTTGGCCAGGCCGTAGAGCCCCGGATCGCCGCAGGCGATCGCCAGCCACTTGCCGTCCTTGCTGTAGGCGACGTCGTAGGTCCGCTCCGACAGCCCTCCAAGCCGCGCGTCGAGCGCGGCGTCGGCCGTCTTCCAGGCCGTCGCCTCGTGGTGGCCCGACGCCAGCACCCGCGAGCCGTCGGGCGCGAACGCGACGGCGGTGATCGGCACGGCGACCGGGTACGACTCCGGCGCGTCGATCTTCCGGAGCCTTCGCAGCAGGAACGTCCAGTCCTCCTCGGCGGCCTGGCCGTCGTACTTCGCCCCCTGGGAAACCCAGCGCTCCAGGGTGGCGACCTCCTCGTCGGAGAGCGGGTCTTGCTTGTAGGGCATGCGCGGCTCGCCCTCCGGGCGGACCAGCTCGATCAGGTAGCTGTCGTCGGGCTCGCCGGGTTCCAGGGTGATCCCCTCGCCGGTCTTCCCCCCCTTGGCCAGCTTGTCGAAGCTCGTCATCACATACTTGCTTTCGGCCTTCTTGGGATTGTGGCAGGCGATGCAGTTCCGCGACAAGATCGGCGCGACGTCCCCCATGAAGCTGACCGGCTTTTCCGCCGGAGGTTGCTCCGCGGGCGGCTCCTCGGCGAGGACGGCCGGGGCGATCGTCATCAGAAGCGCGGCGAGAAGGCGTCGCGAGGCGGCGGGGCGGGGCATGGAAGGAAGCTCCTAGTCGGGGATGAAACGCATCGCGGCCTCTACTATCCGAGCGACGATTGGAGATCGATCCACAGATTTTTCAGATTAACGCAGATTTGTCGGGTATTCGTCTGTAATCTGCGTCAATCTGTTAAATTTGCGGATAATTCTCCATTTCAGCGGGCGGATTCCTGGTCACTTCGCGGGGGGCGCGACGATTTTCGCCGTCAGCGTCGCGGGCGGGTAGGGATAATCCTTACCGGCGACCTGGAAGGCGGGCGTGACCTTGGCGGCGGCCTCGGCCGGCTTGGCGTCGGCGGCGGCGGCGAGCTTGATGACGAAGTCGGCGGCTTCGGGGGCGACCGTGACCGGCTCGGCCGCGAGGCCGGCGGGAAGGCCGTCGAGCTTCACGACGACGGGATCCTTGAACGTCCCCTTGCGCGTCAGCTTCCCCTTCAACTCGACCGTCGCGCCGGGGACGGCCTCGACGGCGGCTTGCTCCAGGGTCAACTCGACGGGACGAACGACGTTCAGGGCGACGACGGGGCCCTCGATCGTCCGTTCGCCGGGGGCGAACTTGCCCTTGGCGGAAAAGGCGATCGTGATGGCGCCGAGGGCGGCCTCGGGGGCGACGGCCACGACCAGGTCGGCGGCGTCGGCCTTTTCGGCGACGTTCACCGCCGCGACGGCGAGGCCGGGCGGCAAGGGCAGGGCGTTGATCGCGACCGCGGCGTCGGCCCCCTCCGTCCGGACCAGCTTCATCGGGATCGTCACCGACTGGCCGTGGACCGCCTCGATCGGCCCGGCCGGGACGTCGAGCGCGGCGACGTCGGCGGTCGACGGGGCCGTCGCCAACGCCTCGCGACGCAGGACGTTGGTGGGGAGCGTCCCCTGCACGGCGTAAACCTCGTGGGCCTCGGCCACGCGGCGGATCGGGCCGGCGGGGCCCTGGGCCTCGCCGACGACCTGAAGGTCGGCCACCTCGAAGGCGGCGTCGGCCGCGGCGGTCAGCGAGAGCCGGCCGACGGTCTGACCGGCGGCGACGCTCCCCGGTCGAACCGTCACGCCCGGCGGCGGGTCGACCACGGAAAGCGCGATCGGGCCGTCGAAGCCGTCGCGGGCGACGGTCACGCCGATCGTCCGCGAGCCCCCGCGCGGGACGTTCGCCTCGGTCGCCTCCAGCGTCAGGGCGAAGTCGGGGGTCACGGGCTCGACGACGATCCGATAGCCGAAGCCGACGCCCCCGCGCTTCGCGTTGTCGCGGAGGACCAGCGTCAGCTCGTCGACGCCGGCCGGAACGTCGACGACCGCCGCGGGATCGGCGTCGACGACCTTCGTCGCCGCGCCGTTGACGGTCGGGCCGGGGAGCGACTGGTCGTCCACCGTGGCGATCGCCTCCCCCTTGGGGTTGAGGACCTGGAGCCAGCCGTCCAGCGACGAACCGAGCCTGGCGGCCTCGACGCGGATTCGGAGCTTGTCGCCCGGCTTCGTCGCGACCACGAAGCGGTCCTCGTCGCCAGGCGACTCGATCCGGCCGTTGACGACGACCGGGGCCGCGACCCGGATCGCCGCGGCGGTCGGGTCGGTCGGCTCGCGAACCTCGGGAAGCGACGAGACCGTCAGCGCCCCGACCGATTCGGCGTCCAGCGCCCCGACCTCGAACCGAGGGGTCAGGACGGCGACGCGGGACGGCGGGATCAGACGGGCGACGACCGGCCGGGGCTCGACGAACGTGCCGCCGAGCAACTCGAAGCCCACCGTCTCCCCCCGGCGACCCCCCAACGGGAAGACCTCCGCGGGGGCCGGAACCTCGCCGACGACTAGTCGGTAGACCGGCCGGCCCCCTCCGGCGTAGCGGGCGTCGGACAACTCGACGACGTAATCGCCGTCCTCGGGGAGTTCCACGAACAGCCGGGCGTCGGTCAGCAGGCCGGGCGTGTCCTCGGCCGAGGCCACGAACCGCCGCGACGGCGCGACCAGCGATAATTGGATCGTCGGGTCCACCCCCGAGCCGATCCGCGCGCACTGGGCGTCCACGACGATCTTTTGACCCTTCCTCCCCGCGAACCGGAAGCAGTCGACGTCGTTGCCGGCCACTCGGCCCTCGACGACCGCCGGGGCCGCCACCGCCTGGGCGGCGTCGATCCGGTTGTTGTCCTCGATCTCGGCGACCTGGGGAAGCTGGCCGATCGAGAAGAGCAGGGGGGCGGATACGCCGTCGTCGGTCTGGACGCGGATCGGGCGCGACCCCACGGCGACCGTGGCGGGGACGGTTAGCTTGAACGCCCACGCCTCCGGCTTGCTCCGCTCCGGCGGCAGGGCCTCGACCTGGAACGGGAACGAGGCGATCAGCCGCGGGTTGGCCCCCAGCCGTTCGCCCGAGAGCGTCACCTCCACGGTCTCGCCACGACGCGCGCCCAGGGGCGAGGCGTCCGCCAGCCTGGGTGGATCGGCCGTCGCGGCCGCGCTCGCCAGCAGGCCCAGCGCCGTCAGGGCGCATCGACCGAATCGCATCATGAGTCCGCTCCGAGCCGGGGGGCGCCGTGGTCGCGATCGTCGCGGCGGGAGGGAGGCCGCGCGGGTGGGATCGCCCTTGGGGGATTCTCCAACGTCGGTTCAACGTCGCGCGCCGCCGCGGAATTGTCAAGAAGGTGGATCGCCGCGGCGGTCGGCGCGGCGCGGGCGGGGGCGGATTTGACCGCGGCCGCGCAGGTTGTATCCTCGTTGTGAAGAATTCACGCCGCGCGCGCCGCCTCGCTCGAAGCCGGTCCTTGATGCCGGCCGTCGGGCGGGGATACGATGCGGGATCGACGGCCGCGGGTCCCGCGGCGCGTCGGACGGCTCGCGAGTCGGGCCCCTTGAGTTCCCCCCCTCTTGATCTCGGGAGCTTCCATGCGTTTCGTCCTCATCGACCGGATCCTGGACGTCCAGCCCGGCCGCTCGCTGCACGCCGTCAAGAACCTGTCGCTCGCGGAGGAGTACCTGGCCGACCACTTCCCCGGCTTCCCGGTGATGCCCGGAGTGCTGATGCTGGAGGCGCTCACCCAGGCCGGCGCGTGGCTGATCCGCGAGACCGAGGACTTCGCCCACAGCATCATCGTGCTGAAGCAGGCCAGGACGATCAAGTACGGCAGCTTCGTCGAGCCGGGCAAGCGGCTGGAGCTGAAAGTCGAGATGATCTCGAACGAGCCCCCCCTGGCCACCTTCAAGGGGGTCGGGGTCATCGAGGGGCAGGAGATGGTCAAGGGCCGCTTCGTCCTGACCCGATACAACCTTCGAGACAAGGACCCGGCGCTGCACGCGACCGACGCCATGATCGTCGCCGGCCTGCGGGACCTCCACGCCACCCTCCGCAAGGGGTCGGTGGGGGCCAAGGCCATCGTCCGGACGCCCGACCCGGCCGGCGTCAAACTGCCGTAGGCCGGGTCGGCGGGGGCGCGATCGGCGCGGCCCGCGCAAACCGCGCGATCCTTCGCGGGTTCGCCCGAAAAGTCGCCGCCTCCCCCCGAGTCGAATCGTATCATTGCCTAGCGTGATGGTGTTGCATGGAAACCCGGTTTAACGGAGAATACGGGGAGAGCCGCCGGGACCAGGCCGAAGGGACCGGGGGCTTCCCGCCTAGCGAATCGGGATTCCCTCCACACCCATGACCCTCCCCGTTGAAGTTCGCGCCCCGATCCCGCCCACGATCCAGTGAGCCGACTGGAACGCGGGCAGGTCCGCACCCGATTCGACCAGGGACCGTAGCGCGAGCCCGTTTCCCCCTTTCTTTCCTGAGGATGACATGCCCGCATACGACGAGATCTTCGAGAAGGTCCAGTCCACCCTGGTCGACGCGCTCGGCGTGGACGAGGAGGACGTCAGCCGCGAGTCGACGCTTCAGGGCGACCTCGGCGCCGAGTCGATCGACTTCCTGGACATCGTCTTCCGCCTGGAGCGGAACTTCGGGATCAAGATCCCCCGGGGCGAACTCTTCCCGGAGAACCTGGTCGCCGATCCCGAGTGGATCACCGACGGCAAGCTGACGTCCAAGGGCGTCTCGGAGCTCAAGGCCCGGCTGCCGTTCGCCGACCTCTCGAAGTTCGAGGCCGACCCGGACGTCGAGAAGATGGGCGACCTCTACACCGTCGACATGCTGGTGCATTACGTCCAGAGCAAGCTGGCCGCCTGAGGCCCGGCTCGACGGGGCCGAACCGAACGCCCGCGCGGGCGGCGACGGAGGGAGCCCTCGCGTCGCCCGCGACGGGAGCGGCGGCCCGATCCACGTCACCTCTTTTCATCCCCCCAGGCCCGGCGGCGCGCTCGATCATGCGATGGATCTGGATCGACAAGTTCACGGAGTTCCGGAGCGGTCAATTCGCGCGAGCGATCAAGAACCTGACCCTCGCCGAGGAACACCTGCACGACCACTTCCCGGGCTACCCGGTCATGCCCGCGTCCCTCATCATCGAGGGGCTGGCCCAGACCGGCGGGATCCTGGTGGGGGAGGCCAGCGGCTTCACCGCCAAGGTCGTGCTCGCCAAGATCCCCCGCGCCGAGTTCCACGGCGTGGCCTGCGCCGGCGACCAGCTCACCTACGAGGTGACGCTGACCGACCTCCGCGCCGAGGGGGCCGTGGTCGACGCCAAGGCGTTTCTGGAGGGGGAGCTGCTCTGCGACGCCGAGATCGTTTTCGCGCACCTGGACAACACCCGGGCCAACCAGATCTTCGGCCCCAAGAACTTCGTCTTCACGCAACAACTTCTCGGCGTGCTCGACCTGGCCAAGGCCCAGCAACGGGCCAAGGAGAAGGAGCAGGCCGCGGCGGGCGACGGCCAGGTCCGCGGCGAGCCGCCGGCGGCCCCGACCGCGGGTTGAGTCGGGAAAGGTCGCCAAGCCGGCGAGCATCGGGTAGACTGTTCACGTTCGGGGTTTTGTGACGTCGCGCGGGGAGGGCCCGGTCTCGGGCCGGCGGGAGCCCCGCGGAGGATCGACAGGACCGTCCTCGGGAACTCGACGGGTCATTCATGCTTGGTTACGATCGCCGCGTCGTCATCACCGGGATGGGATTCGTCACGCCCCTGGGCGACTCCCCCGATTCGATCTGGGAGCGGATCGCCGCCGGCGAGGGGGCGCTCGCGCCGATCGAGGCGTTCCCGGTCGCCGGCCTGCCCAACGACGCCGTCGCCGAGATCCGCGACTTCGACTTCGTCAAGGGCTACGCCCTGCCCGAGCTTCGCAAGAAGCTGGTCAAGAGCCGCAAGTACATGGCCCGCGACATCCAGCTCGCCGTCGCCGCCGCCCAGCGCGCCATGAGCGACGCCGGACTCGTGGGCGGGGGCGTCGACCCGAACCGGATCGGGATCGACCTGGGGGCGGGGCTGATCTCGTCGGACCTGGACGAGCTGGCCCCGGCCATCGCCCTCGCGTCGCGGCAGACCGGGCGGTTCGACTTCGCGACCTGGGGGCGGGAGGGGATCGGCGTCGTCGAGCCGATCTGGCTGCTGAAGTACCTCCCCAACATGCTGGCCTGCCACATCTCGATCCTGATGGACTGCCAGGGTCCCAGCAACTCGATCACCGAGGCCGAGGCGTCGTCCAACCTGGCGATCGCCGAGGCGGCCCGGATCATCGCCCGCGGGAAGGCCGACGTCATGGTGACCGGCGGGGCCGATTCCAAGATCCACCCGCTGAGCCTGACCCGGATGGCGCTTTACGGCACGATGTCGCGTTGGAGGGGTGATCCCGCCGGCGGCGTCCGCCCCTTCGACGTCCGCCGCGACGGCACGCTCCCCGGGGAAGGCGCCGGGATCCTGATTTTGGAGGAGCTGGGACACGCCTTGCGGCGGAACGCCCGGATCCACGGCGAGGTGCTCGGCGCCGGCTCGGGCTGCGACGCGGTCGCGACCGGCGGGCTGGACCCCGACGGCGCCGGGACCGAGGTCGCCGTCCGCTCGGCCCTGCGGGAGGCGGGGATCGCGCCCGCCGAGGTCGGCCACGTCAACGCCCACGCCGCCGGGTTCCAGGTCGGGGACCTGGCCGAGGCCCGCGCCTTCGCCCGGATCTTCGGCCCTAAAAAAGTCCCGGTCGTCGGCTTGAAGGGCTACCTGGGGAACGTCGCCTCCGGGGCGGGCGCGGTCGAGTTGATCGCCAGCCTGGTCGGCGTCAACCGCGGGCTGGTCCCGCCGACCCTGAACTGCGACGACCTCGACCCCGCGTGCGAGATCGACGTGCCGACGGGCGCGCCCCGGCCGTCGGAGTCGCCGATCTTCGTCAACACCAACGTCAACGTCAACGGCCAGGCCGCCGCCGTGGTCGTCAAGGGCGGCCCGGTCGCCGCCGACTGAACGGAAACCGAAGCGGAAACGGACGCGGGGCGGTCGGCCCCGAGTCCGATCGATCGATCGAACGGTCACGGTCTTCAAGAGGACGGGCCCAGGCCCGGGAAGCCGCCCCATGCGTCGCGTCGTCGTCACGGGAATGGGCATGGTCACGCCGGTGGGGCGGGACGTCGAATCGTCCTGGCGGGCCCTCCTGGCCGGCGAGAGCGGAGTCGCGCCGATCTCGCTGTTCGACGCCCGCACGTTCCCCACCCGGATCGCCGCGGAGGTCAAGGGGTTCGATCTGGCCGACTACCTCGACGACGCCGACCGCTGGGCCGAGTACTCGCGGAACACCCGGTTCGCCCTGGCGGCCGGCAAGATGGCGCTGGACGACTCCCGGCTGCTGGAATACGCCGGCCTGGACCGCGCGCGGTTCGGCGTCTATCTGGGCTCGGGGGAAGGGCAGCACGACTTCGCCCGGTTCGTGAAGCTCGTCTACAAGACGGGGGGGGACGGGAAGGTCGCGAACGAGGAGTTCACGAGCCACGGCGTGAAGGACCTTCACGCCCTCCACGAGGCGGAGCAGGAGCCGGGGACTCCGGCCGCCCACCTGGCGGCCCGGTTCGGCGCCCGAGGGGCGAACGCGAACTGCCTGACCGCCTGCGCCGCCAGCTCGCAGGCGATCGGCGAGGCGTACGAGATGATCCGCCAGGACTGCGCCGACGTCATGCTCTCCGGCGGCACCCACAGCATGATCCACCCGTTCGGCGTGACCGGGTTCATCCTCCTGACGGCGCTGTCCACCCGCAACGACGAGCCGGCCAGGGCGAGCCGACCGTTCGACCGCGACCGCGACGGCTTCATCCTCGGCGAGGGGTCGGGGATGCTCGTCCTGGAGGAGTTGGAGCACGCCAAGGCGCGGGGGGCGCGGATCCTGGGCGAGATCGTCGGCTACGGATCCACGGCCGACGCCTTCCGGATCACCGATAGCCACGAGGACGGCCGCGGGGCCATCGCCTGCATCCGCGAGGCCCTCGCCGGCGCGGGGATGACCCCGGATCGGATCGACTACGTCAACGCCCACGGCACCAGCACGTCGGTCAACGACTCGGTCGAGACCCTGGCGATCAAGCAGGCGTTCGGCGAGGCCGCGTACAAGGTGCCGATCTCCAGCACCAAGAGCATGATGGGCCACCTGATCGCCGCCGCCGGCAGCGTCGAGGCCGTCATCTGCCTCTTGACGATCCGCGACGGCCTACTGCCGCCGACGATCAACCTCGACAACCCCGACGCCGACTGCGACCTCGACTACGTCCCCCACGAGGCGAGGACGAAGCGGGTCGACGTGGCGCTGTCCAACAGCTTCGGGTTCGGCGGACAAAACATCACGTTGATCCTCAAGCGCTACACCGACTGACCGAACCGCGACGTCGATCGACCGACCGCTTCAGGGCCCCTCGCCGCGGGGGCCGCGGCCGATCGCCGCCGACGGCTTCCAACGAGGGCGTATCCGTGGCCGGCCTCTCCTCGCTGTTGTACATCCTGGCGATCGTCGCGCTCACGCCCGTCGTCGTCCTCGTCGCCTTCGTGATCTACTGCATTCCGGTGTACGCGCCGGTGATCCGGCGGATCTTCGAGGAACAGCCGCTGTTCTCGCCCCTGAGGATCGTCCCGGACGACCTCGGCGAGACGGTCGAGTTCCCGACCTCGCGGGGGCTGACCCTGCGCGGGAGCTATTTCAAGGCGCGAACCGACGCGAGGGTCGGCGTGCTGGTCTTCTGTCACGAGTTCCTCGGCGACCGCTGGAGCCACGCCCCCTACGTCGACCACCTCCGCGACCGGGGCTTCGACCTGTTCGGCTTCGACTTCCGCAACCACGGCGACAGCGACGTCGACCCGGACTACGTCCCGTTCCAGTACGTCTCCGACCGCGAGGTCGATGACGTCAAAGGCGCCCTGGCGTACCTCCGGACCCGTCCCGACCGCGACCTGGCCGGCTACGGCCTGGTGGGCGTCAGCCGCGGCGGCGGCGCGGCGATCCTGGCGGCGGCCGACGAGGCCGACGTCTGGGGCGTCGTCACCGACGGCGCGTTCCCGACCCGCGGCACCATGACCGCCTACATCGTCCGCTGGGCGACGATCTTCGTCCGGGCCAAGTGGTTCCTCCGCTGCGTCCCCCGCTTCGTCTTCTCGTTCCTGGGCGACGTCGCCCGCGCCGGGACCGAGCGGAAACGGAACTGCTCCTATCCCAGCGTCGAGCGCGCCGTGGCGCGGCTCGCCCCCAGGCCGTGGCTGCAGATCCACGGCGAGCGCGACGTCTACATCGGCACCGACATCGCCGACGACCTCTTCTCGTGGGCGCGCCAACCCAAGGAGCAATGGATCGTCGGCGACGCCAAGCACAACCGCTGTCGCGAACTCGAGCCGGAAGCCTACGCCCGGCGGCTCGCGGCCTTCCTCGACCGCAACGCCCCCCGCCGACCGCTCGCGGAGATCGAGGCCGAGGCCGCGACGGACGCCGCCGCCTTCGCCCGCGTCGAGAACCCGGCCCGCGCGGCGAAGCCGAGCCTCGCCGCGAAGGTCGCCGCCCCCGCCGTCGGCTGACCTTCAAAACCCAGGGATGGATCGACATGCTCGGACGAATCAAGTGGTTGGCCGGTCAGCCGCTGACCCTCCGCGCCCGCCGGCTCGCCGCCGAGTTCCACCGGCAGGCCGGGCGGGCGCGGACGGTCCAGCGCGAGCTTCTGCTGAGGCGGGTCGCGCGGAACGCCGATTCCGCCTTCGGCCGCGATCACGGCTTCGCCGCGATCCGTTCCCCGGAGGACTTCCGCCGCCAGGTGCCGATCGGCGACTACGCCCGTCACGAGCCCTACATCGACCGCGTCCGCAACGGCGAGACATCGGCCCTCTTCGGCCCCGGGACCGACGTGCTGATGTTCGCCATGACCTCGGGGACCACCAACCGCCCCAAGACCATCCCCGTCACCCGCGAGGCCCTCTCCGACTACCGCGAGGGCTGGCTGATCTGGGGCGTCACCGCCTTCGACGCCCACCCCGAGATCCTCAAGTACGGCCTGCGCCCCATCCTTCAGATCGCCAGCGATTGGCGCGAGAGCTTCACCCCCGCCGGCATCCCCTGCGGGGCCATCACCGGCCTCACCGCGTCGATGCAGTCGTTCCTGGTCCGGACCACCTACTGCATGCCGCCGTCGGGCTCGCGGATCAAGGACGTCGAGGCCAAGTACTACCTCGCCTTGCGATCCTCGGTCCACCTCGACCTGGGGACGGTCATCGCCGCCAACCCCAGCACCATCCTCAACATGGTCCGGCTGGGCGACCGCGAGCGCGAGACCCTGATCCGCGACCTTCACGACGGCGGCATCGACCTCAAATGGGCCATCCCCGACGACGTCCGCCGGGAACTGCGCTTTCGTACCGCCATCCCGCGCCGGCGCGCCGCGCGACGGCTGGAGAGGCTCGTCGCCGAACACGGCCGACTGCTTCCCAAACACTACTGGCCGCGGTTGGAGTTCCTCTCCAACTGGATGGGCGGGACGATGCGCGCCTACCTGCGCGGGTATCCCGAGTTCTTCGGCGACAAGCCCGTCCGCGACGTCGGCCTGATCGCCTCCGAGGGCCGGATGACGATCCCGATCGAGGACGGCACCCCCGCCGGCGTCCTGGACGTCCGCCACCACTACTTCGAGTTCATCCCCGAGGAGGACGCCGAGAAGGACGACCCCCGGGTCGTCGAGGCGGCCGACCTGATCGAGGGCCGGAACTACTTCGTCCTCCTGACGACCGCCGGCGGCCTGTACCGCTACAACATCTTCGACCTGGTGCGCTGCGTGGGCTTCCACGGCGAGGCCCCGGTCGTGGAGTTCCTCAACAAGGGGGCGCACTTCTCCAGCCTGACGGGGGAGAAACTCTCCGAACACCAGGTCGTCGATGCGGTCGAGGCCGCCCAGAAGGCCGCGGGCGTCCGCCTACGGTCGTACCTGATGCTGCCGATCTGGGGCGACCCGCCCCGCTACGGCCTCCTGGCGGAGACGTCCGACCTTCCCGACGAGGCGGCCGCCGATCGGCTGGCCGCGGCCGTCGAGGGACGCCTGCGCGAGCTGAACCTGGAGTACGCCGCCAAGCGCGACACCCTTAGACTCGGCCCGGTCCATACGATCCGAATCCGCGACGGAGCCTGGGCGGAATTTCAGAAACGGCGGCTCGCCCGCGGCGGCGGGACCGTCGAACAATACAAACAACCCCACCTGATCCCGGACCTCGACGCCCTTGGGTCGTTCCCGACGCTGACGACCATCCCCACCGGGAGGTGGTGAGCCGGGCGCGACGGGACGAAACGAGGCGTGGCGGGCGGGGCCTCGCCGAAGACCCTCGCGACGGCTGGACTAGGCGCGCGGGCCGGTTCGTGGTACATCCGCGATCGCTTGTCGAATCGAGGCCAGGGCTGTGGGCCGCCGCCCGAACCATCTCTCGGACGGAATTCCCCATCGAGGGGGAGTATCGATCATGAAACCGGCGAAGGACGCCGCGAGGAAGCTTTCGTTCGTCCGGCGCGTCGGGCTCAACGCCGCCGCCGCCGCCGGGTTGGCCTGCGCGACCGGATGCGCCACCACCGGCGACGCCTGGCGCGCCGGGGCGCGAGCCATGTCGGGCCTGCTCTGGTCGCCGCCCGAGGCCGCCGAGCCGGGCGGATACGACGCCTACGCGCGAGAGATGGCCAACTCCAAGGCCGTCCTGGCCGCCCGCGGCGTCGATCCGGCCGCGACGCCCGCCGCGTCGGGGACGTCCTCCAAGCCCGCCCCCGCGGGCGCCGAGCCGAAATCGGCCGACGCGCCCGAGCCGCCGCCCACGACCAGCCGGCGGACCTCGGATCCCAGCCTGCGCGTCACCCTGGGAAGGCCGGAGAGCGTCCCCGTCCTGAAGGAGTACGACGGCGAGCCCGGCCCCCTGCTGGCCTCCGCCGAGCCCGCGCCGACGCCCCGCCCCGCCCCCGAGATCGACGCCCCGGCCGACGCCGCGCCCCAGGCCCCCCGGCCGCGACGCTCCCCCGCGGCCGTCAAGGTCGCCGCGAACCCGGCCGCCGCCGAGCCGATCCGCGACGCCGCCGAACCGGCCGCCGACGAACCGGCGAGGTCGCCGGAGGCCACGCTTAAGGAACTGCTCGACGAGGCCCGAAGCCGGCTTGAAGCCATGAACACCTATCAAGTCGCCATCACCCGAATCGAGCGGGTCAACGGCAACGAGCTTCCGGAGGAGAAGGCCCTGTTGAGCATCCGGCGCGACCCCAAGGCGGTGCGCCTGGAGTGGCCGGACGGCCCCAGCAAGGGCCGGGAGGTCATCTACTCCGCCGCGATCAACGACAAGGTGATGCAGGTCAACGTCGCCAACTCGGCCCTGATCCCCCGGATGACGATCCCCGTCGACAGCGTTCTGGCCATGCGGAACAGCCGCCATCCCATCACCGAGGCCGGCTTCGACACCATCTTCGACAACCTCAAGCGCCAGGTCGACGCCCAGGGACGTCCCACCGGCGGCGAGGGCCGGCTCACCTACAAGGGCCTTCAGCCCGTCGACGGCGTCGATCGTCCCTGCCACCTGATCCAGCGGATCACGCCGACGAAGGAGGTCTGGCGGGTCTTCCTCGACCCGGACGACCTGATGCCGGTCGTCGTCACCGCCCAGGAAGCCGACGGCACGTTGCTGGAGTCGTATCGGTACGAACACCTGAAGCCCAACCCGCCCGACCTGGCCGCCGTCGAGGCGTTCGACCCCGACAAGCGCTGGGGCGAATCCAAGGGGCTCTTCTCGCGGCTGGCCCGAGGCGGCGGCGGGGCCGACGCGCCCGCCCCGGCGACCACCCGCTGACTGCCAAATCGGCCGGTGGACGGTCGCGAAAGACGGTCGCGCCGTCCCGGCCGCGAAGAAATCGGAAAATCCTAAAGAGCGGGGTTGCAAGGCGTTGCCGCGATCGAGTCTGATGGATCGAGCGAGGAGCGGTCGATTGGTCCGAGGGTTGCTTAAGAATCAGCCCGGAAGAGACATCGACGAGGATCTCGTGGGTCGGGACCATGACGTCAGCAGAGGCTCGGGATTATTCGATCCTGATCACGGATGATGATCCGGGGGTGCGGGAGTCGCTTCGCGACATCTTCGTCCCCCACGGGTATCGAACCTTCCTCGCCGAAAGCGGCGAGGAGGCCGTCGACATCGTTCGCGTCCACCCAGTCCATCTCGCCGTGCTCGACATGCACCTGCCGCGACTCTCCGGCCTGGAGACGCTCGCCCTGGTCCGCCAGTTGCACTCGGCCCTGCCGGCGATCATGATCTCCGGCGACTGGGACGAGAACCTGATGCGCCGCGCCCTCTCCGAACACGCCTATTGCGTCCTGGAGAAGCCCATCAGCCGCCACATGGTCGTCCACGTGGTCCACAAGGCGCTCCAGAAGTTTTATTGCAACTGACCGACACACTTAAGAGGGTGGGTGTTTTTGTAGGCTGGGTCTGGACCCAGCCCTCGCGAGCCGAGGCCTCCCCAAGTCGGGTCTCGCCCCAATCTGCAAAGGCGACATGCGTACGCTCCGTGAGGCGTAATAAAAAGGCGAAAATCACCACGGCCCCGACGCGGAGATTCCATCGATGCGGCGGTACCTTCGATCAAGGGAGGGGCTCGTCTACTTTTTCACGGTCGTCACTCATGAGCGACGACCCATCCTGACGACGGAGGCCGGCCGCGCGGCGCTTGGACAAGCGATGCGCCATGTGCGTGCCGGGCATCCCTTCGAGGTCGTCGCGACCGTGCTGCTGCCCGACCATCTCCACGCGATCTGGGAATTGCCCGCGGGCGACGCCGACTACTCGACTCGCTGGCGGTTGATCAAAGGGGGATTCAGCAGACTCTGGAGTTGCGACGACGACCGATCCGGAATCGGATCGAGTCGTCGTCGGAAATCGGAGCGTGGCGTCTGGCAACGACGTTTCTACGAACATGCATGCCGAGACGACCGCGATCTGAAGCGCTGCATCGACTATGTCCACATCAATCCCGTGAAGCACGGCCTGGTCGAACGCGCGATCGATTGGCCGTGGTCTTCCTTCCATCGCTACCTTCGCGTCGGCGAATACCCGCCGGATTGGGGCGGCCACGACGTCTGGTACGGGGACGAGTTCCGCGACGTCGAGTAGCAGACCGTCGTCCGTAAACGGATGGGTCGCTCGCCTGGTCTTCGTAAGTAGACCGTCGCACTTAAGAAGGTGGGTGTTCTTGTAGGCTGGGTCTGGACCCAGCCCACGCAAAGCCTGGCGTATTCGGAAGCTGGGTCACGACCCAGCCTACAAAGACCAGGCGACCGACCCACCTGATTAAGTGCGACGGTCCAGTAGGCTGGGTCGTGGCTCAGCTTGGAAAAAGCCAAGGCGCGCGAGGGCTGGGTCCAGACCCAGCCTACGGTAACTGACCGGGGTCGTCTCGTCGTCAGCGCGACTCCTCCAGCAATTCCCGGCAATACCAAAGCGCGCGGGGGAGATGGTAGGGCCCCTTCCACGTGTTCCCCTTCAGCCGCGACGACAAGCGGCCGTCGCGATGGAGGTAGCCGTACCACTCGCCGAACTCCGGGTCGGGGAAGTGGCGGAAGCTCCACTCGTGGACGTCTTGATGCCAGCGCGCGTATTTCGGGTCGCCGGTGAGCGTCCAGGCGAGCAGGGTGGCGATCAGGGCCTCGCAGTGGGGCCACCAGAACTTCATGTCGTGCCAGTAGTCCTGAACCGGCAGCCCGCGGAGGTCGCGAAAGTAGAACAGGCCGCCGTGCTCCTCGTCCCACCCCCGCCTCCACATCCAATCGAGGATCGTCAGGCCCAGCTTGACGAGCCGTCGGTCGTTCCGAAGCCGGCCCTCGCGCATCACGAACCACGAGCACTCGATGGCGTGGCCGGGGTTGAGCTGGCGGCCGTCGAAGTGGTCGATGACCGACCCGTCGGCCGCGACGACCTCCATGAGCGCCTCGTGCTCGGGCTTGAGGAAGTCGCGCTCGATCGCGCCGACGCTCCAATCGATCCACTCGGTCAGCGTCCGTCCTCGGACGACCACCTCGCCCTGGTATTTGCGAAGCTCCTGGGCCGTACACATACAGAACATCAGCGGGCCGACGCCCATCATCGGCCGGGTGGCCGGCTCGACCTTCGCCGATGACCGGCCCGGCGTGAAGGAGTAGTCGAGATAGGCGTCGAAGTGGCGGATCGCGTCCTTGAGCGCTTGCGCGTCACACGTCGCCAACTCGTATTCCGCGTTCGCCATGGCCGCGAACGCCTCGCTGTAAACGTAGCGACGCATCCTCAGGGGCTTGCCGTCGCGGGTGACGGTGAAATACAGTTTGCCGTTGGGCGCGGCGGCGTGGCGACGGAGGAACTCGATCCCGCTTCGGGCCGCGTCGAGCCATTCGGGCTTCTTCTCGACGGCGTTGTACAGGGTGGCGAACGTCCAGGCCCCGCGGCCCTGGAACCAGATCGACTTGTCGTCGTCGATCACGGTCCCGTCGCGATCCAGCCCGGTCAGGTAGCCGCCGTGTTCGCGGTCGAGTCCGTGCCGCAGCCAGAACGGGACGACGTCGCCCAAGAGCGCGTCCCGGTAGAAATCCGCGAGGGCCGAACGCCCCTCGGCGGTCGTCACGTCCACGTTCCACGCCCCCTTCGCTTGCTCCTGGAGAAGCGGACCTCGACGCGGTCATCATAACGTCCTTCCCACCCCGCGACATCGCCCGAACGGGTACCGCGAATCGAGCCGGGCGGCGTTGGGCGAGGGTCGTGGTTTTTCCTGACCGTCACGGATTTTGGGGGGGCGATCGTAACGGCCTTCCCCCTCGCGGGGGAAGGTGGCCCGAAGGGCCGGATGAGGGGGGGC
>CALCIB010000115.1 GCA_937907525.1 uncultured Planctomycetales bacterium | reverse complement strand
GGGGGACGACGCGCGAGACGACCGTTGGGATTCGCGAAGGCCCGTCCGGGAAGCCCTGGACGTCGATGGCGTTTGGGCTCGCCCCCCCTCATCCGGCCCTTCGGGCCACCTTCCCCCGCAAGGGGGGAAGGCCGTTATGTTCACCACCCCCAAAATCCGTGACGGTCAGAAAAATTCGAGACCTCTCCCATTTTTCTCGCCCGCGCGCCGGGGAGAGTCGCTATCCTATTTGTTGAGTCAACGGATCGTCACGAGGAACCATGGAATCGCGCGCGTTTGTCCACGCGGACGTGGATGCCCTCGCCGACCGAGCCGTTTTTCCTCGTCGTATCGCCGTCCCCGCCCGACCGGGCAGGGGCATGCCTTTCGATCGACGCGCCACCCATCGCGGGGGTTCGGCGGCTCTTTTTCGTATCCGCGGTTCATGCCGGGGACTATCGCTCCAAAGGGGCTCGGCGCCCCCTGGACGATGATCGAAGACGGTTGGATTCATGCTTACCGGAAAGTAGAGGCTATGCTGATGTCTTGGATCGGGCCTTCTCGGCGCGGCGCGCGTCGCGCGTTCACGCTGATCGAGCTCTTGGTGGTCATCGCGATCATCGCCGTGCTCATCGCTCTGCTGCTTCCGGCCGTGCAAGCGGCGAGAGAGGCCGCTCGTCGTTCGCAGTGCGTCAACAACCTGAAGCAGTTGGGGTTGGCGTTGGCGAACTACCACGACACGGTGGGGAGCTATCCGCCGGGGGCCAGCGACATGGTCTACGGCTGCCAGCAGTATTCCGCCTTGACGATGCTGCTGCCGCAGATGGAACAGGGGAACCTGTTCAACACCTTCAACTTCGCCCTGGTGGGTGGGGCCTGCTTCGGCAACGCGCACAACAGCACGGCCCAGCGCGCCTCGGTCGCGTCGTTCGTCTGCCCGTCGGACCAGGACCGCCTGACGAACCTGGACGCGCGCGGCAACTACTGCGCGAACTTCGGGGTGAAGCCGTACCGCTATTCGTCGTCGCCGACGGGCCCCTTCGTGATCCCCACCTTCGGCCCCAACGGGGCCTACGGGACGGCGAAGCCCAAGACGATCGCCGCGATCAAGGACGGGACGAGCAACACGGCCGCCTTCTGCGAGCGGGTCAAGGGGATCGGCAACGGCGCGGCGTTGCAGATCACGCAGAACGGCGACCGCGGCACGCCGTCGTCGAACCAGTACTCGTTGCCGCAGACGACGGACGTGGACGAGTATCCCTCGCCGATCAACACGGCGGGTTATTACGCGAGCTGCAAGTCGCTGAACAAGATGACGGCGACGATCGCGTCGGTCGGCGTCTTCGGCGGCGCGTACTATCAGGTGCTGATGGGCGATTCCTCGTACAACCACCTCATGCCGCCCAACTCGATCAGTTGCGTCTACGGCTGGTTGAGCTCCGGAGCGGACAACAACCATCCGCAAGGCGCGCTGACGGCGACGAGCTACCACTCCGGCGGCGTGAACGTCAGCCTGTGCGACGGCTCGGTGAAGTTCGTGAAGTCGAGCATCAGCCCTCAGACGTGGTGGGGGGTCGGGACCATCGCCGAGGGAGAGGTCGTCAGTTCGGATTCGTGGTGAGTCCGCGGTTCGCCGCGCGATCCATCGACGGATGATTCATGCGACGCGGGCGTCCCGAACCTTCGGGACGCCCGCGTTTCGCGTCGGTGGTCGCGACGGGTTCACTTGGGGGCTTCGATGTCGACGTCGAAGGTCGAGTCGCCGCCGGGGGCGTCGTATTCCTTGGAGTAGCTGGCGATCTGGGGGTATTTCTTCAGGACCGCGGGCGGGAACTCGAAACGGACGACGTTGGCCCCCTGGAGCGTCGTGACCTCGTACGTGCCGTCCTTCTCGATGACGGCGGTGGCGATCTGGGCGTCCTTGCGCTTGATGTTGGAGGGATCGAAGCGGATCTCCCCACCGCTGAGCGGGCCGCCGCCGAACGTGACGACGCCGTGCACGGTGGCCTTGGCGGTGGAGCTGTCGACGGCGGGCGGCCCCTCGCCGCAGCCGAACGGGGCGGCGAGCACGACGCCGAGGCCGATGAAGGCCGCGACGCGGCCGACGGCGGATCGTCGAATCATGGGACTCTTATCCTTACATGGGATTGCGATTCTCCGCGACGGGGCTCGATCAACGTCCGCCCCCGTATCGCGACGAGATCAAGAATCGCAGATGTCCGGTCGGTTGGCAACCGGGAGGCGACGTCGCCAACGGGGTTGGTCGAACCGGCCGTTCGAGGGTATGCTGCCAACCGCGGGAGGACGACGCGCCCAGGGAGTCGGGGATTCGCCATGCCGTCGCGACGAGTGGAGCTGGCCCTCTTCGGCGTCGCGCTGGCCGCCTGCGTCGTCGGATTCCTTCACGACGCCCTTCGCCCCGGTCAAGTCCTCAGCCCCGCCGACGTCCTGTTCGCGCAAGCGAGTTTCCGCGATCCCGACGCCGCCCCCTCCCCCGACTTCGAGCCGTCGAACCGGCTCTTGATGGACCCCGTGCTTCAGTTCCAGCCCTGGCTGGCGTTCGAGCGGAGCGAGATCCGCGCCGGTCGGCTTCCCGTCTGGAACCCGTTCGCCGGCTGCGGCGCGCCGCTGATCGCCAACGGCCAAAGCGCGTCGTTCGATCCGTTCAACTGGATCGTGTTCCTGGGTCCCTGGCCCGCAGCGCCGGGGTGGGTCGCCGCCGCTCGGCTCTGGTTCGCGGGGCTGGGGGCGTTTTTGCTGGCGAGGTCGTGGGGGCTGGGGCCGTGGGGGCGATGGTTCGCCGGGCTGGGCTTCCCGTTCTGCGGGTTCCTCGTCGTCTGGCTGCTCTACCCGGTGACTCCCGCCGCGATCTGGCTCCCCTGGCTTTTGCTGGCGACCGACCGCGCGATCCACGAGCCGAGCGCCCGCGGCGTCGGCTGGCTGGCGCTTGCGGTCGGGGGCGTCCTGGTCGCCGGTCACGTCCAGACCGGCGCCCACGCGCTTTTGGCGACCGGGCTTTTCGCGGCGTGGCGGCTCGCCGGGTCGAGCCGACGGACGCGGCCCGCCCTGACGTGGGGGCTGGGGGTGGCGTTGGGGATCGGAGTCGCCTCGGCGCAAATCGTCCCGCTAGGAGAGTACCTGACCAAAAGCCCCGTCTGGGGCGAGCGGCACCGCGAGCATCCGCCGTGGTGGCGGCTGACGCGCCCGCGCGTCCTCGAATCCGCCTGCACCGCCCTGCCCTACCTCTACGGCAGTCAGCGTCGGGGCCATCCGAACCTGGCGCGCGGGCTGGGCGCGAACAACCTAAACGAGTCGGCCGGCGGTTACGCGGGGCTGGCGACGCTCGCCTGGCTGATGCCGCTGGCGGTCCTGGCGAGCCGGGGGAGGTCGGAGACGCGATTCCTGCTCCTGCTTCTGGGCGTCGGCTTCCTCGCGGCGTTCAAGGTCCCTCCCGTCGACAACTTGTTGCGGGCGCTGCCCGTCGTCGGCGTGACCGACAACCGCCGGCTGACGCTCTGGGTGGCGTTCGCGTTGGTCTTCCTGGGGGCGGTCGGAATCGACGCCCTGGCGCGGGGCGAACGGCTCTCGCGGCGCTGGTCGCTCGGCTGGGCCGCGGCGGGGCTGGTCCTTCTGGGAGGGGCCGTCGTCGCGCCTTACGCCGCGCCGGCGATGCGGGTCCGGGCCGAGCGGCATTACCGCGACGCCCCGATCCCGATCGACCCGGCCGAGGCGTCGCGTCGCGTCGATCGCCAGGTCCGGGCGATGCTCGATTTCACGCCGCGCTACCTCGCGACGACCGGCGCGGCGCTGCTGGCGATGGCGGCGGCGGCCGAGCTGGCGAGACGTCGCGCCAGGGTCGCCAGGGCCCTTCCGCCGCTGCTCCTGGCCGCGACCCTGGTCGACCTGTTCGGCTTCGGCGTCGGCCTGAACCCGGCGATTGATCGCGAGGTCCAGGAGTACGAGCCGCCGGTGGTCGTCCGCTTGCGCCAGCTTTTGACCGACGGCCGCCGCGCCCTCGGGATCGGCGAGGAGTTGCCGCCGAATACCTTGATGCGTTTCGGCCTGGCCGATCCGAGGAACTACGACTCGGTCGAGCTGTCGCGGAGCCTCGACTACTTCGAGCCGTTGTACGAGGAGACGGACGAGGCCCGCAGCAGCCGGCGGACGGTCTCGTGGCGGACGGTCGAGCGGGCGTTGCCAAGACTTCGCGAGGCGAGCGTCGCGGCGGTCGTGGCCGCGTCGCCGCCGCCCGACCCATCGGCGTTCGCGGGCGTGGAGCGCGTCGGCGACGTCTGGATCGCCCGCGTGGACGCGCCGCCGCGGGTCGCGCTCGACGGCCCCGGCCGCGCGACGGTCGCGCCGTCGTCCACGCCGGCGACGATCCGGGTCGCGATCGACGCCGAAGGGCCCGCGCGGCTTCTGGTCCGCGAGACCTGGGACGAGGGCTGGTCGGCGAGGGTGGACGGCGCGCCCGCCGTCGCGGAAGTGCATGCCGGCGCTTTCATGTCGGTGAATCTTCCGGACGGGGCCCGAGAGGTCGTATTGACGTACTGGCCGGCGAGCGTCCGGCGGGGGCTGGCGGCGTCGGCCGCGGCGCTGGCGGCGGCGATTCTCGGCTTGACGCGACGGCCGCGAATCGGATTGATGGAGAGGGGCTTGGACGGAACCGCGCCCGCCGGTTAGGATCGAGTCAGTCCGATCCCGACCGGACTTCGCAACGACGCGCCGCTCTTCGAGGACGAATCGCTGATGGTCCACTTCTCGTGCGATCTCTGCGGCAAGGACATCACCGCTTCCGGCGAGGACCGTTACACCGTCGCGATGGAGGTCCGCCCCGGCTTCGACCCCGACGCGATCCGGGAGGGCGACCTCGACGACGACCCGATGGAATCCGTCGCCGATCTGGCCCGCCGCGCCGAGACGTCCGCCGACGCGGATTCGTCCGACGACGCCCACCGCGGGTCGTTTCGCTTCGACCTCTGTTCCGACTGCCGCCGCCGCTTCGTCCGCGACCCGCTCGGCAAGTCCAACGCCGTCCAGTTCGACTTCAGCAAGAATTGAGGGGACGCCTGGACGAGCGTGGGCCCCCCCCTACCAGTCGAGAGCGTCACGGTCGACCGGCCCTTGCTGGAACGGGGAGGGGAGGCCGCCACCGGCTGGCGTGATGATTCGGGCGTAGACGTCGCCGTCGACGCCGTCTCGGACGGCCCGCACGGAGCCGTCGCAGAAGGCGAAGTGGGTGGCGCCGGGCCAGCCGCGGGCGCTGTACCAGAGGTACTGGACGGGGCTGTCAAAAAAGCCGACGACGCCGCTGGCGGTGTGGCCGCTGTTGGCGAAGGGGAAGCCCCCCTTGGTCTTCATGCTCCGACCGTGGCCGATGCTCTCGCGAGAGCCGTCCTGGTTCGCCTTCCTCCAGGCCGAGGACTCGGGGAGCCTGGCGCCGTCGGCCATGGCCGACGCGCAGTCGCCGACGGGGCCGCAGACGTCGTCGGAGGCCAGGAACATGCAGAAGGTCGGCCAGGGGGCGGCCCAGTTGGTCTCCGCCCCGGCCGAGTGCGCGTTCCCGGTGGAGAAGCCGGCCAGGGTGGTCTCCCCGACCAGGATCGTCATCCCCGCGCCGTCCACGAGGTCGGTGGCGGTCGTCTTCAGGCCGCCCCAGGAGGGGACTCGGCCGTCGTTTTCGGGCGCGACGTCGGCGGCGTCGGGCGCGCTGGATTTGGCGTCCCAGACCGATTGCAGGAACATCACGCCGAGCCTCTTGTGGATCTTCGTCGCCATGGCCGGGGAGCCGACCGCGTCCCATCGGAGGATTCGGCCGTCGCCGGTGCCGTCGGTCGCCCCGCCCCTCCAGGCGTGGGGCACGGCGGCGAACCGCGCGAAGCCGCCGTTGACGACGTAGCTCAGGTTCCCCTCGTTGGGGGTGAAGTTGACGTCGTCGGGGCAGCGGAGGATCGCCAGGGCCGTTCGCGAGATGTTGACGTTGGCCGTCATCGCATCGGGCGCTTTCCCCGTCGCGAGGTACGATCGCTCGCGATCCCATCCGTTCGCCAGGATGGCTTCATCAAGGTCCATGAGGATGTCGACCACCCAGCTCCGCGCCGCGCGGGGGACGTCGGCGGCGGCGGGGACGTCTCCCACGGAGTTCAGGACCGATTTGGAGACGTCGCCCTCGGGACGATCGGCGGTGGGCTGGGACCCCGCGGTCTCGAAGAACGTCCCGGCGGCGGGGTACGCGCCGTTCCGAAGCGCGTAGATGTTGAGCGCCAGGGCGATGTTTCTCATGTTGTTCAGGCACTGCGCGCGGCGGGAACTCGAATGGCTGTTCGCCAGGGCCGGCACCAGCGCGGCCGTCAGGAAGCCGACGATGAGGAGCGCGACCAGCAAATCGACCAGCGCGCGGCCGCGGCGTTCACGACGGGGCTTCATGGCGTGGTCCTTTCAGCCTATTGGGATCCGCCTTCGCCTTCTCCCCTTGAGGGAGAAGGTGGCCCGTAGGGCCGGATGAGGGGTCGACCGGCGTCGCGTCCAGGTTGAGGCGGTCGGATCACGGAAACATCGGGATCCCAAGGCATCTGGTCGGTCCACCCCTCATCCGGCCTTCGGCCACCTTCTCCCTCAAGGGGAGAAGGCCGTTTCGCGCCGGTCTGGTCGGATGTCGCGCGGCCGATCGGATGGTCCGGGGCGCGTCGATCCTCACCGCGCCACCAGGAACAGGACGTTCGTCACCATGGAGACGGCCAGGACGACGGCGAGGGCGGCGATGACCTGGTTGCGGAGGTTGACGAAGGAGGCGATCTCGGCCATCCGGGCCTCGTCGATGGTGGAGACGCCCGGTTCGTCGGCCTCCCCCTCGGCGAGGGCTTCGAGGCTGTCGGTCTTGCGGCCGGCGATCATGGGGCCGTCGCCCTGGAGGAGGCACTTGAAGTCGAGGATCAGGTCGTCGGGGGTGGTGTATCGGTTCTCGCGGTTCTTGGCCATCATGGTCTCGATGACCATGCCCAGGCCGCTTGAGATCTTGGTGTTAAGGTGGTCGGGCGGGACCAGTTCGGTGCGGGGGTCGACGTGCTTGCGCATGACCTCCTGGGGGGTCGCGCCGCCGTAGGGGACCTTGCCGGTGACCATGTGGTAGAGGGTCGCCCCCAGGCTGTAGACGTCGGCGCGGATGTCGACGTCGGTCTGGCCGCGGACCTGCTCGGGGCTGATGTAATAGGGGGTGCCGATGGCCATGCCGGCCTCGGAGAGTCCCCAGGCCTCGTCGTTGGTGAGCCGCGCCAGGCCCAAATCGGCCAGTTTCACGCCGCCGTCCTTGGTGAGGATGACGTTCTCCGGCTTGACGTCGCGGTGGATCAGCCCGCGCTCGTTGGCGTGCTTGAGCGCCTCGGCGACGGCCATGGCGATCCGGACGGCGTCCTTCTCCTCGAACACCTTGTTCTGGTCGAGGAAGTCCTTGATCGTCGGCCCCTCGACGAACTCCATGACGAAGAAGTAGCGTCCGCCGGCCTCGCCGGCGTCGATGGCGTTGACGATGTTGTTGTGCGAGAGCTTGGCGGCGATCTGGGCCTCGCGCTCGAAGCGGCGGATGAACTCCTTGTTCTGGGCCAGGCCGTCGAGCAGGATCTTGACCGCGACGATCCGGTTGACGCTGTTCTGGCGGGCCTTGAAGACCACGCCCATCGAGCCCTTGCCCAGCTTCTCGATGATGGTGTAGCCGGGGATCTCCAGCTTCCGGACGCCGGCGTCGCGTTCCTGGACCAGGCGGGCCATCTGACTTCGGGTCAGGACCTTGGCGCCGACCATCACGTCGAGCAGCCCCGGCGTCGGCTTCGAGGGATCCCTGGGGGCCTCGGCGACGAGCTTGGCCCGGTACGCCTTGCACGCCTCGACCTCCGCGGGGGTCGCCAGGCCGCGACGGACGATCGACCGCTCCAGGTTCGACTCGTCCAGGGCCGACAGGCCGCGGGCGTCTTGCGGGGGCGACGAGGAAGCGCCGCGGGCCGACGCGGTCGGATTGGACGTGCTCGCGCCGATCTTCTCGGCGTCGGTGGTGGCGGCCATGCGACGTCTCCCCGCCCACTCCCGAACCCTCGTCGGCCGGCGGGGCGTTGTCTTGGGGGATACGGACCTTAAGGCGTCTATCGTCGAGCGACGAGGCGGAAACGCGAACGGACTTCGCGGGACACGACGGTCCCACCTCATTAAGAATACCAGAACCGAGCCGGTTTGTGTCGCCCGAAAATGGAACGGCCGCGGGGATTGTCAATGCCGCCGTTCGGAGCGTCATGGCGCGATTCGGCCGCGACGGGTCGCGTCAATCGCGATTGGAATCTTGCATTCGGAGTCGTCCGATGCGAATGATGAGGGTCGTCGCGTCGCCCCGAATCTTTTCAAGATGGTTGGCCGGGCAGGACGACGACGTTAAACTGTTGTGGAACTAGGATCGTTCCCCGCCCGCGCCCCCCGCCGTCCGCCGCCCCGCCGGAGACGTCACGATGCGCCTCGCCGTCCCGTCGCGACCCCCCGCCCTCGCCATGGTCCTGGCGTCCGGTCTTCTCCTCCTCGCGCCGTCGCGCTCGAGGGCCGACGACGACCCCGCCGCGGCCGCGCGCGCGGTCGTGGAGAAATACTGTCTCGAATGCCACAAGGGGGACAAGGCCGAGGGGGATCTCGACCTGGTCGGGTTGATGGCCAAGGGCTCGCCGGCCTCGCATCGCAAACCCTGGCGGCGGGTGAAGGAGAACGTCGAGGAGGGGGTGATGCCCCCGGAGGATCCCCAGCCGAGCGACGAGGAGATCGACGCCCTGGTCGCCTGGATCGACGCCGAGGCGGCCAAGACGGACTGCGACGGCCCGGTCGACCCCGGCCGGGTGACGATCCGCCGGCTCAACCGCGCGGAGTACGACAACACGATCCGCGACCTGACCGGCGTCGACTTCCACCCCGCCGACGACTTCCCCTCCGACGACGTGGGTTACGGCTTCGACAACATCGGCGACGTGTTGAGCCTGCCGCCGATCCTGATGGAGAAGTACCTGGCCGCCGCCGAGGCGGTCGCGACCCGCGCGATCGACGCCGGCGGCGAGCCCGTCGCCAAGCTCTACGACGGCGAAGCCCTGGAGCACGCCGGCGGAAGTCCGTCGAGCGACGACGGCCGCGTCCTGGCCACCATCGGCCAGATCGCCGTCACGCACGACTTCCCCCGCGGCTCGGAGTACGTCGTCCGGGTCGTCGCCCACGGCGACCAGGCCGGCGACCAACCGGCCCGGATGGAGCTGCGGCTCGACGGCCGGCCGCTTCGGACTTTCGACGTCCCCCAGACGGCCGAATCGTCGGGAACCTTCGAGCATCGCTTCAAGGCCCCTTACGGCCCGCATCGCCTGGCCGCCGCGTTCGTCAACGACTACTACGACCCGGACTTCCCGGACCCGGCGAAGCGCGATCGCAACCTCGTCGTCAAGTCGATCGAGGTCCAGGGTCCGTTCCGAGGGCCCGACGACGAACTCCCGCCGGGCCACGCCCTGATCCTCGTGAAGCGGCCGACCAAGCCCGAGGAGTTCTCCGACTGCGCCGCGACGGTCCTGGAGCGGTTCCTCCGCCGCGCGTACCGCCGCCAGGTCACCGGCGGCGAGGTGGCCAAACTCGTCCGCCTGGCCGAACTCGCCCGCGAAAACGGCGAGTCGTTCGAGCGCGGGATCCAGCTCGCGGTCCAGGCGGTCCTGGCCTCGCCGCAATTCCTCTTCAAGGTCGAGTTGTACAAGCCGGAACGGGACCGCAAGGGCAAGGTGATCGAGCATCCCAACGGCGTCGCCCTGAGCGGCGACGAAGTCGCGGTTCGATTGTCGTACTTCCTCTGGAGCAGCATGCCCGACGACGAGCTGTTCCGCCTGGCCGATGAGGGGAAGCTTCAGGATCCCGCCGTGCTGGAGGACCAGGTCCGGCGGATGCTCCAGGATCCGAAGTCCGACGCCTTCGTGACCAACTTCGCCGGCCAGTGGCTGCAACTTCGCGGCCTCGACGTCGCCGCGCCCGATCACGAGACGTTCCAGGCGTTCGACGAGCCCTTGCGGCGGGCGATGCGCCAGGAGAGCGAGTCGTTCTTCGCCGCGATCCTCCGCGGGGACCGGAGCATCCTCGACTTCCTCGACGCCGATTACACGTTCCTCAACGAGCGGCTCGCCAGGCACTATGGGATCCCCGGCGTCACGGGCGATGAGTTCCGCGAGGTCAAGCTGACCAGTCGCGAGCGCGGCGGCCTGATCACCCAGGCGAGCATCCTGACGTCGACCTCCAACCCCTCGCGGACCTCGATCGTGAAGCGCGGCAAGTGGGTGCTGGAGCAGATCCTCGGCTCCCCCCCTCCCCCGCAGCCGCCCGACGTCCCGCCCCTCGCCGCCGACTCCGACCAGCCGATCGTCGGCACGCTCAGGCAGGTCCTGGAACAGCATCGCTCGCGGCCCAACTGCGTCTTCTGCCACGCGCGGCTCGACCCGCCGGGCTTCGCCCTGGAGAACTACGACGCGATCGGCGCCTGGCGGGAGAAGGACGGTGGCCTGCCGATCGACGCTTCTTCGGAGATGCCGAGCGGCGAGAAGTTCGACGGCCCGGTGGAGCTGAAGGCCGTGCTCAAGAAGCGCAAGCTCGAATTCGCCCGCGCGCTGACCGAGAAGCTTCTGATCTACGCCCTGGGCCGCGGCCTGCTGGACCAGGACGACTGCGCGGTCGACAAGATCACCAAGGCCGCCGCCGAGGACGGCGACCGGCTCTCGCGGATCGTTCTGGAGATCGTCAAGAGCGACCCGTTTTTGCGTCGCAAGGGCTGATTCCCCTCCTCCCCCATCGCGAAGGAGACTGACATGAGGCGACTTGAGATCTCCCGGCGCGCCGTGCTCCGAGGCGTCGGCGCGGCCGTCGCCCTCCCCTGGATGGAGGCGATGACCGCCGCTGGCGGCCCCGGCCCGGAGGGTCCCCGCCGGATGGCCTTCTTCTACGTCCCCAACGGCGTCCACATGCCCGCCTGGAAGCCGGAGAAGGAAGGCCGCGACTTCGAGTTGCCCAGCATCCTGGAACCGCTCGCGCCGCTTAAGGACGACCTGCTGGTCCTCTCCAACCTGGCCCAGGACAACGCCCGCTCCCACGGCGACGGCGCCGGCGATCACGCGCGGTCGCTCTCCTGCTTCCTGACCGGGGTCCATCCCCGCAAGACCGACGGGGCCAACATCGAGGTCGGCGTCTCGGTCGACCAGGTCGCCGCCAAGCACGTCGGCTCCGCGACGCGGTTCCCCTCGCTGGAACTGGGGCTGGAGCGTGGGGCGCAGTCGGGCGGTTGCGACTCCGGCTACAGTTGCGCGTACTCCTCCAACATCTCCTGGCGCACCCCGACGACGCCGTCGGCCAAGGAGATCAACCCCCGACTGGTCTTCGACCGCCTCTTCGGCGGCCTCGGCGGCGGCACGGCCGACGACCGCCGCCGCCGCGGCCTCTACGAGCGCAGCATCCTCGACTTCGTCCACGAGGACGCCCAGGCGCTCCGCGGCCGGATCGGCCAGAGCGACCGCCGCAAGCTCGACGAGTACCTCACGGCCGTCCGCGAGATCGAAGCCCGCGTCGCCAAGGCCTCCGAGGCCGCGGATTCGGCCGAGTCGTCGGACGTGGCCGTCCCGCGCCCCGCGGGCGTCCCCAAGGACTACGCCGAGCACGTCCGGCTGATGTTCGACCTGTTGGTCCTGGCGTTCCAGACCGACACGACCCGGATCGCCACCTTCATGTTCGCCAACGAGGGGAGCGGCCGCCCCTACCCGTTCCTCGGCGTCCCCGAGGGCCACCACTACCTGTCGCACCACGGCAAGGACCCGGACAAGCTCGACAAGCTGCGGAGGATCAACCGCTTCCACATCGAGGAATTCGCCCGGATGCTCAAGCGCCTGAAGGAGACGAAGGAAGGCGAGCGCTCGATCCTGGACAACTCCATGATCGTCTACGGCAGCGGCATCTCCGACGGCGACCGCCACAACCACGACGATCTTCCCGTCCTGCTCGTCGGCAAGGGAGGCGGCACGATCGACACGGGCCGGCACGTCGCCTACTCGCCCCAGCCCCTGAACAACCTCTACCTCTCGATGCTCGACCGCATGGGCGTCCCCCGCGAACGCCTCGGCGACAGCACCGGCAGGCTCGAAAAGCTCTCCTGACGCGAACGGAGCCGGCCCGCGTCGGCGCGCGGGCCGATTCCGTCGATTATTGAGAGGTTGCGCCTTCGCGCCGCGACGGGAAAGCGCTGGCGTGCGGCCCCAGGCGATCGCCGAGTGATTCGTTATGCCGTCTCAAGCCCTGATTCAGTGGAGGAACGAACGCTCCAAGGAACTCGACGAGATCGACGCCGCCCACAAGGCGGTCGGGGGAACCAAGCGCGGCAGGCGATTCGCGACTCGACAGTTGAATAGGGCGTACGCAATCTTGCTGGCGTCGCGGTTTCAAGGGTTCTGCCGGGATCTGCATACGGAGTGCGCGCGGCTCGTGATCAACCGGCACGTCCCCGCGTCGGCGGGCCCGATCGTCTTGGCCCAATTGACCGACAATCGACAGTTAAAGCGAGCCAACGCCCAACCGGGAAGCATCGGGGCGGACTTCGGAAGGCTGGGCGTAAGATTCTGGTACGACGTCCTCGCTCTTGACGGGAAGAACAAATCAATACCAAGATTTATTGATGGAGTTGAACGACTGGCGGAACGCGATCGCCCATGATGACTTCGACGACCCGGCCAGGCTTGGCGGGAGCACGGTCCTCCACCTCGCCCGCGTCAAGAAATGGAGGGCCGCCTGCAACGCATTGGCGCGGTCCTTCGACGAGGTCATGCGACAATACCTCGCTAAACTGAACGGGTCGCCCCCTTGGTGGGAGTCGTGACATGGCGACTGTCGGCAAGACGACCGGAAAGATGGCCCCCGGGAATTGGGCCGTCCTCCGCTACGGCATCTACGACGTCCTGGTTCGGATACTCGAGGACTACGGCGAACTTGGCGGCGAGCACCGACACATTTATAGTGTCCGTATGCTCCAGGATGGCGAGCCCCTCGAGTTCGCCGCGGTCGAGGACAGCCTCTCACTTTTCGATCGGAGCTTGTTCGCCGAATATTTTCGGCGGAACTTGATATCGATCCTGGCGCAAGGAACTCCGGTGTCGAAGCCCACGCGAGCGTGGCTCAGGCTCGACGGACGGGGTGACGTCACCCATACTTTCATCAAGGAGAGCGGGATGCTTGGCGGCGTCGCGATCCCCTATCTTGCATTTGACGAGGATCGAATCTTTCTTCCGCACGTGGAGGCGGTGCGGGACTTCCTCCAGGAATTCGGGCTCAGTCGGTCTCAGGCCGATTCCGTTATTGAGAGCGTGGGAACCTCCCCGTCACGGCCGCGGTGAATCGTCGGCCGCCCGCGCGGCCAGATCCTGAATGGCGCGGTCGAGCCTCGCGCCGCCTTGGTCCAGAAAGTCGTTGTGCCCGGCGCGGTCGAGGACGACGATCGTCGGCGGCCGGGGGCAGGCGGCGGCGAGACGGCCGAGCATCGCGAACGGGACGATCGGGTCGCGACGACCGTGGCCCAGGAGGATCGGCCGCCGGATCGACTTGATCTTATCCAGGCTGTTGAACTTATGCTTGAAGAGGAAGGCGGGCGGGGCGATCGGCAGGACGGTTCGCGCCATGTCCCGCATGCTGGTGAAGGTGCTAAGGGCGAACAGGCCGGCGACCTCCTTTCGCGAGGCCAGGTCGATCGCCACCGCCCCGCCCAGCGACCAGCCGCCGACGAGGATCCGACCGGCGGGGAATCCCCGCGAACGCAGGAAGGCGTGGCACGCCTCGGCCGTTTGGCGGCAACCGATTTCCGAGGGCTCGCCGCCGCTCATGCCGTATCCCAGGAAGTCCGGGATCACGACGTTCAGGCCGAGACGGCGGAAGCGGTCGAACTCGGGCCGGGAGTACGCCAGGCACATCGCGTTGCCGTAAAAGAAGACCAGCGCCGGGCGCTTCGCCGCGTCGGGAAGCGGGCGGCCGTCGGCCGAGAGCGCCGGGCCGAACAGGGCGACGACCTCGCCGTCGGGCGTCGGCAGCTTGACCAGTTCCTCGCCGGGCCCCGCGCGGACGACGGCCTCGGGCCGTCCCTGGGTGGACGAGCCGGGGAATATGACGTTCGCCTGGACGGCGTAAAGGCTGCCGAGGAACCCCACGAGGACCAGCCCCACGATCAGGACGAACCGTCGCGCCGCCCGCCAGGGGCGGGAGGGAGCGATGGAGGGAGCGTCGGAAACCTCGGCTTCGTCGGGCATGGCTGGCTCCCCAACGGACGACCGCGCGCGCTCCAGTATGGCCGGGCCGCCGCGCGCGACGCCATGGGCGCGCGAAAAGCCGGGGCCGGCGCGGGGCCTCGGCTAGAGGCGGCGCGACGGTCCCGGCTCGCGTGATCCGGATCGCTCGACGATCGGCGGGGTCAGACGCCGCTGCCGAAGGCGGATTCGCGATGGTCGGAGGCGGCGCCCTCGTGGCCCGTCTCCTTGCGGTGGGCGACGTGGGGGCCGCGGAGGATCGACTGACCGGCGCGGGCGTGCTGGGTGTGGCCGCGGAGCGGGCCGCGACGCAGCGGCGGTTCGCCGGCGCCGACGTGCGCGGCCGGGGCGTGGCTCTCGTAGGGGGCGTCGTAGTCGCCGGCGTCGTATTCGTCGTAGCGCGAAACGTAACCCGGCATCTTGGCCCGCTCCAGCTCCTCGGCGTAGGAGGCGAGCACGGCCGCCTGGATCTTCTCGCGACACATGGAGTTGATCGGGTGCGCGATGTCGGCGTGCAGCTTGGCGCGGCCGTCGGCGTCGCGGAGGGCGCGGTTCTCGTCCAGCCGGCTGCCGCACTGGTTGCAGAAGCGGCTGCGCAGGTGGTTCTTGGTGCCGCAGTTGTGGCAGCGGTCGGTGAGTTTCCGCGACGGCATCGCCACGAAGAAGCCCTTGGCCCCCTCGATGATCTTCAGGTCGCGGATGACGAACATGTCGTCGAAGGTGATGCTGCAGAAGGCCTGGAGGCGCTCGTTGCTCCCCGAGTTGTCTTCCATGAGCTTGATGCGAACTTCGGTGATCTCCACAGCCGGTACTCCTTTACGAGGCGTTCACTGCTCAGGGGCCGCAGGTCACGACCCGGACCGATCCTAGTCCGAGTGGTTTGAGGACGTCCGCGGCGCGTTCCGCGGCTTCGACGTCTTGGGCGAGGCCGAAATACGCGGAACCGCTGCCACTCATCAGAGACCCGCACAGATGCGGACTCAATCCCGCCAGGGCGTCCCGCGCGGAGACCAACTCCGGACGGATCGCCTCGGCGACGGGTTGGAGCCGGTTGAACAGGCTCCGTCCCAGTGCTTCGGGGCTCCCAAGCGCCAGCGCGTCGAGGACCGGGCCGATCGACCGCGGCGACTCGGGGGGTGTCAATCGTCGATAGACGTCGGCCGTGACCAGGCCGACTCGGGGCGCGACCAGGACGAAGGTCAAGGGGGATGGAAGCGAAACGGGCTCCACCAACTCGCCCCGACCGCGGCAGACCGCCGCCGGGCCGTTCAGGAAGAACGCCACGTCGCTGCCGATCCCGCCCGCCAGTTCGGCGAGCCGTCCCGGAGGCGCGTCCAGGTTCCAGAGACGGTCAAGCGCTCGAAGCGTCGCCGCCGCGTCGCTCGATCCGCCGGCCAGGCCCGCCTGGGCCGGGATCGCCTTCTTCAAGGCGATCCTCGCCCCCGCGCGAACGCCGGCCGTCGATTTCAGGGCCATGGCCGCCTTCACCACCAGGTTCCGGCCGTCGACCGGAAGGCCGGGGTCGTCGCACTCAAGCGCGATCGTCCCGGACTCGTCGTCGCGGAAGGTCAACTCGTCGAACAGGTCGACCGCGACCATCAGCGACTCCACCTCGTGGTAGCCGTCGGGCCTTCGCCTCGGCACTTCCAGGAACAGGTTCAGCTTCGCCGGGGCGAGGGCCTCCACGCCCCCGGCGATCGATCGGACGATCATCGCGACGACGCTCCTTCATCCTCCGCCCGCTTCAAGCGCGAAGCGGACGGGCCGGACGGGCGAGCCCCGTCGTGATCGTCGAAACCGGGGAGGACCCGCCCCGAGGCCGTCGCTCGCGCCAACCAGCAGGAATGACGGCTTCGGGTCTTCAAGGCGGTCGTCCTCGGTCCTTCGGGCCTTCCCAGGCCCCGTCGTGGGGGGAGTTCTATACCGCCTCCCCGATCCGGGCAAGAGCGATTCGGCTCGTAAGTCGAATTCTCGTCGGGATTCCCGACGACGGACTTTTACTTTTTTTCAAAGCGGCGCAAGACCCCGGTTCCGGCCTTGCACGCCGGGGCGGAGTCGATCCCGCGACCCGGATTCCGACGGTTGCCCCCGAACGTCCTCGATGCGACAATCACCGCCGATCAGCCACCGACGACGAACCGCGAGAACGACATGAACGACGCGCCGGGACCGAACGCCACGCTTCTCCAACGGGCCTTGCTCGCCGCGCGCGACACCCGACGGCTCGCCGTCGCCGCCGGGGCGCGCCATCGCGCGGCGGCCGAGTTCGCCGCGACCTTCGGCGAGGCGCCCGCCGCGATCGTCGCCGACGTCCACTCCCTCGACGCCGCCGGCCGCGACGTGCTCGAGGCGTTTCGATCCGCCGGCGCGGCGACGGTCGAGCCGTTCGTGTTCGGCCCCGACGTCCACGCCTTCTTCGACGACGTCGAACGCCTGGAAACCGCGCTCCGCGAGCACGTCGCGATCCCGGTCGCCGTCGGTTCGGGAACGATCAACGACCTGACGAAGCTGGCCTCCCACCGCGTCGGCCGCCCTTACATGGTCGTCGCGACGGCCGCCTCGATGGACGGCTACACGGCCTTCGGCGCATCGATCACGTTCGAGGGTTCCAAGCAGACCTTCGACTGCCCCGCCCCCCGCGCGGTCGTCGCCGATCTGGAGGTGATCGCCAGGGCGCCCGCGCCCATGAACGCCTGGGGCTACGCCGACCTGCTGGCGAAGAACGTCGCCGGCGCCGACTGGATCCTGGCCGACGCCGCCGGCGTCGAGCCGATCGACCCCGACGTCTGGGAAACCGTCCAGGACCGGCTCAAGGACTGGATCGGCGACCCCGGCGGCGTGGCCGCCGGCGATCCCGCGGTGCTGGCGAACCTGGTCGAGGGATTGATGATGAGCGGGTTCGCGATGCAGGCTTACAAGACCAGCCGCCCCGCCTCCGGCGCCGACCACCAGTTCAGCCACCTCTGGGACATGCAGGGGCACGTCCACGACGGCGTCGCGCCGTCGCACGGCTTCAAGGTCGCCGTCGGCACCCTGGCGTCGGTCGCGCTGTACGAGGTCCTGCTCGACCTCGATCTCAAGGACGTGGACGTGGATCGGGCCGTCGCGGACTGGCCGAGCGTCGATCGGGTCGAGCGGCGAATCCTGGAGTCGTTCGGCCCTGGGCCCCTGGCCGAAAAATCGATCCAGGAGACGCGCGCGAAACATCCCGACCCGAACGAACTGCGCGAGCAACTGATTCGGCTTCGCGACGCCTGGCCCGAACTCCGGGCCCGGCTGACCGCGCACTTGATCCCGTTCGACGACGTTCGCGACCGCCTCCGCGCCGTCGGCGGTCCCCAGGGGCCCGAAGACGTCGGCGTTTCGCGCGAACGCCTCCGCCTCGCCTACGATCAGGCTTATTACATCCGTCGCCGGTTCACGATCCTGGACGTGATGCGCCGACTCGGCCTTTTCGACCAGGCGCTCGCCCGACTGTTCGGGCCCGGCGGTCGTTTCGGCTCGTGAGCGGCGATCGTCCGCCGGTTTCAGGAGGCCGCGGCCGCCAACTCCAGAAGCGCCTCGGAGCGGCCCGACGCCTCCTGGGACTCGTCGAGCAACTCGCCGCGAAGGATGCGGACGTCGCCGGGGGCCTCGATGCCGATCCGGACCTGATTCCCCTCGACGCGAATCACGGTGATCTTGACGTCTTGGCCGATCATCACCGACTGCAACGCCTTGCGGCTGAGAACCAACATCGCGAACCTCCTTGTCCGGGGCCAATCGCCCTGATGCCGAGTCTTGATCCTCTCCTGCTCGTTTCCACTAGCTCCGTCATCTGATACGACGAAATCCCGGTCGATCCGACGACAGGTTTTACGGAATTTCCTTGATTTGACGGGAGCCATCGAATAACGGCGATGCCGATCATCCCTTCTCCCCTTGTGGGAGAAGGTGGCCGAAGGCCGGATGAGGGGTATGATCGCCGTTGCAACCCACGTCAAACCATGACCTTGAAGTCCACGACTCCTGGCCGCGCCACCCCTCATCCGCCCCTTCGGGGCACCTTCTCCCACAAGGCAAGATTATTCGTGGGACTCGTAAATCGTTATGGTGCCGGGTGTTGTCGCAAATCAGCCCAAGGCCGCCCTAAGTCATTGGACGGTTGGGTGATCGGACGAGGCATCCGGGATCGTTCTTGGACTTACGTCACTCACGAATAATCTTGCACAAGGGGAGAAGGGAAGACGCATGCTCGGTCCAGGTGATATTCGACCCCGAGCGCGCTCAGGCGTTGTAGGTCGACGACGAGGTGGCGCCGCCGTGGCCGGTCCAGTTGGTGTGGAAGAACTGGCCGCGGGGCTTGTCGGTTCGCTCGTAGGTGTGGGCGCCGAAGTAGTCGCGCTGGGCTTGCAGCAGGTTGGCGGGAAGCTGGGCGGAGCGGTAGCCGTCGAAGTAGGAAAGCGCCGAGGTCATCGCCGGCGCGGGGACGCCGTGGGTGATCGCCGCGGCGGCGACCTGGCGCCAGTTCTCCTCGGAGCGGCCGACTTCCTGGGCGAAGAACGGGTCGATCAGGAGGTTCGTGAGGTTCGGATCGCGGTCGAACGCCTCCTTGATGCGGCCGAGGAACGCGCTGCGGATGATGCAGCCGCCGCGCCACATCATGGCGACGGCGCCGTTGTTGATCTCCCAGCCGGATTCCCTGGCCATCGCCCGCATGAGGGCGAAGCCCTGGGCGTAGGAGACGATCTTGCTGGCGTAGAGGGCCTGTTCGATGGCGTCGACCATCGTCTGGGGGTTGCCGTTGAAGGCGGAGGGATGGACCTTCAAGACCTTCGACGCGGCCACCCGTTCGTCCTTCTGGGCGGAGAGGGCGCGAGCGAAGACGGCCTCGGCGATCAGGGTCAGGGGGACGCCGTTGTCGCAGGCGGAGATCACGGTCCACTTGCCGGTCCCCTTCTGGCCGGCGGCGTCCAGGATGGAATCGACGGTCGGCTTGCCCGTCTCCGGGTCCTTGTGGGCCAGGATGTCGCGGGTGATCTCGATCAGGTAGCTGTCCAGCGGGCCCTTGTTCCAGCGGTCGAAGACGTCGTGGAGGGCCGGGGGCTCCATCTTCAGGAGCCGTCGCATCAGGAAGTAGGCTTCGCAGATGAGCTGCATGTCGCCGTACTCGATGCCGTTGTGGACCATCTTGACGTAGTGGCCCGCGCCCTCGGGGCCCACCCAGTCGCAGCAAGGCGCGCCGTCGGGGGCCTTGGCGGCGATGTCCTGGAAGATGGGTTTGACCAGGGGCCAGGCGTCGGGGTTGCCGCCGGGCATGATCGAGGGGCCCTTGAGCGCCCCCTCCTCGCCGCCGGAGACGCCGGCGCCGACGAACAGGATCCCCTTCTCCTTGAGCGCCCGGGTGCGGCGGGTCGAATCCGGGAAGTGCGAGTTGCCGCCGTCGATGAGGACGTCGCCCGGCTCCAGCAGCGGGACCAGTTCGTCGATGACCTGATCGACCGGGGCGCCGGCCTTGACCATGATCATGACCTTGCGGGGCCGCTTCAGGTGGGCCACGAGGTCCTTGACGTTATGGGCGCCGACGATCGTCTTGCCCTTGGCCCGGTCGGCGAGGAAGGCGTCGACCTTGGACGTCGTGCGGTTGAACACGGCCACCGTGTACCCGTGGTCGGCCATGTTCAGCACCAGGTTCTCGCCCATCACGGCGAGGCCCACGAGTCCGATGTCGGCGGTCGGTTTGATGGCGGCCATTGGCGTTCGCTTTCAGTCCTATCGTTTCGTTCAGGCGGGATGGGCGGTCGTAGGTCGTGATTCTATCTTCGGCGCGGCGTCGGGTCCATCGCCGGGGCGCGGCCGTCGACTTACTTTCGGTGGGTTTGGGGGACGTAAGGCGGCAGCTTCCTGGCGGCGAAGACCTGGGCGATCCTGGCGAACCGGGGAAGGCCGGCGACCGTCGGCACGCTCACCCAGTCCTCGCCGATCAGCGGCCGGGCGTAGTCGACGAACTCGTCGGTCACGTCGGTCCCGCCGGGCGCGAGCCACTCCTTGGGGAAGAACCGCTCGGAGTTCGCCACCTTGTCGAGCGGCGCCTTGTCGTAGCGGACGTCGTAGGTCGAGCTTGATCGGTCGCGGAGGATGGTGGCCATCCAGCCGTTGCCGTCGTTCAGGGCGATCTCGACGGCGTGGCGGCCGACGCCGTAAGCCTCGTCCAGGTCGATGGAACTGGCGTAGGCGATGGCGTTGCGCTGGTCGGTGCCGGGGACCTGGCCGCGGGCCTTGCCGGGGACGGGAAACTTCAGCGTGTTCAGGTAGTTCACCACGACCTGGGCGGCGGTCTGCTGGCTGGAGCCGAACTGGACGTGACCGAAGCTGTCGCGGACGGTGCCGAAGTCGCCGACGTCGAAGCCCTCGCTGACCACCACGATGCAGCGGCCGTCGGATTCCAACTGGCGGATCACGTTCTCGCCAAGCTGCTGGAGGCTCAGCCCGGACTCGGTCAGGTAGATTTGCAGCGGCATCCTCCGCTCGGGATCGGCGAGGCGGGCGGCGGCCGGGATGTAGCCGATCTTGCGGCCCATCGCCTGGATCACCAGCACGGGGTCGGCCGGGCGAGAGCCGGCGTTCTCCTCGTTAGCCTGGCGGACGTAACAGGCGTAGTAGCGGGCGACCGAGCCGTAGCCCGGCGAGTGGTCCAGCAGCGTGAATTCGGCGTCGCCGAGGTCGTTGTCGATGGTCTTGGGGACGCCGACGGCCACGAGGTCCAGCCCGCGTTCGTGGGCCAGGACGCTGACCTTGTGGGCGGTGTCCTGGGAGTCGTTGCCGCCGATGTAGAAGAAGTAGCCGACGTCGTGGGCCTTGAAGACCTCGACGACGCGGGCGAAGTCCTCGTCCTGCCCCTTCTTGAGCTTGTAGCGGCAGGTGCCGACGCTCCCCGCGGCCGGCGAGGTCCGCAAAAGCGCGATCTCCTCGTCGGGCGTGGCGGAAAGGTCGAGCAACTCCTCCTTGAGCACGCCCTCGACGCCGAACCGGCCGCCGTAGACCTTGCCGATCCGGTCGGGGCGGCGGCGGGCGGCCTCGACGATCCCCCGCAGGGAGTTGTTGATGACGCAGGTCGGCCCGCCGGACTGGGCCACGACGACGTTGCGGGGAGGCATGGCGCGTTCTCGATCCTCGAACCACGGGCCGACCACTCGAACGACCCGCCGCGGAGCGGCCCGCGACGGAAGCCTTCCGATTGCATCACGAGCGGCCCGCGACGACAAGCCCCCGCCGGTCGCGAGCGTCCAACACGGTTCGGTACGAGATCCGGGGCCCCGCGAGCGGAAGTCGAACATCCCTTCTCCCCTTGTGGGAGAAGGTGGCCGAAGGCCGGATGAGGGGTGGATTCAGAGGCTTCCGGTCGCGCCACCCCTCATCCGCCCCTTCGGGGCACCTTCTCCCACAAGGGGAGAAGGGGGGGATGGCCTTCCCAAACGGCCGGCTATGCGAACCGTGCCGAACAGTAGGGCGCATGGGGTGGGCGGGACGTCGTGTGCTTCCGCGGCGGGTCGGTCAATGGTTCTGGGAGGCTTCCAGGACGCGGGCGAGGCGCTGGAAGTCGGAACCGACGGAGATAAAGCGGACGACCGTCACCAGGGTCTTGGGGTCGATCAGGCTCTCGAAGGGGACGTAGCGCAGGTCGAGTTGGCCGGCGGTGGAGATCATCACGCCGTCGAGTTGCTCCTCCACGAGGGCCCGCATGGCGCCGACGCCGAGCTGGCTCCCCAGAAGCACGTCGAAGGCCACCGGCAAGGCGCAACGGGCCTCGTAGCCAAGCTGCACGGGGGTGATCCGGTGCTTCTCGCCGGTCTTCTCCCGGTACGCCTCGCCGACCAGGTCGGCGACCAGGCGGGCCATGTTGGTGGCGCCGAGGCGGAGATGGCCGTGCTCGTCGAACTGGGCGTCCTCCAGATGGCTGCTGGGGAGAAACGAGGCGAGCCCCTCGGCCAACACGACGACGCCGTGCTCCTTGCCCAGCTTGGCGCGGTCGAGCATCAGATCGACGATCTTGGCGATGAAGACGTCCATGTTCATGACCTTGCGGGTCGTGGAGGTCTTCGTCTTGGGGTCGGTGACGGTCTCCTCGGTCAGCAGGTCGCCGACCAGGTCCTCGACGCTGACGACCATGCTGGCCTCGCTGGCGATGGCCGCGCCGTAGGCGAGCCAGCCGGCGGAGCGGCCCATGCACTCGGCGATGAAGAAGCCCCGGGTGGCCTCGCCGTCGGCCAGGAGGTTGCGGATCTCCTCGGCCAGGAACTCCACGGCGGTGAAGTAGCCGAAGGTGAAGTCGATGCCGCGGTAATCGTTGTCGATCGTCTTGGGGACGTGGACGATCGAGATCCGCTTGGCGTCGGCCGGCAGCGACTCCTGGAAGAGCTTCAGCTTGTTGGCCGTCTTGAGCGTGTCGTCGCCGCCGATGGAGACCAGGGCGTCGACCTCCAGCGAGCAAAGCGCGTCGTACACCGTCCGAAGAAGCGCGGAGCGCTTGGCGTCCTTGAGGTGCTCGGGAGCGGCGACGTCCTTGCCGGGATTGGCGCGGGCGGTGCCGATCATGATGCCGCGGGTGTTGCGGGTGCGACGAAGCTTCCTGGCGGTCAGGAGGACGTAGTCGCGTCCCTCCCGCATCGGGTGGTCGGCCGCGTACTCGACCAGATGGGAGTAGCCGTTGAGGACGCCGACGACCTCCACGCCCTTGCTCAGGAACGACGCGGCGCAGGTGGAGATGACCGCGTTGGCGGCCGGAGCCGGCCCGCCGGCGAAGAGGATCGCCACGCGCTTCACGGCGCGGCCCGTGGCCTTGGGGGCGGGGATCGAGGGGTCGGACGCGGACATGGAGACTCCGTCCAGGTATCCTGGAGCTGCGACGACGGACGTTCAACGGGAGGGCGACCGCCCCGGCGTCGGCCGAGCGGCCTCCCCGATGGGCTCGGGGCCCTCCCCACCACGTTACCCCCGCGACCGGGACTCGGCAATAATGGTGTGCGGCCGGGCGGCTCCGGCTCGAACTTTCCGAACGACCGCGGCCGGCTGGTCAACCCATGCGTTTCTCTCGATTTCGGACGTCGGTCCCGCGCGCGTTGGGCCTGGGCGGCGCCGCGGCGGTCGCGGCCGGGGCGGCGGTCGCGGTCCTCGCGCTGCCGGGATGGTGGCCGATCCTGCCGCGGAACGTCCGCGCGGGGGTCGTCGAGGCCGCCCTCTCCGGCGCGATCCTCGCCCGCGCCCTCCTGGCGCTGGGGGCCGTCGCGACGCTCCCGCTCGCCTGGGCGGCCGTCCGCGCCCGGCGTCGGCGACGGCCGGCGGGGCGGCTCGGCCGACTGGCCCTTCTGGGGGCCTCGTGCCTGGTCGCCCTCGTGATGCTGGAGGCCGGCGCGGCGTTCGTCCAGGCGCGGGCGCATCGCTTTCCCGACTTGCCGACGTCGTTCCCGCCCGAGGCGCCCGGAACCTACCGCATCCTCGTCCTGGGGGGCTCCAGCGCGCTTGGGGAGCCGTATCGGCCGTGGATCTCCGTCGGCCGGATCGTCGCCTGGAAGCTGCAAGAGGCGATGCCCTCGCGACGCTTCGAGGTCGAGACCCTCGCCTGGCTGGGCGATTCGTTGGAACAACAGCACAAAAAGCTGGCGACGATCCGGCGTCGGCCGGACGCCGTCGTGATCTACTCCGGCCACAACGAGTTCGCCGCGCGGTTCGAGGAGGACCGCGCCCACGAGGTCGGGTTGGAGTCGACGTCGGCCGCAGCGCGGCTCGTGCATCGACTCGACGCCGCGTCCCCCTTGCTCGGGCTGGTCCGCGAGCTGATCAGCAAGAACCGCCTGGACGCGCCGCCGTCGCTTAGGGACCGCCACCAGATCATCGACCCTCCCCTGTGCGCGCCGGCGGAATACGTCGCGGTCCTGGACGACTTCGCCGCTCGGCTCGACGCGATCGTCGGATGGTGCGGCCGGATCGGCGCGCTGCCGATCCTGATCATCCCGCCGGCCAACGAGGCCGATTACGAACCCAGCCGCTCGACCGTCGCGCCGGAGGTTGACGCCGCCGAGCGCGCCCGGGTCACCGCGGCGATCCAGCGGGCCCGGACCCTCGACGACGACGAGGCGGTGGCGATCTACCGCGGCGTCCTGCGGCGGCGCCCCGGATTCGCCGAGGCCCATTACCGGCTCGGCGAGCGACTGCGGAAACAGGGGAAAATGGAGGAGGCCGCCGTCGAGTTCCTGGCCGCGCTCGACCACGACGGCCTGCCGATCCGTTGCCAGGCCCCGTTTCGCGAGGCTTACCGTCGCGTCGCCGCCCGGCGCGCGGGCTGCTTGCTGATCGACGGTCGCCGCGCGCTGATCGCCGCGGCCCCCTCGGGCCTGCTCGGTGACGAGGTGATTGAAGACACGCATCACCCAAACCTTTACGGCTACGTTTCTTTGGCGTCCTCCGTCCTATCCGGGCTGGAATCCCGTAAGGTGTTCGGAGACGATTCATCCGCGATCGCGACGCCCGACGTCGCCGCCTGCGTCGCCCGGTTCGGGATCGACGCCGCGCGGTTGGCCGAGGCGTGCGATCGGACGAGCCTTCACTATCGGCGAGTGGCGGGATACCGCCACGACCCGGCCGCGCGGCTGGCCGAGTCCCAACGGTTCGCCGAGGCCGCCCGTAGACTCCGGCAGGGAGCGGCGATCGACGCCGTCGGCCTCCCCGCCTTCGCACCTCCAGGACGACGCGACCGATGACGCTGGACGCATACGACCCCCCGGTCTGGGAAGGCGTGCTGACCCTCGACAAGCCCCCCGGCGAGACCTCGCGCGACGTCGTCAACCGCGTCGCCCGATTGCTGCCCAGAAAAGTCAAGGTCGGCCACGCCGGCACGCTCGACCCGATGGCGACCGGCGTGCTGGTGGTCTGCGTCGGCTCCGCCACCCGCCTCATCGAGTACGTCCAGCGCATGCCCAAGACGTACCGCTCCATCTTTCGCCTGGGAGCGCGGAGCGACACCTACGACGTCGACGGCGTCGTCGTCCCCACGATCGATCCTCGAATTCCCGACCTGGCGGGGATCGAGACGGCGCTGGCGACGCAGGTGGGGGACGTCATGCAGCTTCCTCCCGCCTATTCGGCGCTGAAGGTCGACGGCCGGCGCGCCTACGAATTGGCCCGCGCCGGCGAGACCGTCGTGCTGGAACCCCGCCCCGTCCGAATCGACGGCATCCGGATCCTGGGCTACGACTGGCCCGCGCTTGAGGTCGAGGTGCGTTGCGGGGGCGGGACGTACATCCGGTCGATCGCCCACGACCTGGGCGAGGCCCTGGGCTGCGGCGCGGTGATGGAGGCCCTGGTTCGGACTCGGATCGGCGGCTTCGTCCTGGAAGACGCGCTGGACCCCGACGAACTCGACCGCGACGCCCTGGGCGACCTGCTCCGACCGCCTCTGGACGCGGTCGCCTACCTGCCGCGGGTCGCGCTGGACGACGCGGCCCTGGCGGAAGTCCGGCTCGGCCGCAAGGTCCCCGGCGAGGCCGAGCCCGGCGCCGAGGTCGCCCTGATCGGGCCCGACGGCCGCCTGATCGCCCTGGGCGAGGCCGACGGCCTGCTGATCCAGCCCCGTAAGGTGCTGGCGTAAGCATAAAGAAACACCTCCCCTCGGCGAGCCGGGGGAGGTGGTGGAGAGGGCTCGCGACGCGAGCGTAAGCCGGATTCTGTCGAGGTCGGGGAAACGGGGACCGTTTCGTCCGGCCTCGGATGATCATTTCTCTGGGACGCCGGTCTCCCGACGCCTCAAGCGACCTACCCGGGAGTCGATGGCGGGCCGGGCCGACCCGCGCGGGACGTCGGCTCGCGGAGTCCGGTCTCCCGAACCCCGCCGGCCGTCGTTGGCTCCCGCTGCTCCCCTATTTGGTCTTGCTCCCGGTGGGGTTTGCCGAGCCAGGCCGGTCGCCCGACCTGCTGGTGAGCTCTTACCTCGCCGTTTCACCCTTACCGCGACGACGACGCCGAAGCCTCGCCGTCGAGGCGGTTTGTTTTCTGTGGCACTTTCCCTATCCGACGCGCGAACGCCGGACGGTGGGCGTTACCCACCACCGCGCCCTTGGGAGTCCGGACTTTCCTCCGCGGCGCGTCCCCCAGGCCGTTTCGCGCCCGTCGGGTCTCCCCGGCGGGTCCGAGCCGTCCTGGGGCGCCGCGGCGATCATCGCCGACGCCGCGAGCCCTCTTCACCATGTTAGGAGGTCTCCCCCCTCTCTTGAAGACGAATCCCGCGGCGAAACGGTTCGAATGCTCGCCGCCCCCGCCGGCTTGTGAGGGACGGGCCGGATTCGCGGGCGTCGAAATGGCCGCGGCTCGGCTTCCGAGGGACCGGCGGCGCTTATATTTCACTTGAGGATTCACCCCAGAGAGGAGACGCCGATGTATCTCACCGAGTATCTCCGCGGCCGTCGCGTCTGGTTCAAGAGTCTGCCGCACGCCCCGGCCTCCACGGCCAGCAGACTGGCGGCGAGCCTTCACGTCCCCGGCGGCCGGGTGGCCAAGGCCGTTCTGGTCCGAGTGGGCGACGGGGAACGCCTGGCGGTCCTGCCGGCGACGTCTCGGATCGACGTCGTCCGCCTCGCGGCGGCGCTGAGGGTCGATCCGGCGGTCGTCCGGCTGGCGACGTCCGCGGAACTCGCCCGGCGGTTCCCGACCTGCGAGCCGGGCGCGCCGCCGGCCCTGGGAAGCCTCTTCGGGGTCGCGACGGTCGTCGACCGCTCGCTGGACGGCCTGGAGATCGTCTTCCCCGGCCATACCCGGCAGGAAGGCTTCCTCATGCGGTTCGCGGACTTCGAGGCGTTGGAATCGCCGCTCCGCGCCGGGTTCGCCGTCCCCGTCGCCGCGGCCGCGTCGCGACCGGCGCCGCGTCGTCGCCGCGCCGGCTGACGGTCATCGTTCCGCTTCGACCGTCCCCCGGCGCTCGGGCTCGGCGGCGGCGAAGCGGGCGTACTTCTCGCGAATCCCGGCGATCAGCACGCGCGGGGCCAACTCTTCGGGCGCCTCGTCGAAGGCCAGCGACGCCTCGACCAAGGCGGCGCGAAGGCCGCGATCGACGGCGGCCGGGTCGTTTTGGGCCCAACCGATCTTGGCCTCCTGCTCATGGGCGCGGCTGGCCATGACGTGGCCGCCGCCAAGGACCTCGGGACGATCGGCCAGCATCCCGCCCAGCGCGATCATCCAGGCGACGCGCGACCGGGCCTTGCGAAAATCGCCGGCCCGTCGAGCCTCCATCGCGGCGACGCAGCCGATCTGGCTGAGGTGCTCGATCGTCTCGGCCCGATACCGCGGCGAGACGTTCCAGGCCCGGCAGCGGTCGTCGTACTCTTTCAGCAAGGCCCCCGCCGCGGCCTTCGGATCGGACGGCCCCGGCGCGGCGACGGCCAGCCCCAGCAGTTCGCCGGCGTTGAGGTGGGCGAGCAGCGCCTCCATCCTGGTCGGCATGCCCCTTCCGTTCGGGAAAAGGGAGTACGCCTCCCGCGTCCAGTCGGCCGCGGAGGGGTCGGCGCCGGCCTCGAACTCGGCGCGGGCGAACCTCGCGAGCAGGTCGACGGCCGGCGAGCCGGAGAAGCGGCGCGCCAGCGCGGCCAATCCCTCGGCGTTTTCGCGCGCGAGTTCCCGGGCCCGCCCGTCCCGCCCCGTCCTGATCAGCCAGTAGACGATGTAACGTCGGATCATGTGAAGATCGACCGACGCCTCGCGCGCGAGACGGCCGTCGGGGAGGTTCCGGAGCAGGTCGTCGGCGCGTCGGACGTCGGCGATCGCGGCGTCGAGCCGCCCGCCCGGCACGACCGATTCGGCGCGGCCGAGGATCGCCTCCGCCAGCCGGGCGCCGGCGTCGGAATCGGGATGGGATCGGAATCGGATCGCCAGCAGGCCGGCGGCGTCGTCCAGAAGCCTGGTGGACCCCTCGTAGTCGAGCCGGGCGCGGCGGAATCCGGCCAACTTCCGTTCCAGGGCCGCGACGGTCGTCGCGTGCCTGGCCGCCAATTCGGGCGAGCGTCGAAGGTCGGCCGTCAGCGCGAGAACGTCGCGGCTGGCGTCCTCGCTGCGCTCGCTGACGAACCGCTCCGGCGCCTCGACCGCCTGGCGAAGCATGGCGGCCAGATTGACGACCATGCGGTCGGCCGACGCCTCTCCCCGGGTCGCCCGCGCTCGCGCCCCCTCGGCGCGTCGCCAAAGCGCGGTCAGGCCGATCAGGGCGAGCGTCGCGGTCAGGAGCAGGACCGCGGTCAACGCCGCGGGGGCCGGGTGGCGGCGACACCAGCGCGCGACCCGCTCCATGTTCGAGACCGGCCGCGCCTGGATCGGCCGTCCCTCGCGCCAGCGCGCCAGGTCGTCGGCCAGCGCCTCGGCGGAGGCGTACCGCCGGGTCGGGGCTTTTTGCATCGCCTTCAGGCAGATCGTCTCCAGGTCGCGGGGGATCGTCGGCGCCAGGGCCCGGGGCGACGGCGGCTCGGTGGCCAGCAGCAGGTCCATGGTCTCGAAGGCCGACGCCCCCTGAAACGGCGGCCGGCCGGTCAGAAGTTTGTAGAGGGTGGCCCCCAACGAAAAGACGTCGGCCGTCGGCCCGACCGTCCCCGACCGGCCCGCGACCTGCTCCGGCGCCATGTACGCGGGCGTGCCCCGACCGCCGAGCGTCCCGGTGGCGCCGGCGGCCTCCGACGTCTCCCGCGCGATGCCGAAATCGGAGAGCATCGGCGTCAAGTCCTCCAGGGCCGCGCCGGGAGGACCGTCCATCAGGATGTTGGCCGGCTTGACGTCCAGGTGCAAAAGCCCGGCCCGGTGGATCGCCTCGACGGCCCTGGCGATCGTCTCGACGATCGCCGCGGCGACGTCCGGCGGCGACGGCCCGGAGGCCAGCTCGCGGAGGCTGCCGCCGGGGACGAGGTCGAAGACCAGGTAAAGCCGGCCGTCGTGCTCGCCGGCGTCGTGCAGTCGGACGACGTTGGGGTGACGGACCCTGGCCGCGGCACGGGCCTCGCGAAGCCAACGCTCGCGGGCCTTCGCGTCCAGATCGGCCGCGGCGGCCAGGACCTTCACGGCGACCCGCCTCCCCAGCGCCGGCTGTTCCGCCTCGTACACCACGCCCGAGCCGCCGCGGCCGAGCACCCGGCCCAGAACGCAGCCGGGAATCCTCGGCGCGGAGGTCGGCGCGGCGGCGTCGGCGTCCGGTTCGGTCGTCGCGGTCGCGTCGGATCGGGCGAACCCCTCCAGCACTTCCCGGCAGCGACCGCAGCCGGCGACGTGCGCCTCCAGGGCGCGAAAGACGTCCGGGTCGAGCGACTCGGCGCCGAGGCGACGGAGCGACTCCGGGTCCGGGCAGGGGCTCACCTGGCCGCTCCCGCCGCGACCTCGAATCGCGCGGCCTCCTCGCGGAGCATCCGCCGCACCCGCTTCTGGGCGGCGAACGCCGCGGCGTAGGAGATCCCCGCCGACTCGGCCACGTCGCCGACCCTCGCGTCCTCGACGGCGATCCGCCAGAAGACGTCCCACGTCCGGGCGTCCACCCGGGCCTTCACCGCCTCCTGAATCCGCTCGGCCCGCCGCAACAACGCCGGCCGCGCCGGATCGTCGACCTCCGAGCGTTCCGGCGCGGCGAGTTCGGCGTTCGCGGTCCCAAGGCGGGCGCGCTCGAGCCGGCGGCGTCGCCACTGGTCCACGGCGCGGCCGCGGCAGAGCCGGACCAGCCAGGCGCGGAACCGCCGCGAGGGGTCGTAGCGGTAGCCGCGCATCCGGCCCGCCAGTTCGATCCAGATCCGCTGGCGGACCTCCTCGACCGCGTCGTGGTCCAACCGGTACGAGCCGACGACGCGCCGGACCAGGCGGTCGTACCGCCGGACGAACTCCGACCAGGCCGCGTGGTCGGTCCAGTCGCCCAGCCGTTCCAGCAGCGGGCCGTCGGTCGTTTCGCCCTCGATCGGCCTCATGACGCGCCTCGCGCTGGTTCCGGAGTCGAGTTAATCCCGTTCGTCATGTGAGTGTGGGCGCTTCCACCTTAGCTCGACGGCCGGCGAAAGTCGATGGATCGTCGCGTTTTTTAGACATTCGCGAGACGCCGCGCGAGCGTTTGCGTCGAAACCCGCCGCGATCCGCGAATTTTCGGCGAGCGTCCCGACCCCACCAGGAGAGACCCATGCCACGACCGACCGCCCCGCGATGCGCCGCCCTCGTCCTTCTCGGCTGCCTGGCCCCCGGCCCCGCCCGCGCCAGCGACATGATCGGCTTCGAGACCCGCCCCGACGGCGCCCCGCCGGTCGACGACGCCGTGCCGCGCGGTCGGTACGCGCTTTCCGGAGGCGGGTCGGTCGGCTTCTTCTTCGACACGAACGGGAACGACGTCTTCGACCGGGGGGTCGACGCCCTACCGGTGTTCGAGCAGGTGGGGACCGACGGCGACGACGGCTTCGTCGCCACCAGCGCCGGGACCGGGGTCCACGACCGGGCGCCGCAGGGATCCGGGCTGAACCCCCGACTGGGACAGTTCTTCCTCCGCCAGCCCGACCCGATCGGCGGCGTTCCGGGGCCGTTCGTCATCGATTACGACACGACCCAGACCATCCGCGAATTCTCCGGCGAGATCTGGGACGTCGACGCCACCGGCGGCGGCCTGTACGAACAATGGCGGGTGGACGTCCTGAGCGACACCGGCTCCGTGCTCGCCTCCCTGCTCTCGCCGAAGGGGCTGGGGCCGGGCGATCCGAATTCCCTGGACAGCCTGCCGTGGGCCTTCGGCTTCCGGGACCTTCCCAACGGCGTCAAGTCGATCCGACTGACCTTCGTGGGGACGAAGACCAACGGCATCGGCCTGGCGTTCAACAACTTCAGCCCGACGTTCGCCGTCCCCGGCTCGATCCCCGTCCCCGAGCCTTCCGGGCTGGCGCTGCTGGGATCCGCGACGGCGCTGGGCCTGGCCGCGACGGCGCGCCGCCGCCGCCGCCGCCGGGGTTGAGCCGCCGGCCGCGCCGGGCCTAGCGCCATTCGTCGCCGGAGGGGGCGTCGACCGCGGCGAAGGCCTGGCGCTTCTCGGCCTCGGTCATGACGGCCATGGGGTCGAGCGAGACGATTTCCCCCTCGCCGAGGCCCTCGACGACCTCGATCATCTCGTCGTTGCCGCCTCCCAATCGGACGCCGCGGCGGAGCATGGCGCCGCCGGCGCCGCCGACGTAGACGAAGGTCTCGCCGCGGGCCTGAAGGACGGCCTTCATGGGGATGGCGATCACCCCCTGGGCTTCGCTGGCGAGGATCTCCACCTTCGCCGCCATCCCCGGCCGAAGCGCCGTGGGCGCGCCCTGAATGGCGATCATGGTGGTGTAAAAACGGACCTCCGGGACGTCGCGGTTGACCGGGTCGGCCATCGCCTGCACGCTCGCCACCCGGCCCTGGAAGACGGTGCCGGGAACGGCCTCGACCGTGACCCGGGCCGTCTGACCCGGCGCGGCGCGGCTGACGACCGATTCGTCCAGCTTGGCGTTGACCCGCATCTCCGAGACGTCCGGGATCCGCAAGAGGGTCTGGTTCTCGCGGACCATCGTCCCTTCCTGGATGACCTCCTGGGTGGCGCTGAAGCGGCTCATGGCGTCGTTGGCGTGGATGACCAGGCCGTCGATCGGCGCGGTCATCTTGCAGTGCTCGACGAGGGTCTCGTACTTCTTCCTCTTGGATTCCTCGAGGGCGAGCTTGGCTTGCTTGGAGAGTTCGTCGCTGCGGGCCTTCTGGACCGCGGCGGTCAGCTCGATCACCTTCTTGCGCCGGGTGTAGTCCTCCAGGACGTGGATCTGGCCCTGGGTGCGGGCCATGGTGATCTCGCCGTTCACCTTGGCGTCGCGGTCGGCGATCATCTGGGACCTGGCGACGAACCCCTGGGCGTGCATCCGGGTCGACCATTCGAATCGGCCGGCGGCCTGGTCGAGGTTGGTCTCGGCGGTCTTAAGCGCGATCTCGGCGTTCTGGCGGGTCTGGGGGTAGGTCCCCCCCTCGTACTCGCGGAGGGCGAACTCGGCCACCTCGCGGGTCTTGGTCGCGGAGTCGACGTCGGCCCTGGCCTGCTGGAGGGTGATCCGCTCGGCGATCAGCTTCTCGCGGATCTCGGAGGAGTCCAGTTCGCAGAGAAGGTCGCCCTTCTTGGCGATGGTGCCGTCGGGGACGATGAAGAGGATGGCGTTCTGACCCTCGACCCGGCTGATGATCTCGCGGTTCTTGCCGCTCTCCAGCGCGCCGCGGGCGTGGAGGGTGATCGGCAGTTGGGTCCGGACCACGTGGAACAGCGGGGTGAGCGGGGCCCTCTTGCTCGCGCGCGGGATCCCGGTCTTGACCGCGACCGCCGCGACGACCCCCGCCGCCGCCAGTCCGAGCGCCAGGAAGAGCCGCCACCGCGACCGTCGCCGCCGCGGCGGCGGGGCGGCGTGGGCCTTCCCCGCCGGCGAGGGGTCGAACAGCGGGATTTGGTCCTTCGGGGTCGTCGCGTTCGCCATCTGGGCCTTCTCCCCTCGCCTCGCACGCGCGGTCCCGCGGGCCGATTCGAGGCGGTCGGCCCGCGCGCGTCCTCCCGCTCCCCATATCTAGAAACAAGCGACGAATCGACGGCGATCGGATCGGGGAATCGCGGCGGCGGCCCCGTTTCGTCCGGCCGACGCCCTGGCGACTCGCCCCGCGGCGACGGTTATCATAACGCGCGTCGAGGCTCTCCGTCGCCGCGAGGTTTCGCGGATCGGGTCCTCGCGCCGAACCGAATCGGAAGGAGGGATCATGAGCAAGCGACAACCGCTCGTCGTCGGCCTCGCGCTGGCCGCGTTCGCCGCCGCCGCGGCCGCCCAAACCGCCAGGGCCCAGCAGGCCGCCCCGGCCGAGTCCCCCAACGCCGCCGCCCGCCGCTGGTTCGAGGACGCCAAATTCGGCATGTTCGTCCACTGGGGCGTCTACTCGCTCCTGGGCAAGGGCGAGTGGGTCATGAACAACGACAAGATCCCCATCGCCGAGTACCGCAAGCTCCCGCCCCAGTTCAACCCGACCCGGTTCGACGCCGAGGAGTGGGTCAAGCTCGCCAGGTCCGCCGGCGTCCGCTACATCACGATCACCACCAAACACCACGACGGCTTCTGCATGTACGACAGCAAGCTGACCGACTACGACGTCGTGGACGCCTCCCCCTACGGCGAGGATCCCGTCAAGGCCCTCGCCGACGCCTGCCACAAGCACGGCGTGAAGCTGTTCTTCTACTACTCGCTGCTCGACTGGCATCATCCCGACTACTTCCCCCTGGGCCGTACCGGCCACCACTCGGGCCGCGAGGCCAAGGGGGACTGGGCGAAGTACGTCGCCTACTACCAGGGGCAGGTCCGCGAGCTTTGCACCAACTACGGCGAGATCGGCGGCCTCTGGTTCGACGGCTGGTGGGACGCCCCCGACGCCGCCTGGGACCTGGAGGGGACTTACAAGATCATCCACGACCTTCAGCCCGGAGCGCTCGCGGGGAACAACCACCACGTCGCCCCCTTCCCCGGCGAGGACTTCCAGATGTTCGAGCAGGATCTTCCCGGCGAGAACTCCGCCGGCTTCAACAAGGCCGAGGCGGCCGACAAGCTGCCGCTGGAAACCTGCCTGACCATGAACGGCTCCTGGGGTTACAACGCCAACGACCACGCCTACAAGTCGACCGAGGCGCTCGTCCACGCCCTCGTCGGCGCGGCGGGACGGGGGGCGAACCTGCTCTTGAACGTCGGCCCCAAGCCCGACGGAACGATTCCCGCCGAGGCCGCCGAGCGCCTGCTCGACCTGGGCCGCTGGTTGGAGGCCAACGGCAAGGCCGTTTACGGCACTCGCAAGGGGCCGATCCCTCCCCAACCCTGGGGCGTGACCACCGCGCGCCCCGCGGCCGAGGGCCACTCGCCGACGATCTACCTCCACGTCCTGAAAGCCGACGTCAAGGAGGTCGTCATCCCCGAGGCGCTGACGACGAGCGTCGCGCTCCCTCTGGGCGGCAAGACCCCGCTGAAGAAGGAGATCACGCCCGACGGCCTGAAATTGACCATTCCCGACGACGCCCGCGCGCCCTACGATACGATCATCGCGGTGGACGTCCCCGTGCCGACGCCCGATCCGGTCCCGCTTCGCCGTTGACGACGGCCGCGCCGCTCCCTCCGCCTTCTGGAGACCGTCCATGACGACCGACCCGGCGGAGTGGATCGACGACGAGCCCCGCGCGCCCGACCGCTTCAACCTGGCGTTGGCGGTCGCGGCGCTGGCGCTTTTGTCGGGGGCGGCCTGGCTCCGGTTCGGCTCGGGGCTGTTCCCGAAGTCGACCGTGGTGGGCGAGCCGATGCCCCCCACCCGGCTTTCCCGACTGCACGGCGCCGACTCCCGGTTGTTCCTGGGGATGGAGGGCCGGGTCTTGTGGCTGGTCTTCCTCTCCTCCGAGCCGGCCGACGCGCTCCCCGTCCTTCCCGGCCTGGCGACGGCGTGGGACCGGCTCAAGGACGACTCCCGTTTCGACATGGCCGTCGCCGCCGCCGACTCCCAGGGCCCCGCCCGCGTCCGCGCGGCGTTGGAGCCCTATCGGAGGAAACTGCCGCTCTACCTGGCCGGGGCCGAGGCTCCCCGATCGTTCGGCGTGGAGCCGTCGGGAGGCCCCTGGCACTTCCTGATCGACTCCCAAGGCCGCGTCGCCGCCGTCGCCCGCGGCTCCGCCGAGGGGACCGTCGACCGCCTGGCCAAGATGGCCTCCGACTGGCTCGAAGCCCTCGCCCCCCCCGTCGACCTCCGGTTCCGGCTGGTCCTGACGGCGGCGGGCGTACTCTCATCCACGCGGGACCGCTCAAGCCTCGCCCGGCCGACTCTCCAGGAACGTCACCGCGTGGCCCTTCAACGCGCCGGCGAAGCGTTGGAAGCTCAGGTCTTCCGCGGGCTGTGAGATCACGGCCTCGGGGGTGGTGAGTATGAGGCAGGCCGAGGTGTAAAGACGCTCCAGGACGAATCGACGGCACATGATCTCATACCGCTTACCGTAGGACGACTTCTCAAAGATCGGATCGACCTTGAAGTGGGGTTCCTTGAAGCCTCTTTGGACCCGCTGGACCTCGGCGTCGTTCTGAAGAAGGAAGAAGTACCCGAGGAACGGGGCGGGGGAGTTTCCGAAACGCCCCTCGCGGTACGCGACCCACAGATCGGAGGCGTTGCCGATGGCCTCCTCGGCCCGATTGTTGATGTTCTTCCCGACCGACCCCACCATCGATTTGAACTCGATCGCCGCCACGAGACGGCCTTCCGAGACCACGACGAGATCCCACTTCTTTTCGGGCCGGTAATACCCGGGAAGCTCGATGGCGGTCCTCGATCGAACATCGAGCCGCTTCAGCCCGGCCTCGATCAGAACGTCCGTGACGAGAACTTCCAGGGCCCCCATGTGAGTGCCGCCGGTGACGGCCCCGCGCGTGCCAGCGTCGATCTTGCCCGAATCGATCTGCTTCCGCTGTTGCTTTCGACGACCTTCCCAGAACTTCTCGATCGCGTCCTGGAGTCGGGTTTCAACGTCCAATGGCCGCCTCCAGCGCTTCGGGGTCGATGCCGTAGATCGAACACGCGGCCCTGGTCGCGAGTTCCCGGTCGCGTTCGCGGAACGCCCGGATCAACTCGTCGGCCCGCGCCTTGGGGATCGCGTTGGGGTTCGGGACGCGGATCCGCCTCAAGTACTGGGCCTGGAAGCGGAGGTATCCGCCTCGCATCCTCACGCCGTAGCTTTCGATGAAGAGTTGACCCACGGCCGAAAGGAGCAGGCCCCCGAGCACCTCCAGGTCCCAACCGTTGGACGTGATGACGTAGAGGTTGTGGTGCGGGTAGGTCGCGCCCGAGTCGAGTACCGGGTTGAGCCGGTCCTTGATGTCCGGGACGTAGAGTTTGGGCAAGGAGACGAGCGCGCGGTTCACGCGGTCGATGGTCCTGTACCATGCCGTCGGGTTCTTCTCGGCGACGTGGCGTTTGGCGAGCGACTCGCGGTGCTTTTCAAGGTAAGCCTTGAGCCTTGGATGGTCCGGGAGCTTCACCAGGCCCTCGTCGTCCCAGGGGTCGACCAGGTAATGCCCCGACCATTGGAGACGACCGCTGGTCGTGTCCGAAGCCAGGGCCAGTGGCAAGAGCCGCGAGGTCTCGACCAATCCCGCGTCCCTCGTGATGAAGACGCCGTCGCGGCCGGTGGCGACTCCGATGCCGACCCTGGTCCCGGTCGCCTCGGACTCGAGCGGCTCGAACCGCTCCTCCAACCACCTGAGAAGCGCGAGACGCTTCGGAGAGCCACACGGCCAGGGATCGCCGCCGGTAAACCAACCCTCGACGGCGGCCACGACCATTCCCGGTACGGGAGGAACTTCCTCGCCCCGGGCCGCGGCCTTCAAGGCCGAAACCACTCCGGAGCCGTTCCCCCCCCCCGCCTCCCGGCCGACGCTCGCGACCACCGCCCGGCCTTGCGGCGAGCGTCGAATGACCGTCACGGCCGGATAGGCGCTGACGTCGTCCTCGAAGGCGTCGGCCTCGTGCATCTCGACGACCGCCTCGACGCCGTGGCCGCCAGTCACGAGACGCCGCAGGCCCTCGCCGTACTGGTTGAGCATCCACCTGTCGGCGCAGATGAACGAGCAGACGCCGCCGGGCTTCAGGAGCCGCAGCGACGCCTCGATGAAGGCGACGTACAGGTCGGCCCGGCCCCGCATGGTCGCGTAGGCGTCGCGATAGAGCCGGGTCATCTCGTCATCGACGTCCTCCAGCCGAATGTACGGCGGGTTGCCGATGACGAAGTCGGCCTTGGGAAGACGGAACGCATCCAGGAGGAAATCCCCGCTTCGGACCCATCCCGCCGCCAGTTTCGCGGCGGTCGCGTCGGGAACGTCGATTTCCATCAGCCCGCGCGCGACCGCGGCCCTGGCCGCGGTCGCGCTCCCGTCATCGATTTCGTACCCGACGAGAGAGTCGGCGCAGTCCCCAAGGGGGCGTCCCGACTTCCGGCACGAGGCGACGAGCCGCCGGGCCATCGGGACGAGGAAGCCCCCGTCCCCGGCCGCCGGCTCGATCGCCAGGGCATCGACGAGGTCGGCGTCGGGAAGATAGCCGGCCAGATCGAGCAGAAGGTCCACGACCCAAGGCTTGGTGAAGACCGCCCCGCGCGCTTCGCGCGGGACGATCGTTCGCGAGGATTCGAATGGGAGGAAGCCCTGGGGCATGCGCGTCCGCGACCTTCGTTCGAGTGGGCGCCGGGGATCGTCGATACGCTCCATCCTAACTCCCCGCCAGCGTCCGGGTCACTTGACGTCCGGTTCGACGGCGGCGGCGGAGCGGCGGCCCTGGGTGACTTTCACGTTTGCCATCCCCTTGAGGACGGCGGCGGTGGCGTCGGCCTGTTTCACGTCGACCTCGCAGGTGCCGATGCCGTCGCCGACCGCGGCGGCGTTCACCTTCACGCCCAGGACCATCGTCGCCCCGGGACCGATTCGGTCGATCTTGGGAAAGAAGACGCGAACGCCCCGGTCTTCCGGCTTCATCCCCGACTTCCCCTCGGGACCGCCGGAGATCTCGGTGGGCTGGAGGTTCTTCGACAACAGGGCCTCGACGGCCACCTCGGCCGCCTCCTTCTTGCCGTAGTTGTGGAGCTTGATGAGGAACATCGTCTCGCCCCCCTCGTCGACGACCCGCTTGCGCTCGAAGACGATGACGTCGAGATCGGCCATCCCCTGCACGTCGGTCGAGCGCTTCTGGCGCTCGACGGCGACGCCGTCGGCCTTGGCCTCGGCGGTCACCTCGTAGAAGCCGACGTCGCCCAGGCGGACCTCGAACGGCAGCACGCGGGGCTTGGCCGCGGGATTGCCCGGGTCGTTGGTCGGCGGCAGTTCGGCGATGGTCCAAACCAGGCGCTGGGTCTTGCGATCGAAGACCGCCTCCGGCGGCGTCGCCACCAGCCGACCGCTCAGCGGCAGGGCGACCGAGACCATGACGTTCCGCGCCGGGGCCGTGCCGGGGTTCTCGACCGTCACGGCGTACTGGCCTACGGTGTCGGTGTAGCGTTTCTCCGGGACGGCCAGGTCGATCTTGATCTTGGGCTCGACGACGTCGACGTCGCACTTGACCAGGGCGTCGGTCTCGGCGAAGACGACGTCGGCGCTTTTGGCGGTCACGACGCAGGTCTGGGGACCGCCCTGGGAGGCGTCGACGGTGAGCGTCGGCAGGTCGTAGCGGTCGCCGGGGCCGAGGACGTCGATGGGGTGTTCCAGGCTGTTGTCCTCGCTGCGGGCGAGGCTTTCATGGCGAAGCCCCGGGCTGAGCTTGGCCAAGACCATGATGTCGCGGGCCGGGCCGTCGCCGGTGTTGGTGACGGAGATCCGGTACTCGACCGTCTTCCCCTTGAGCTGCTTGGCGACGCTGGGCGCCTGGACGACCTCGACCTTGAGCCTGGGCTCGCGAACCAGGGTGCGGGCCTTGCTGCCGGCCCGGAAGCTGACGGTCGCCGCGTGGTCCATGTGGACGGCCTGGGTGGGCTCCACCTGCAACGGGATCCGCTTGCTCGCCCCGGCGGCGAGCGTCCCCAGCGTCCAGGTGAGCAGTCCCTTCTCGGCCATCTCCTTGCTGTCGGGCGGGACGGTGCTGGAGATGAACTTCAGCCCGGCGGGAAGCTCGTCGCGAACGACGACGTCGAAGGCGTCGGAGGAGCCGGTGTTGGCGACGATGATGACGGCCGTCGCCGGCTTCATCTTGTTCATCTCCGCCGGGGCCTGGACCTCGACGTCCACGACGACCTCGTGCCGACCCAGCGGGATCCGGTCCAGCGGCAGCATGAACCCGCCATCGCCCGCGGCCGGAGGCGCCGCCGGCGCGGCCGGCGCCGGCGCGGGGGCCTGGGCGCGCTCCACGTCCTCGTCCTGGAGCGGGTCGACGGCCTGGAACGGCCTGGTCATGGGCGCGGGCGCGGCGTCCAGCTCGGTCGCCGCGGGTCGCTCCGGCGGCAAATCGGCGAGTCCGGGGTCACCAGCCGCCGGAAAGTCGGCCGGCGACAGCGGCGACGGCTCGGCGGGCGCGAGCGGGGCCGGTTCCCGGGCCTCGACGGGCTCCGCGAGCGGATCGGCCTGGACGCCGAGGGCGCGAACCGGGCCGAACGCGACCAGCAACGCCGCGCCGAGTGAAAAAACGAGTCGCCGGCCCATCATGGGTCATCCCCTCCCTGGGACGCCTCCCTCCGCGCGCGGCGCGCCGAGGCGGGACATGGTACGATCCGATCCGGGTCGGGTCGGCCGAGTCGCTCGGCGCGCGCGTCGCCGCGCCTGGTCGCGCCGTCGGCGGATTGATAGCACAAGCGCGGAGGGGTCGGAAGATCAATCCCGGCCACGTCGGGTTTTGGGATGGAGCGCTCGCGGATCTTTCGTCCCCTCTCCCGCCGGGCTGACGACCCGCCACTTTTTCGGAGGCCGCGGCGATCATCGCCTTCTCCCCTT
>CALCIB010000114.1 GCA_937907525.1 uncultured Planctomycetales bacterium | reverse complement strand
TCGTGACGACTTCTGAAAAAGTGTCGGGTCGTCAGCCCACCGGGAGAGGGGACGGACTTATCGATTCCAATAATCGACATCGACGATCGAAGCCAATCATGAATCGACATCAAACCAAAGCACCTAAAGAAGTTGCGCCGCCGCCGCCGCCGCGTCCGGACGCGCGATCGAACCCGTGTGAAGTCGCCGCGGGCGCGGCTCTCGCCGCTTGCCGCGGCCGGGCCGTCGGCCTAGACTCGGAGCCGTCGCCATTCCGCCTCCTCGACCCTGGACCGAACGGGACGCATCGACGATGACGCGAACGACGAGATTCGCCGGCTGGATCGGACTGCTGGGGCTCCTGACCGCCGCCGCCGCGGCGCAAGAACCGGAGGTCGTCAAACGGATGATCTTCGAGCCCGAGCCCAAGCACAACCACGCCTCCTGCGTCGCCGAGACCCCCGACGGCGACCTCCTGGCCGTGTGGTACTCCGGCACCGGCGAGCGGAAAGCCGACGACGTCGTGATCCAAGCCGCATGGCTGCGCAAGGGGGCCGACGCCTGGTCCCCCCGCTTCCAGACCGCCGACACCCCCGGCTATCCCGACTGCAACCCCGCGCTCCTGATCGCGCCCGACGGACATATCCACATGTTCCGACCCACGATCCTCGATCACCGCTGGGAAAGCGCCCTCCTGAAATGGAGCGTCGCCGACCCCTCCCAGGGCCCGCCGGGGCCGATCCGATGGGAATCCACCGAGGTCCTGCACGTCACCCCCGCGACGGGGACCGTCGAGAAGGCCGTCGCCGAATCCCTGGCCAAACTCACCGCCGAGGAGAAGGCCAGATACGCCAAGGAACTGGAGCCGTTCCCGACCCGCGCCGCCGACCCGCTCTACCAGCGTCTGGGCTGGATGCCCCGCGTCCGGGGAATCGTCCTGCCGTCCGGCCGCTGGCTCCTTCCTTTATATTGCGACACCTTCTCCCTCTCCCTGATGGCGATCAGCGACGACCAGGGGAAGACCTGGACCGCCGGGACGCCGACCGTCGGCTTCGGCGCGATCCAGCCGACGCTGGTCCAACGCGAGGACGGCACGCTCGTCGCCTTCTTCCGCGACAACGGCCCCCATAACAAGGTCCGCGTGGCGACCTCGCCCGACGAGGGGAAGACCTGGACCGACGTCGAGGACACGACGCTCGACAACCCCGGCGCGGGGATCGAGGCGATCAAGCTCCAAGGCGGCGCCTGGGCCCTGATCCACAACGACCTCCCCCGGGGCCGACACTCCCTGGCCGTCTCCCTCTCCGAGGACGAGGGCCGGACCTGGCCGATCACCCGCCACCTGGAACGGGGCGAGCCCGGCTCGTCGTTCCACTACCCCTCGATGACCCAGGCCCGCGACGGCGCGATCCACGCGACCTACACCTACTCCCTCAAGCCCCCCGCGGGCGAGACCAATAAGAGCACGATGATGCACGCGGCCTTCGACGAGACATGGATTCGCCAGGGGGACTGAGCCTCATATATATAAGGAAGGAAGAAGCCAGGGTCGCCGCGACGATCGCCTTCTCCCCTTGAGGGAGAAGCGGCTGTGTTTCCGCCTGGGATGCCGCGAGGGTTGTTTTTAGCGGAAATCCCAGGCTTCAACACCGCCACTCTGGCTCCTTCGGAGATACAAGGTGGCCCGAAGGGCCGGATAAGGGGTGAACCGCCGCCGCGTCCCGGCGAAGGCGTCGCGTTTTGAAAGACCCCGGCATCCGGAGGTTTCTTGTCGCGCCCACCCCTCATCCGGCCTTCGGCCACCTTCTCCCTCAAGGGGAGAAGGCCGCCCATTCCTCCAGGGGCCGTTTCGTGAGCATCACATCCGCGCCGGAGCAAGGACTTCGCCCGCGATACGACTGGGCCCGGCCGGGCGACGTGAACGCCTTCTTCGGGCTGATGATCGACAACGTCGGCGACATGATCCTGATGGCGAGCCTGCTGGTCGCCGCGTTCGGATTCCCGCGCGACTTCGTGTTGACTCGGATGATCCCCGGCACGGCCGTCGGGGTGCTGGCGGGAGACCTGATCTTCACGGTCATGGCGTTCCGGCTGGCCCGACGGCTGGGAAGGCCCGACGTCACGGCGATGCCGCTGGGGCTGGACACCCCCAGCACCTTCGGCTCGGTCTTCCTGATCCTGGGCCCGGCGTTCGTCGCCGCGAGGGGGAGGGGGATGGACCCGACGGCGGCGGCCGAGCACGCCTGGTACGTCGGCGTGGCGATGCTTTTGGCCTCGGGGCTGTTCAAACTGGCGTGCGCCCCGTTCTGCGGCTGGGTCCGCCGGGTCGTCCCCAGGGCCGGGCTTTTAGGGTCGTTGACGGCGATCGCGCTGGTGCTGATCGCCTTCCTGCCGCTTCTGGACGTCGCGACGCAGCCGGTGGCGGGGTTCGCGTCGCTGGCGGTCGTGCTGGCGACGCTCTCGGCCCGCTGGAGGCTCCCCGACCGCGCGCCCGGGATGCTGGCGGCGGTGGTCGTCGGCTGCGCCATCTATTATGGGATGTTCCTGGCGGGCCTCGGCCCCGGCCCGGAAGGAGGACGACCCGACGCCTGGCTCCGGCCGTCGCTTCCGCTCCCCGCGGCCTCGTGGTGGACCTGGTTTCAGTCGAACTGGCGCGAGGCGGCCGGCTACCTGCCGGTGGCGCTCCCCCTGGCCCTGGCGACGATCATCGGCGGCGTCGACTGCGCCGAGAGCGCCGCGGCCGTCGGCGACGACTACCACACCGGCTGGATCGTCGCCGCCGAGGGGTTCGCCACGCTGATCGGCGGCGGCTTCGGCGGGGTGATCCAGTCGACGCCCTACATCGGCCACCCCGCGTACAAGGCGATGGGCGCGCGGGCCGGCTACACCCTGGCGACGGCGGTGTTCATCGGGGCCGTCGGCGTCCTGGGCTGCTTCGACTGGATCTTCTTCCTCCTGCCCAAGGCGGTGGTCTTCCCGGTCCTGATCTTCATCGGCCTTGAGATCACGGCGCAGTCGTTCGCGGCCACGCCGACCCGCCATTACCCGGCCGTCGCCTTGGCGTGCGCGCCGGCCCTGGCGTACCTGGCGACCTTGGCGGTCAACCAGGCGCTGCCGGAGATCGGCAAGCCGTTCGAGCAGTGGCCGCCGGGGCTTCAACACTGGGTCGCGACGGTCACGACCCTTTCCGGTGGGTTCATCGTCACGAGCCTGCTTTGGGGCGCGAGCCTGGCCCTGCTGATCGACGGCCGCGCCCGCGCGACCGTCGGGACGTTGGCCCTGGCGGCGGCGCTGGCGTGGTTCGGCGTGATCCATTCGCCGTTGCCCTCCGGCGCGGTGACGACGCCGGCCGCGGCGGTCGCCGAGCTGCGGGCCCTCGGCCGGGCGGAAGCCTCGGCGCGACAGACGCCGTACCACTGGAGCGCCGCGTATCTGACGATGGCCGTCATCGTCGCGGTCCTCGCCCGATTCGCCGAACGCCCCGCCATCGACCCCGACCCCCACGCCGCGGCGTCGAAGGCGGTCTGACGCCGGCCGCCGCGCCTGATCGCCAGGCTCCGGGGATCGGGGGTCGACGTCGACCGAGGCGGCGCGGCGCGCCCTCGTCCGCCCGGACGTCCTTGCACCACGGGGCCGCGGCCCGCATACTTGATCGGAAAATGGAAGGTACGGCTACGCGGATTGGATCGCGCGACGGCCCGCGGCCGATCTTCCCCATGTGGGTCCGAAGGGAATGAAGCAGATCCAAGAGGATTGGAACATGAACGTCGAGGGGCAAGTCTGGTCGTACGGGAAGATCTTCGACGACGTGACGGGGACGATCGGCGGCACGCCCCTGGTGAAGCTGCGGCGGGTGGTCGACGGCGCCAAGGGGACCGTGGCGGTCAAACTGGAAAGCGCCAACCCGCTCTGGTCGGTCAAGGACCGCATCGGCGTGGCGATGATCGACGCGGCCGAGGCCAGGGGGGACGTCGACGCGGAGACCGTGGTCGTCGAGCCGACCAGCGGCAACACCGGGATCGGCCTGGCGTTCACCTGCGCGGCGCGGGGCTACCGTCTGATCGTGACGATGCCCGAGAGCATGAGCCTGGAGCGGCGCCGGCTGATCAAGGCGTTCGGCGCCGAGATCGTGCTGACGCCCACCTCCGAGGGGATGCCGGGGGCCATGCGCAAGGCCGAGGAACTGGTCAAGAGCCTCCCCAAGGCGTTCATGCCCCAGCAGTTCTCCAACCCCGCCAATCCCGACGTCCACTACCGGACCACCGGCGAGGAGATCTGGCGCGACACCCAGGGGGCGATCGACGTGTTCGTCGCGGGCGTCGGCACCGGAGGGACGATCACCGGCGTCGGGCGGCTGCTGAAGGAGCGGAAGCCGTCGGTGAAGGTGGTCGCCGTGGAACCGACGGGCTCGCCGGTCATCGCCCAGAAGCTCAAGAACGAGCCGCTGCGCCCCGGCCAGCACAAGATCCAGGGGCTGGGCGCCGGGTTCATCCCCGACGTGCTGGACCTCTCGATCCTCGACGACGTCGTCGCCGTCCGCGACGAGGACGCCTTCGAGACCACCCGCCGGATGGCCCGCGAGGAGGGGATGCTCTGCGGCATCTCCTGCGGAGCGGCGGCGTTCGCGGCGATCGAGCTGGCCAAGAAGCCGGAGAACGCCGGCAAGCTGATCGTCGCGGTGCTCCCGGACCTCGGCGAGCGCTACCTCTCCACCCCGCTGTACCCCGAGGCCTGAAGCCGGTGCCCCGCCCCGCGTTCGACCCCGAAGGCTTCGACGACCCGCTGGAGATCCCCGCGGGCCTCGTCGAGGCCATGATCGCCCACTGCCTGCGCGAGTCCCCCCGCGAATGCTGCGGCCTGCTCGGCGGCCGACCGCCGCGCGTCTCCTCGTTCCACCCCCTACGCAACGTCGCGGCCGCCGCCGAGACCCGCTACGACGCCGACTCCCGCGACCTGATCGACGCCGTCGTCGAACTCCGCCGCCGCGACGCCGAGATCCTCGCCATCTACCACTCCCACCCCAAATGGCCGGCCGTCCCCAGTAAAACCGACCTGAGCGAGAACCACTACGGGGCCGTCCCCCGAATCATCGTCTCGCTCCTGACCGACCCGCCCGAGGTCCGCGTCTGGCGGCTGCGCCCCGACGACTTCGAGGAACTCCGCTGGACCGCCGTCGCCGACGCGCCGTTGCAAGGCCCCCCCGCCGACGTATAAACTGTCCGGCGGACGTTCCGACTTCGATCCCGATCGAACCTCACCCTCCCGTTTCCTCCGACGACACGGCGCGGATCGCGCCGCGAGCCTCCCCATCATGCCGCAAAAGACCCTGATCATCTTCAAGCCCGACTGCGTCCAACGCCGGCTGGTCGGCGAGATCCTCGCCCGCTTCGAGTCCAAGGGGCTGCGCGTCGCCGCGCTTAGGCTCCTGCAAGTCGACCGCGCCTTGGGCGAGAAGCACTACGCCGAACACCAGGGCAAGCCGTTCTTCGAGGGCCTCATCGGCTTCATCACCGGCGGCCCCGTGGTCGTCGGCGTGCTGGAGGGGAACGAGGCCGTGGCGGTCGTCCGGGCGATGCTCGGCGCCACCAACGGAACGGCCGCCGCGCCGGGGACCATCCGCGGCGACTACTCGATCAGCAAGCAGAACAACCTGATCCACGGCAGCGACTCCCCCGAGTCCGCCGCGCGCGAGATCGCCCTCTGGTTCAAGCCCGAGGAGGTCGTCGATTACGCGCTGGCCGGCTCCCAGTGGGTCTTCGACGGCGCCTGAGTCGCGCCGAGGCCGACACTCCCTGGAGACGCATCGATGCGCGCTTTTATGAGCCTCGCCCCGGTCGCCGCGCTGTGCCTGGCCCTGGCGGGATGCGGCGGCGCGGCCGACGTCGGCGACGCCGAGATCGTGCCGGCGACGCCCACCCCGGCCGACAAGCCCGCGGAAACGCCCCCGGACCAGGTCGCGCCGGACGTGAAGCCCGGCGACCCGCCCCGGACGGCCCCCGCGCCGGAACCCGCCGAGGCCCCCTGACCCCCCGGCCGCCGAAGGATTTTCGGCGGCGGCTTCTCAACACCCGCCGACCGCCCTGCTATGGTGGAACCACGGCGACCGCCGGACGCGCCGGGAACGGGCCTTGGCGCGTCCATCGAGGCCGGTCGCGCCCGCCCAAACCATCCCGCCCGCGAGCCGAACCGATCGCCAACCCCTCCTGGAGGAACATCGTCATGCCCCGCTCCGCGCCTCTCGTGAAAGCCCTCGCCCTCGCCGCCGCGACGGTCGGCCTCGCCGCCGGTCCCGTCGCCGCCGACGACTTCGGCACGATCAAGGGCCGCGTCGTCTGGGGCGGCGCCGCCGCTCCCGAAGCCAAGGTCGCCGTCGAAAAGGACAAGATCACCAAGGACGCGGAGGTCTGCGGCATCCACGGGGCGATCGTCTCCGAGGACCTCGTCGTCGACCCGGCGACCAAGGGCGTCGCCAACGCCCTGGTCTACCTGGTCAAGCCCTCCGGCCAGAACCCCGACGCCCTCAAGGCCCTTCTGAAGGCCGAGCCCTCCGTCGAGCTCGACCAGAAGGACTGCGTCTTCATCCCCCACCTGCTGGCGATGAACCAGGAGCAGTCGCTTCTGATCAAGTCCAGCGACCCGGTCGGCCACAACGTCCGCTACAACAGCTTCGGCGGCGCGTCGATGAACCAGATGCTCGGCCCCAACGGGACGATGGAGCCGATCAAGCTGGAGGCCGAGCGGCTGCCGTTCCAGGTCAACTGCGACATTCACCCCTGGATGGTCGCCCACGTCGCGGTCTTCGACCACCCGTACTTCGCCGTCACCGACAAGGACGGCTCGTTCGAGATCAAGGGGGTCCCCGCCGGCGCCCAGCACCTGGTCGTCTGGCAGGAGAAGGTCGGCTACGTCAACGAGGGCAAGGGCAAGGGAATGGCGACCGACGTCAAGGCCGGCGCCGACACCGACCTGGGCGAAATCAAGCTCGACCCGAGCAAGGTCAAGAAGTAAGCCCCGCGTCCGCGGACGCCCCGAACCCTTCCCCCGCGCCGCGCGTCCGGATCCCCGGTCGCGCGGCGGATCGCGACCGATTCCTCCGACGCCGCCGGGCCGCGGGGGCGGCGCGGATCGCCTATATCCAGAGGAAGCGGAAGTCGCGGGGGAGGAGCGGATTCGCCGCGAGGGCTTGCCAACCATGGGCCCCGGGGTCGTACAATCAATATGACGACCCGGACCACGGGACGAGGGCGGCCGCCCGCGACGAACGGATCGACCGGGCGGCGGGCGGGACGGGCCGCGACGGCGCATCGAATCCGATCACGAGGCTCGGGAAGGGGGGAGGTAGGATGACCTGGTCCCGACTCGACCGGCGCGAGGGCGCGTCGGCCCCATCCCTGCTCGCCGCGACCCTCCTGATCTGCGCGGTCGCGGCGGCCTCGGCGCGAGCCCAGGCCCCGGCGCGGAGCGCGTCGAAGTTCTACCCCGACTCGAGCGAGGCGGCGGAGGCCCAGCTCCGCAACGCGGCCAACCACGCGGCGGCCGGACAGTGGTCGGACGCCGCGGCCATCTACCAGCGGATCATCGACCAGTACGGCCGCAAGGTCGCCCGGCTCCCCGCCGAAGGGGACGCCCGCCGCGGCCGCGACGACGAGTTCGCCCTGTACGTCGACCTGCGGACCTTCTGCCAGCGCACCCTGGCGGCCTTGCCGCCGGAGGCCCTGGCGGCCTACCGCGCGCGCCGCGACGGCCAGGCCGAGCGGTGGTACGAAGAGGGGAGGGAAAACCGCGATCCCGCCCCGCTGCGCCGGGTGGTCGAGGAGGCGTTCTGCTCCTCGTGGGGGGACGACGCGCTTGAGCTTCTAGGCGACCTGGCGTTTCAGGACGGTCGGTTCGCCGAGGCCGCGGCGCTCTACCGCCGACTCGTCCCCGACGACGGCCCCGCGGATCCGGACGAGTTGACCCACCCCGACCCGTCGGTGGACCTGGCGCGGGTCGAGGCCAAGAAGGTCCTGGCGGCGGCCGCGGCGGGCTCGCCCGGGGTCCCCGCCCTCGCGGAGGCGTTCGCGAAGCGCCACGGCGACGCGGCCGGCGCGCTGGCCGGTCGGAAAGGCCCGCTGGCCGAGACCCTGGCCGAGGCGCTCCAGTCCGACGGCCTGGCGCCGCCGCCGCGCGAGGACGACCGCTGGCCGACCTTCGGCGGCGCGCCGACGCGGGACCGGGTGCTCGCGGAGGCGGTCGACGTCGGCTCGTTGCAATGGCGCGCGCCCCTGGAGCGGATCAGCCCGGGACGTCCCGGCTTCCCGACCCCCCGCGGCATGGCGACGGGCTCGGCGGTCGCCCCGGATCGGCTCCTGGGCTACCACCCGATCATCGTGGGCGACCAGGTGGTCGTCTCCGACGGCTCGCGCGTCCTGGCCTACGAGTTGGGGGGGCGGCTGAACGCCGAGGGGGGGGATCCGGCGGCGGTCGAGCCGGTCTGGACCTGCGAGGTCGACGGCGCGGACGCGGGGCCCCAGGCCCGTCGGCCGTCGTGGACCACCCCGCGGCACACCCTGACGGCGGTCGGCCGGCGGATCTTCGCCCGGCTGGGCCCCTCGGCGCCGATGCCGGCGAACTTCGGCCGGTTCATCGGCGCGCAGACGGCGCGAGGGTCGTCCAGCGTCATCCTGGCCCTGGACCGCGACCGCCCGGGAGACAAGAAGCTCTGGGTCCGTCGCGCCGCGGAACTGGTCCTGCCCGACCGCCCCAACGAGTCGGGGGGGCCGTCGGTGGCGTTCGAGGGGGCGCCGGTCGCCGACGACCGCGCCGCCTACGTCGCGGTGACCGACCGCCGCGAGCAGACCGCGACCTACGTCGCCAGCTACGACGCGGCCGACGGCTCGCCGCGGTGGATCCGCTACCTGGGCGCGGCGTCGTCCGACGGCGACCCGTTCAACTTCCTGGGGGGGGGATCGCCGTCGAGCGACCCCGGCAGCCGGCTGCTGTCGCTGGACGGCTCGACCCTGTACTACCAGACGAACCTGGGGGCGGTGGCGGCCCTGGACGCCGAGACCGGGACGATCCTCTGGGTGGCGACCTACCCGCGGCACGAGCCGGGACGGGGGATCGCCGCGGAGCGCGACCTGAACCCGGCGGTGGTCCACGACGGGGCGGTGTTCGTGGCGCCCGGCGACGCCTCGGCGATCTTCGCGTTCGACGCCCGCACCGGACGGCTGCGGTGGAGGACCGAGGCGATCCCCGAGGACGTGCGGATCGCGCACCTGTTGGGGGTGGCCAAGGGGCGGTTGATCGCCACCGGCGACCGCGTGCTCCTCTTCGACGTGAAGGACGGCCGGCTGCTCCGCGCCTGGCCCGACTCCGGAGGCCGCGAGGGCTACGGCCGCGGCCTGTTGGCCGGCGGCCGGATCTACTGGCCGACGCGGTCGGAGATCTTCGTGCTCGACCAGGAGACGGCCACCCTGGCCGCGCCGCCGATCCGGCTGGCCGAGGCGTTCCACGCCACCGGCGGCAACCTGGCGGCCGGCGACGGCTACCTGGTCGTGGCCCAGAACGACGGCCTGGCCGTCTTCTGCCAGAACAGCCGGCTGATCGAGCTGTACCGCGAACAGATCGCCCGCGAGCCGGACGACGCGGCGGCGCGCTATCGGCTCGCCCGCGCCGCGGAGGCCGTCGAGGACGCCGAGACGGCCCTGGCCTCCTACGCCGACGCCGCGCGGCTGGCCAGGCCGGCCGACTCGATCGACGGCGCCCCCCTGGCGGACGCGGCCCGCGACCACGAGTTCCGGTTGTTGCTGAAGCTGGCCGTCGACCTGCGGCGGCGGGGCGAGGGGGAAGAGGCGCTGGTCCGGCTGAGGGCGGCGACGGCCGCCGCCCGGAAGCCGGCCGACCGGCTCCAGGCCCGATTGGCCCTGGCCGACGGCCTGCTGGAACGGTCGCGGCCCGTCGAGGCCGTCGACGCGCTTCAGGACCTCTTGACCGACGACGGGACGTCCACCCTGGCGGTCCCCACCGACGACGGTCGCCGCGCCGTGCGGGCCGACCTGTACATAGGCGACCGCCTGGCCGCGATCGTCCGCGACCGGGGCCGCGCGGTCTACGCCGCTTACGACCGTCGCGCCCGCGAGAGCTTCGCCGAGGCCGTCCGCGCCCGCGACGCCCGACGGCTGGAGGGGATCGGCCGCGCCTTCCCCGTCGCCGAGGTGGTCCCCGCCGCCCTCCTGGCCGCCGGCGAGGCGCTGGAGGCCGAGGACCGGCCGGCCGACGCCGCCACGGCCTACAAGCGACTCCTGACCCTGGAGACGCCCGACGACGAGTCGCGCGCCCGCGCCCTCTGGCGGCTGGCCGCGGTCCACCAGGCCCGAGGCTTCCCCGTCCCCGCCCGCGACGCCCTGCAACGGCTGCAAGCGCGGTTCGCGGGGGTCCGGATCGTCCCCCGAGCCGACGGCGTCGAGGTCGACGCGGCCGAGTTGGCCTCGGCCGAGCTGGCGCGCGCGCCGCTCGCCGCGCCGGCCGCCGAGGGCGCGCGGCCGGCGGCGCCGTCGCCCTTGTCGCGAAGCTGGCGATGGCGCGGCGACGGCGGGGCGCGGCCCCTGGGCGCCGCCGGAATCCCCCCCGCGGGCGACTCGCCGCGGACGTTCCTCGCCTCCGACTCGTCCCTGACCGCGCTCGCGCCCGCCGACGGCGCCGAGCTCTGGACGGCCGACCTGGAAGGCCGCGCCGTCTGGGTCGGCTACCTCGGCGACAAGCTGGTCGCCGCCACGTCGGCGCGGGTGCTGGGCCTGGACGCCCGCGGCGGCGCGATCCGATGGCGGTTCGGTCCCGAGGCCGAGCCCCGGCCCGGCCCCGCGCTGGATCCGTTCGCTCGCGAGCCCGCCCCCCGCGGCGACGCCCCGGCGGCGGCCCCGGTCACGGCGGCGGAGGCCGTCGCGTTGCACGGCTTCCAGGCCGTCGCCGGCCGCCTCTTCGCGCTTCGGGGGGACGCCGAATTGGCGGCGGTCGACGGCGACGCGGGCCTGGTGGAGTGGTCGTTCGCCGCCCGCGACGGCGAGGCGCTCAACCCGCGGGTCTGGATCGGCCCGGAACGGATCGTGCTGCAGACCGGCGCCGCGGCCGGCGCGTCCTCGTTCGGCAAGCCGCCGGAGGTCGTCGTCCTGGAGACCGAGTCCGGCCGCGTCCTCTCCCACGTCGCCCTGGGCGAGCGCGAGGCCCTGGAGCGCGTCCCGGTCCCCCTGGGGGACGGCCACGCGATCGTGGTGACCGACAGCCGAACCGTCAAGAAGCTGGACCTCGACCGCGGCCGGTTCGACTGGGAGTATCGCGAGAGCGAGGCGCTCCCCCCCGGCGGTCCCCCCCGCGCCTACGTCGACGCCGAGCGGCTGTTGATCCTTCACGACGGCCGGACCCTGATCCGGCTGGACCCGGCCACCGGCTCGAAGCGCTGGGCGGCCAACCTGGGGACCGTCGCCCTGGCCGAGCGTCCGGAGGCGACGGCGATGGACGAGTCCCGGTTCTACTGGGCCAGCGAGCGGCTCTTGCGCGCGGTCGCGCTTGAGGACGGCGCGCCGGCCTGGAAGGCCCCGCTGGCCGATCCGGCCCTGGCGCGGTGGCGGATCGCGCTTTCCGACCGCTCGGTGCTGGCCTGCCCGGAAACCTCCGGACGCGAGGACGACGACGGCCCGTTGCCGGTGGTCGTCCGCCGCCGCTCCGACGGCGCGCTGGTGCAGCGGTTCACGCTCCCCGAGGCGATCGAGGCGGTGGCGCTCCGGATCGACCCGGGCGGCGCGACCGTCGCCACCCCCGACGCCCTCTGGACCCTCGGCGGCCGGGCCGACGCCGGCCCCCGGCGCCCCGCGACGAAGTAAACCCCTGCAAGGGAGGATCCCGCGTGAGCGAGCACCCGGAAGACCAGGCCCCGACCCCGACGCCCCCCCCGGGCGACGCGCCGCCGCCGGGCGACGACGACCTGGCGGCCGTCGACCGCCTGCGATCGGCCTACGAGACCCTCCGCGCCGAGATGGGCAAGATCATCGTCGGCCAGAACAAGGTGGTGGAGGAGCTGCTGGTCTGCATCTTCGCCCGCGGCCACTGCCTCTTGATCGGCGTCCCCGGCCTGGCCAAGACGCTGATGATCCACACCCTCTCCGACGCCCTGAACCTCACCTACAACCGGATCCAGTTCACCCCCGACCTGATGCCCTCGGACATCACCGGGACCGAGGTCATCCAGGACGACAAGGCGACCGGCCAGCGCCAGTTCAAGTTCCTCCGCGGGCCGGTCTTCGCCAACGTCGTGCTGGCCGACGAGATCAACCGGACCCCGCCCAAAACCCAGGCGGCGCTCCTGGAGGCGATGCAGGAGCGGCAGGTGACGGTGGGGGGCGAGCGGCACCGGCTGCCCGACCCGTTCTTCGTGCTGGCGACCCAGAACCCGATCGAGCAGGAGGGGACCTACCCCTTGCCGGAGGCCCAGCTCGACCGCTTCATGTTCAACGTGATGGTCGACTACCCGGAGGAGGACGAGGAGTACGACATCGTCCGGATGACCACCAGCCACAACCGGCCGAGCGTCGGCAAGGTGCTCTCGGCCAACGAGATCCTCAACCTCCAGGAGATCGTCAGACGGGTGCCGGCCGCCGACCACGTCGTCAAGTACGCGGTGCGGCTGGCGCGGGCGACCCGCCGCGACCGCGACGAGGCCCCGGAGTTCGTCCGCGACTTTCTCAGCTGGGGCGCCGGCCCCCGCGCCAGCCAGTACCTGATCCTGGCGGCCAAGGCGCGGGCGGTGCTCCGCGGCCGGTTCCACGTCGCGACCGAGGACGTCCGCGACGTGGCGGCGCCGGTGCTTCGGCACCGGATCGTCACCAACTTCAACGCCGAGGCCGAGGGCGTCCGCCCCGACGACGTGGTGGAGCGGCTGATCCAGACCATCCCGGTCGACGAACGCGAGGACCAGCAGGGTGGAACCGTATCAAAGCTATTTAGATCCGCGCACGTTGGCTAGCGTCGAGGGGCTGGAGTTGCAGGCCCGGCTCCTGGTCGAGGGCTACGTCGCCGGCATGCACCCGAGCCCGTACCACGGCTTCTCGGTGGAGTTCGCCGAGCACCGCGAGTACGTCCCCGGCGACGACGTCCGCCACGTCGACTGGAAGGTCTGGTCCAAGACCGACAAGCTCTACCTGAAGCAATACGACGAGGAGACCAACCTTCTTTTATATCTGCTTCTGGACACCAGCGAGTCGATGGCCTACGCCGGCGGCGACCGGGTCTCGAAGTTCGCCTACGCGCGGTTCGTCGCCGCGGCCCTGGCCTACATGGTGTTGCAACAGCAGGACTCGGTCGGCCTGGACCTCTTCGACGACGCCGTGCGAAGGCACCTGCGGCCCTCCGGCCAGCCCTCGCGGCTGAAGGAGTTGGTCCACCTGCTGGACGTCACCCCGGCGCGCGAGAAGTCGAACCTGGCCGCGGTCTTCCACGACCTGTCGGAACGGTTCAAAAGGCGGGGGATCGTCGCGATCCTCTCGGACCTGCTCGACGACCCGGCGAGCATCCTCGCGGGGCTGAAGCATTTCCGCCACCGCCGCCACGAGGTCGTCGTCTTCCACGTCCTGGACCCCGACGAGGTCGAGTTCCCGTTCCGCGACCCCACGCTGTTTCTGGGCATGGAGGGCGTCCCCGACGTCGCCGCCGACCCCGCCGCCATCGCCGCGGCCTACCGCTCGGAGGCGGCCGCGCACTTGGACGCCCTGAAGAAGGGGTGCCGGATGATCGACATCGACTACGTCCCGCTCCGCACCGACCAATCCCTCGACGTCCCCCTCTCCGCCTACTTCGCGGCGCGGTCGGCGCGGAGGCGGTGAACCACGAATAAGAAGCCGCCCCGCGCGAATCAACTCGGCAAGGACACGCTCTCTTGACCCCTCCCCTCACTCCCATCCTGGCGCTCGGGTTCGCCAACGCGGGGCTCCTGTACGGGCTGGCGGCGGCGGCGATCCCGATCCTGATCCACCTTTTGAACCGCCGCAAGCGGCGCGAGGTGCGCTGGGCGGCCATGCGGTTCCTGGCCGCGGCGCTGGCCAAGAACCAGCGCCGGATTCGAATCGAACAGTGGATTCTGCTGGCCCTCCGCTGCCTGCTGGTGCTCCTGGTCGTGCTGGCGATGGCCAAGCCGTTTCTGGAGTCGCTGGGCAACGTCATCCCCGGCCGGCGGACCCACCGGGTGATCGTCGTCGACGCCTCCATGAGCATGGCGGCCAGGACCGCCGGCTCGACCCGGCTCGACCGCGCCAAGGCGGTGGCGACGCGGCTGGTGAGCGACTCGCGACGGGGCGACGCGGTCAGCCTGGTCGTCATGGGCGACCCGCCTCGGATCGTCGTGGGCGAGCCCTCGCCCAACCTGGAGGAGGTCCGCCGCGAGATCGGCGAGTTGGCGCAAGGCTTCGGCGGCGTCGACCTGGAGGCCAGCCTGGAGGCCGTCGACCGCGTGCTGGAGGCGTCGACCATCGCCCAGAAGGAGGTCGTGTTCCTCTCCGATTTGCAGGCGACGAGCTGGCGCGCCCGCGGCGGCGACGGTCCCGCCGGCGACGACGGCCTCAAACGGATCCTCGCCAAGATCGAGGCCCGCCGGCCCCGAACCGCGATCGTCGATCTGGGCAAGGCCGGCGCGGGGAACCGGGCGGTGGTCGACCTGTCGGTCGCCGCGCCGGTGGTCACCCCGGGCGCGACCGTCGTCGTCACGGCGCTCGTCAGGAACTTCGGCCCCGCGGCCGTCGAGGGCGCCCGCGTCCGACTCACCGCCGACGACCGCCAGGGCCCCGAGCAACTCGTCGACCTTGCCGTCGGCGAGGAGGTCCCCGTCGCCTTCAACCACCGGTTCGCCGCGGCCGGCGACCACGTCCTGGAGGCGTCGATCGAGGAGGACGCGCTGCCGCCCGACGACCGCCGGCTGTTGGTGGTCCCGGTTCGCGAGGCCGTCCGCGTCCTGTTGGTCGACGGCGACTTCAAGCCCGAGTCGTTCGAGGCCGAGACCGACTTCCTCGCCGCGGCGCTCGCCCCCGGCGAGGCCCCGGCCGACCAGCCCGACCCGATCAAGGTGGAGGTCCTCCCCGAAAGCCGCCTGGCCCACCGCGACCTGGCCGCCTACGACGTCGTCGCCCTGTGCAACGTCGCGCAGTTCAGCCCGACGGAGGTCCAGGCGCTGGAGGACTTCCTGGAGCAGGGGGGGGGCGTCGTGGTCTTCGGCGGCGACCAGGTTTCGAGCGAGAACTACGACCGCCTGCTGTTCGCCGACGGCGCCGGGATCCTGCCGGCCGCGGTGGGCGAGACGGTGGGCGACCCCGGCAAGAAGGACGCCGCGTTCCGATTCGACCCGATGGGCTTCCGCCACCCGATCCTCGCCGGGTTCCGCAACCAGGCCGACCCGGTGGTCGCCGGCTTGACCCAGACCCGCGTCTGGACCCACCACAAACTGATGCTGCCGAAGGACTCCGCCGCCCGGGTGGCGCTGGGGTTCGACGACGGCGACCCGGCGGTGATCGAGGCCGCCCGCGACAAGGGCCGGGTCTTCCAACTGGCCGTCCCGGCCGACTCCGCCTGGTCGAACTGGCCGGCGCACCGGAGCTATCCGCCGGTGATGCGCGACCTGGTGATGGCGGCGGCCGCGGGCCGACGGTCGGATCGAACCGTCCGCGTCGGCCGACCGCTCGACCAGACGTTCCCCGGCGCGGCGGCCGACGCCGACGTCGTCGTCGAAACCCCCGGCGGGTCCGGCGTCGCGGCCAAGCTCAAGGCCGACGGCGCGCTGGCCCGGCTCCACTTCGAACAAACCGACGCCGCGGGGACGTACCGGGTGAAGGTCGGCCCCCCCGTCCCCTCGGAATCGACCTTCGCCGCCAACCCCGACCCCGCCGAGAGCGACCCGGCCAAGCTCGACCGCGCCGGCCTGACCGAACGCCTGCCGGGGCTGACGTTCGTGCTGCTGGAGGACGGCCGGGGACTCCCCCACGACGCCGCCTCGGTCGCCCGCCGCGGCGAGCTGCACCGACCGCTGCTTTACGGCGTGCTGGCGATGCTTCTGATCGAGTCGTTCGCCGCGTGGCGGTTCGGCCGCGCCGGCTCGCGCTAGAAGAGAAAAGACGCCCGAATCCTCCCGACCGCTCGACCAAGGACCGCCCGCCTTGATGGAACCGCTGCTCCAATACCTGGCCGACCGCCTGGGCGTGGCCCCCCCGCGAGCCGGGGAGGCCATCGCGCCGCGGGTCTTGTTCGAACAACCGTGGCCGCAGTGGGCGCTTCTGGCCGTCGTGGTCGGCGGATCGGCCTTCGTGATCTGGCTGTATCGCCGCGAGACCCGCGCGCCCGCGGCGATGAAGGCCGTGCTGGCCTCGCTACGGATCGCGCTGATCCTCCTGGCCGTCTTCTTTCTGTCCGAGGCCGCGCTCTCGATCGACCGCACCGGGCTGCCGTACCTGGCGATCCTGGTGGACGACTCGGCCTCGACCCGGATCGCCGACCAGTACCAGAAGCCCGAGACCCAGGCCGAGGCCCAGGCGCTCGCCGCCGCGGCCGCCGCCAAGGCCGAGGCGGGCGCGACCCCGGCGAAGCCGGCGGAGGCGACCCGGCTGGACGTCGCCAAGGGACTACTCCTGAAGGACGACGCCGCGATCTTGCGGACGCTTCAGAACCAACACCGCGTCCGACTCTACCTGACGTCGAACACGACGCGGCTGCTCGCCGAGATCGACCGCCCCGAGGAGGTCGCCCCGGCCGTCGAGAAGCTGGCGGCCGTCGCCGCCTCCGGCGCGCGGACCCGGCTGGGCGACGGCGTCCGCCAGGTCCTCACCGAGCTTCGCGGCGCGCCGCCGTCGGCCCTGATCCTCCTGTCCGACGGTCAGACCACCGAGGGCGAGCCGCTCGACAAGGCGGTCGAGCTGGCCGCGCGCAAGGGGGTGCCGCTGTTCGCCGTGGGCCTGGGCAGCGCCGAGCCGGCCCGCGACCTGGAACTGACCGATCTTCTGGTCGACGACGTCGTCTTCGTCGACGACGCCGTGCGATTCCAGGCCAAGCTGTCGGCGCGCGGGCTGGCCGGCGAGCGGGTCCGCGTCCGCCTCCTGGAACGCCCCTCGGGCGCGAAGGCCGACGCGCCGGGCCTGGAGATCAAGGCGATCACCGTCGCCGCCCCCCCCGACGGCAAGCCGATCCCGGTGGAGATCGATCACGAGCCCAAGGAGACCGGCGAGAAGTCGTTCGTCCTGGAGGTCGACCCCCAGCCCCGGGAACTGCAAACGGAGAACAACCGCATCGAGCGAACCGTCTCCGTCCGCAAGGAGAAACTCAAGGTGCTGCTGGTGGAGGACGAGCCCCGCTACGAGTTCCGCTACCTGAAGACCTATCTGGAGCGCGAGGAGACCATCGACCTGTCCGTGGTCCTGCAATCGTCCGACCCGGAGTACAGCGAGCAGGACCGCTCGGCGATCCCCGTCTTCCCGGCGAGCAAGGAGGAGTTGTTCGCCTTCGACGTGGTCCTCTTCGGCGACGTGGATCCCGGCTACCTCAGCCAGGTCCAGATGAGGAACCTGGCCGAGTTCGCCGAGGAGAAGGGGGGCGGCGTCCTGTTCCTGGCCGGCGGGCTGTTCGACCCCCTGGCCTACCGGGGGACGCCGCTGGAGCCCCTGTTGCCGATCGAGCTGGGCGACGCGCGCGACCCCGCGGCCGTCGGGACGCCGGTCCCGCCGTTCCACCCGGAACTGACCCTGGAGGGCCGCGGCAACCCGATCTTCCGCTTCAGCGGCGACGAGGCCGAAAGCGCCCGGATCTGGCGCGACCTCCCGGAATCGTACTGGTATCTGGAGGCCCCGCGCAAGAAGCCGGGGGCGCTGGTGCTGGCCGAACACCCCTCGGCCGTCGGGACCGACGGCAAGGTCCCGTTGATCGTCTACCAGTTCACCGGCGCCGGCCGGACCATGTTCCACGCCCTGGACGACACCTGGCGCTGGCGGTTCCGGGCCGGCGACAAGTTCTTCGGCCGGTTCTGGGTCCAGACGATCCGGTTCCTGGCCCGCTCGCGACTGGCCGGCAACCGCCAGGCCGAGATCCAGACCGACCGCCGCGTCTACGAGCGCGGCCAACCCGTCCAGATCCGGGTCCGGTTCCCCAACCCCGGCCTGGTCCCGCCGGGCGACGAGGCGTCGGTGAGGATCGAGCGCCAGGGGGGCGCCGCCCGGACGCTCAAGCTGTCGCGGTCGCCGGGGGCGCGGAACGTCTTCGAGGGGGTGCTGTCGCGAACCGTCGAGGGGGAGTACGCCGCGAGGCTGCTACCGCCGCCGGTCCTGGACGGGCCGATCCCCACCGCGACGTTCCGGGTGGAGGCGCCGGCCGGCGAGTTCGAGCGGGTCCAGATGAACGAGTCGGAGCTGCGCCGGGCCGCCGCGGCCGCCGGAGGCGCGTTCTACCCCGCCACCGCCGCGGCCGACCTCCTCTCCAACCTCCCCAAGCCCGCCAAGGTCCCGCTCGACACCGACCCGCCGATCCCACTCTGGAACTCCTGGCCCATCCTGGCCCTGTTCCTGACTTTGCTGGCCGCGGAATGGATTCTGCGGAAGAAGGCCCGGATGGTATGATGAACAAGGGACTTTCGCCTTCTCCCCTTGAGGGAGAAGGTGGCCCGAAGGGCCGGATGAGGGGTTCCCCGCGCGAGGTCGAGACGAGAGGGCTCGCCATGTCATCGCCGACCGAACAATGCCGAGACGCCGTGAGGACCGACGCGCCGCGAATCAGTCGAGCCCGCGAGTTGCGTCGCGAGATGACCGGCCCGGAGCGCCGGCTCTGGGCCGCCCTCCGTTCGCGCCGCTTCGCCGCCTTGAAATTCCGCCGCCAGGTCCCGATCGGCCGCTACTTCGTCGATTTCTTCGATCCGGCTCATCAGTTGGTCCTCGAACTCGACGGCGACAGCCACATCGACAATGCCGAGTACGACCTGGCCCGTGAGCGCTGGCTGGAATCCCAGGGCCTCCACGTCCTCCGATTCGCCAACGATGACATTCTCAAGGACCTAGACGCCGTATTGGAGGCGATTCTGCAAACCGTCTCCGCGCTCGAGTCCCACCGCGTCGAGCGTCCTCGCATGCGTCGAAGGGCCATCGCCAAGTATCCTTCTCCCCTTGAGGGAGAAGGTGGCCGAAGGCCGGATGAGGGGAGGCGCGTCCAAAAGCCTTCGGATTCGAGGCCGTCTTCATCCCATGGCTCGCGCCGAGACGCGACGCCGGTCAACCCCTCATCCGGCCCTTCGGGCCACCTTCTCCCTCAAGGGGAGAAGGCGGAAAACACGCGCCCCCGCCGCTTTCCAACGCCGGTCGACCCCTCATCCGGCCCTTCGGGCCACCTTCTCCCTCAAGGGGAGAAGGCGGAAAATACGCCGGGTCTCGCGACTAAGGGAGGACCTCGATGAGCCGGCCGCGCACGAAACTGGAGATGCGGCTGGCCGCGCTGCGAAGGCAAGTGCGGCGGCTGCTGCTGACCCACGGGGCGAGCCTGGTCCTGGCCGTGACGATCCCGCTCGTCCTGGCCGCCGGGCTGGCCGACTGGACGTTCCACCTCGACCCGATCGTCCGCGCGGCGCTTTTGGCGACGATCGCCGCGGTCGCGGTCTGGACCGCCTGGCGGCGCGTCGTCCGACCGGCCCTGACGCCGTTCAAGGACCTCGACGTCGCCCTCCGCATCGAGAAGCGCTGGCCGGGGCTGGAAGACCGGCTGGCCAGCACCGTCCAGTTCCTTCAACTGCCGGCCGACGACCCCGCCCACGGCTCGCCCGCCCTGCGCCGGGCCACCATCGAGCGGGCGACGGCGGAGGCCGAGAAGCTCGACTTCCGCGAGGCCGTCGACCATCGCCCGATCACTCGGGCGGCGGCGCTGGCGGCGGCGGCGCTTTTGCTGGCGGGCTCGGCCGTCGTGCTCGACCCGGCCTCGGCCCGAATCGCGGCGACGCGGCTGTTCGCCCCGTTCGGCGCCCGGGACTGGCCGCAACTGACCCGCCTCGTCCTGGATCGCGACGCCACCTCCTTGAAACTCGCCCGCGGCGACGCCTTCAGCCTGGTCGTCCGCGCCGAGGAAGGCTCGCGCGTCCCGCCGACGGCGAGGGCCGTCTACCGTTACGACGACGGCGAGGTCGTCGAGGAGACCCTGTCGACCGTGGAGGGGGGCGAGTTCCGCGGCCGGATCGAGACCGTCGAGCGGCCGTTCACGTTCAGCGTCCGGGGAGGCGACGACGCGACCTCGATCAAGGACGTCGCCGTGCGGGTCGTCACGCCGCCGGCCCTGGTCCGCGCCGACGTCCGACTCGTCCCGCCCGAGTACACCGGGCTGCCGGCCCAGACGCTGGCCTCCGGGTTGACCTCGTTCAAGATCCTGGAGGGGACCCGGGTGGAGATCGAGGCCGCGGCCGACAAGCCGCTCTCGAAGGCGACCCTCCACCGCGACGACGCCCCCGAGGCCGTCGCCGCGACGCTCGACGCCACCGCCCGAGGCTTCCACGCCGCGTTCACCCCCGCGGGCGACCTCTCGTTCTGGTTCGCCCTGACCGACTCCGAGGGGTTCACCGCCCGCGAGGCCGTCCGCTACGACCTCCGCGCGGTCAAGGACGAGGCCCCCCGGGTGGCGATCACCGACCCCAAGACCGACCGCGACGTCCCCCCCGAGGCCGTCGTCCCGGTGGCGATCGACGTCGACGACGATTATGGCGTCCACTCGATCCGAATGCTCTTCCAGGTCGCCAGCGGCGACTCCGAACCCCACGACGGCGTCATCCTCCCGCTCTGGTCGGCCCCGAGCGCGGAGACCGACCCGGCGGCCGTCGCCCCCGGCTCCGCCGGCGCGCCGGCGCGGTCGTCCCTGGCGATGGTCAAGCACCAATCGATCGGCCACCAGTGGGACCTCGGCCCGCTCAAGCTGCCGCCGGGTTCGATAATCACCTACCACGCCGACGCCCGGGACTTCGACTCTCTGGACGGCCCCAACGTCGGCAAGAGCCGGGAGATGCGCCTGCGCGTCGTCGCCCGCGAAGAAGCCGCGCGGCAGTTCGACGAGGCCCGCCGCGCCCTCCGCGAGGAAGTCGCCCGCACCCTGGCCATGCAAGAGCAGGCCCAGGCGCCCGTCGCCGACGCCGAGCGCGCTTTGGAGAAGGCCGGCGCGCTCTCCCGCCCCCAACGCGACGACCTCGACAACGCCGGCCTCATCCAACGCCAGGTCTCCAACCGCCTCGACGACCGCGACGAGGGCCTGGAGAAGAACCTCAACGGCCTCCTGGACGACCTCAAGAACTTCAAGCTCGACGACGACCCGGCGCGCGAACAATTGGAACGCATGCTCGGTCAGATCCAGAAGCTCCGCGACCGGAACCTCGGCCCCGCCGAACAGGCCCTCTCCCGCGCCTCCAAGGACCTCGACGCCGCCGGCAACGACGAGGAAGCACGGGGCGGCCAAGCCAAGGACCAGCCCGACGCCGCGGAGAAGGCCAAGGCCAACGACGCCGCCAAGGAGGCCCTGGCGCAAGCCGAGGAGAACCAAGGGGCCATCGCCGACGAACTCCGGAAGATGCTCGACGACCTCGGCGAGTTCGAGACCTACCAGGGGGTCGTCAAGGACGCCAAGGACCTTCTCAAGAAGCAGGACGAGGCCATCAAGCAATCGGCCGACGCCGCGGCGCGGCCCGAACTCGCCGGCAAGGGCCCCGACGATCTGACGCCCGAGCAAAAGGCCGACCTGGCCAACCAGGCGGCGCGACAGCAAGAAGCGGCCAACGGCCTCCAGGATCTCCAGCGGAAGATGGACGAGATGGCCGCGCGGCTGGACCAACCCGACCCGATGGCCGCCGCCGCCCTCCGCGAGGCCGCCCAGGCCAGCCGCGAGGCCAAGACCGACGCCAAGATGAAAGAGGCCGCCCAGAACGTCGAGCGCAACCAGATGGGCAACGCCCGCGCCGACCAGGAAGCCGCCAAGCGCGACCTCCAGGAACTCGTCGACATGGTCCAAAACCGCCGCGAGCGCGAACTGTCGCGGCTGGTCAAGGAACTCAAGAAGGCCGAGGCCGACCTGCGGGACCTCCGCGCCCGCCAGGCCAAGAACCTCAAGGCCACCCGCGACGCCAAGAACATCGCCGACCCCCAGAAACGCAAGGAAGAGTTGCAGAGGCTCGCCAAGGAACAGGAACAAATCCAGCAGGAACTCAAGCGACAGCTTCAAAGACTCGCCAAGCTCAACGCCGACGCCGCCGCCAAGGCCGGCGGCAAGGCCGCGGGGCGCATGGCCACCGCCCAGGAACGAATGGACGCCGACGACGCCGAACAGGCCGGCGGCGAGCAAGAGGAAGCCCTCGCCGACCTCAACGACGCCCAGGACGAACTGGAACAGACCCGTCGCGACGCCGAGGAGAAGCTCGCCGACGAACAACTCGCGCGGATGGGCGATCAACTCAAGTCGCTCGCCGAACGCCAATCCAAACTCGTCGTCGACGCCGAGGACTTCGAGAAGATCCGAGAGGCCGGCGACCTCACCCGCGGCCAGCGCGCCGGGATCCGCGCCCTGGGCCAGCTTCAAGAAGGAATGAAGGACGAGACCGGCGACCTGACCAAGCGCCTCGACGGCGCCCCGGTCTTCGCGCTGACGCTCAGGCGCGCCGGCGAGGACATGGGCGCGGCCGCCGCCGGACTCGCCGACGTCAAGACCGACGCCGACACCCTCGACCCGGCCCGTTCCGCCTCCCGCCGCTTCGCCCAACTGATCGACGCGCTGAAGCGCGACGACGGCAAGGGCGGAGGGGGCGGGGGAGGAGGCGGCGGGGGCGGCGGGGGAGGCGGGGGAGGCGGCGGCGACGGCATCCCGGCCACCGCCCAGATCAAGATGATCAAGGCCCTCCAGGAAGAAATCAACGACCGCACCGAGGCCCTCGACGAACTGAAGCGCCGCGGCAAGGAGCCGACGCCCAAGCAGACCGCCGAGGCCGACCGACTCGCCGAGGACCAGGGCGCCCTGGCCGACATCGTCCGCGACATGTCGCGTCCCCGCCACGACGACGCCGAGGAGTGATCCATGCGCCACCATCATAAAAACAGGTCGATCGTCGGGCGGATCATGGCGTCGCGCGGGTGGACCGTCGCGCTCGGGTCGCTCATGGCCGCGCTCATGTGCGCGTCCCCGTCCCCCGCCCGCGCCCAGGACGGCTCCGACGCCGCCCTCGACGCGCTCATCAAGGAGATCGGCCAGGACGGCAAGGCCGACTCCAAGACCCCGGAAGCCACGAAGGCCGAGGGACTCGAGAAGCCCAAGGACGCGAAGAAGACCGAGAAATCCAAGAAGCCGGCCCCCAAGCCCGCGGAACTCTCGGGCAAGGACAAGGAGCTGGACGACCTGCTCCAGTCCCTCGGCGAGACCAAGGACGAACCCGAGGCCAAGGACGAACGCAAGCCCCCCGGCCAGCCCAAGGACGAAGACCAGGAGCAAGGCCCCGGCCAGGGCGAAAAAGACAAGAAGGACCAGGCCGACGACGGCGGCCAATCCAAGCTGGGCGAGAAGGACCAGGCCATCGACGAGGAGTTGGAGGAACTGGCCGGCCGTCGCCGCAAGAAGAATGGCCAGGACGACGAGCAAGGCTCCGGCCCGATGCGCGAGATCGTCAAGGAGATGCGCGACATCGAGAAACGCCTGGGCGAGCCCGACACCGGCGAGGAGACCCGCGGCCGCCAACAGCAACTCGTCAAGCGCCTGGAGACCCTGATCGAACAAATCCGCAAGGAACAGCAAGAACAACGCAACCGCCGGATGCAGCGGCTGGTTCGTCAGCAAGGAGGCCAACCCGGCGACCAGGAAGGCCAGCAGGCCGGAACCAATCCCGGCGGCGCGCCCAACCAGCCCCCGCGCAAGCCCACCGACAAACGCCTGCTCGCCGGCGGCAAGGACGCCTGGGGCCACCTGCCGCCGGAACTCCGACAGGAGATGGAGAACGTCGCCAAGGAGGAGTCGCTCCCCCTGAGCGAGGACCTGATCCGGCGCTACTACCTGTCGGTCTCGCGAGGCAAGACCAACCGAGGAGACTGATCCGATGATCCGCGAACTCGCGCCCGCCCTCGCGTTCGCGCTGGCGATCCCGACCGCCGCGGCCGTCCGGGCCCAGGAGGCCCCCAAGGCCGCCGTCGAGGACGCGCCCAAGCCCGAGAAGCCCAAGTCGGTCGGCGTCTTCGGCGAGGCCGTCCGCGGCGACGTCCCCCAGGACATGCGCGCGATGATCACGCCCGAGACCGACCGCGCCATTCAAAACGGCCTGGCGTGGCTGGCGCGGTCGCAACAGCCCGACGGCTCCTTCGGCAGCGGGACGTACCGTGGGAACATCGCCGTCACCAGCCTGGCGGGGCTGGCGTTCATGGCCGGCGGCTCGTCCCCCGGCCGCGGTCCCTACGGCGCGAACGTCGACAAGGCGTTGACCTACGTCATGGACAACACCTCGCCGGCCGGCTTCATCGCCGTCGCCGCCGCCTCCACCCACGGGCCGATGTACTCGCACGGTTTCGGAACTTTGTTCCTGGCCGAAGCCTACGGCATGACTCGACGGCCCGAGATTCGCGAGAAACTCCAGAAGGCCGTCCGACTCATCATCGACACCCAGAACAACGAGGGAGGCTGGCGCTATCAGCCGGTGCGCAACGACGCCGACGTCTCGGTCACCATCTGCGAGATCAACGCCCTTCGCGCCGCTCGGAACGCCGGGCTCTACATCCCCAAGGAGACCGTGGACGCCTGCATAAAATACGTGAAGCAGGCCCAGAACCCCGACGGCGGCTTCCGCTACATGCTCCAAAGCGGCGCCAGCGCCTTCCCGCGCTCCGCCGCCGGCGTGGTGGCGCTGCAAAGCGCCGGGGTCTACGACGACAAGGAAGTGGCCGAGGGGATCGCCTACCTCCGGCAGTTCATGCGCGAGATCAAACTGGGAAGCCGCTACAGCCACTACTTCTACGGCCACTACTACGCCGCGCAGGCCATGTGGATCCGCGGCGGGGCCGACTGGGACGAGTGGTTCCCCGCCATCCGCGACGAACTGGTGGCCCGTCAATCGGCCTCCGGCTACTGGAACGACAACATCTGCAACGAGTACGGCACCGCCATGGCGTTGATCATCCTTCAGATCCCCAACAACTTCCTGCCGATCTTCCAGCGCTAGACGGCGCGATCCGGGACCGAATCATGATGCGTGGACGTGAATTCATCGGCCTTTGGCTCGCCCTGGCGACGGCGCTCGCGCCGGCCGCGTTCGGCGAAGGGCCCGCGGCCGGCCCGGCCTTCGAGGTCGCGACGACCGCCGGCGCGGCCACGTCGGGCCGGATCGTCGCCCTGGGCGTCGATCGGATCGAGGTCGCGCCGGACGCGGGCGAGCCCAAGACGTTCGCCACGACGGAGTTGGTCCGGCTCTCGCGCAAGGTCGATCCCCCCGCGGCCGACGCGGCGCTCGTGGTCCTGGCCGACGGGGACCGGATCGCGCGGGCGACGATCGCCTCGGCGAGTGACGCGGCCGTCAAGATCGAATCGACGGCGACGGGCAAGGCGTCGGTCCCGCTGGACGCCGTGCTCGGCCTGGTGCTCGCCCAGCCGACCGATCCCGCCGAGTCGGATGCGATCGTCCGCCGGATCCGCGTCGAGCCGCGCGCCAGCGAGATCCTCTGGCTGGCCAACGGCGACCGGGGCGTCGGGACGTTCCAGGGAATGGACGATCGAACCGTCCGGCTCCTGGTCGACGGCGCTCCGCGCGAACTGGCGCGCGAGGGGATCGTGGCGATCGGCTTCGACCCCGCGCTGGCCTCATATCCGCGTCCCGACGGCCCCTACCTGGAGATCGGCCTGGTCGACGGCTCGCGGCTGGGCCTGACCGACGTGAAGCTGGATCGAGGGCGGATCGCGGGCGTCTCGCGATTCGGGGCGAAAGTCGAAACGGCGCTTGAGGACGTCGCGACGATCGTCCCCCGGACGACGGCCGTCGCCTACCTGTCGGAGCGTCCGGTGGACGGCAAGAGCTACACGCCTTATTTCGACCTCGTCCGTCCCTATCAGGTCGACGCGGCGGTCGACGGCCGTCCCATGTCGCTGGGCGGGCGTCGCTTCGAGCGCGGATTCGGGACGTCGAGCCGGACCCTTTTGGCCTTCAAGCTCCAACCCGGAGACGCGAGGTTCCAGGCGACCGTGGGCGTGGACGAGCGCGCTGGATCGCTGGGGAACGTCGTCTTCCGGGTCCTTGTCGATGGCGAGGAGCGGTTCGCGACTCCTCCCTTGACCGCGCGCGACGCCCCCGTGGACGTCGACGTGGATCTCGCCGGCGCGAAGCTTTTGATCCTGGGCACCGAGTTCGGCGAGCGCGGCGACGTCCGCGACCTTGCCGACTGGGCCGAGCCCCGGGTCATCCGTCGCCCCTGAGTCTCGTTCCTTTCAGCAGGGCTCCCGCCCCAGTCGGACGTCTCCCATGGCCCCGCCGCCGTATGAACGCCCTGGCGTCGCGCCGCCGGATAGTCATTCCAATCTGCTGGGCCACGTCGCGTCGGCGGTGATGCACAGCGTCATCAACCGGATCAGCGCCGTGGTCAGCCAGGCGGAGATCCTCAAGACCCGGCGATTCCCCCCCGAGGAGTTGTCGCGACGGGCCGACGCGATCATCAAGGCCGCCCTTGAAGGGGCGACGCTGGCCCGTCGACTGTCGGACTACGGCCAGGCCGCCGCGGCCCCGGCGATGTCGCTCGTGGATCTGGACGCGCTGATCGCCGCGCGGCTGGACGACCGTCGCGGGCGAGCGCCGCCCGGCGTCGAGTTGGTGGAGGACCTTCGCGCGCGCGCGGTCTTCCTGGGCGACCCCGAGCGGCTGGCGATCATGCTGGACTGCCTGATCGACAACGCCTTCGAAGCTCTGGCCGGCGACGGTCGGGGCGGCGTCGTCACGGTCTCGACGACGCTCGATCCGCTGGGATGGCTGGAACTGGACGTCCGCGACGACGGCCCCGGCATGGCGCCCGACGTCATGCAACAGGTCCTGGAGCCGTTCTTCACCACCAAGCCCGACCATCACGGTCTGGGGCTCCTGCTGGCGCGCAGCCTCTGGCGGCGCCATCGCGGGGCGTTCTCCATCGACGCCCCGCCGGGCGGGGGCGTTTTGGTCCGCCTGACCCGTCCTTCCGCGGACTCGTGACCGTCGGCCGACCGTCTTCCCTCGCGAGGGAAGACGGCGGACGGACCAGCGGGACCGACGCTCAATTCACGCCGAGCAGCTCCACCTCGAACAGCAAGGTGGCGTTGGGCGGGATCACGCCGCCGGCGCCGCGGGCGCCGTAGCCCAACGACGGCGGGATCCGCAACTCGCGCTTGCCCCCCACCTTCATGGAGGCGACGCCCTCGTCCCAGCCCTTGATGACCTGGCCGACGCCCAGGGTGAACTCGAACGGCTCGCCGCGATCGACCGAGCTGTCGAACTTCTTTCCCTTCTTGCCGTCTTGCCAGAGCCAGCCGGTGTAGTGCATCCGGCACTCCTGACCCCGCTTGGGGCTGACTCCGTCGCCCTCCTTGACGTCGCGGTATTCAAGACCGCTGTCGGTCTTCGTCATCGGCTTCTCCTCCGCCTTCTTGCCGCCGTCCTCCGCCTGGGCCGAGGACAAGACCCCCAGCGCGACCAGTCCGGCCAGCGACGCATAGAGCCACGCCCGCGCCGCGCGATCCATGAACTTCAAGAGACACGCTCCTTGCACGATCCTTCCTCTTCCGGCGTCCCGCTCCGCGCGGGACCGCGAACGCCCACGAACCTACCAGATTCGGCGCGCCGCGGATACCACGCCCGTTCCATCGGGTAACGGGGCGGGTGGCCGGGCGCGCGGCGGATGACACGGATTCCGAGGCGACGGTCATTAGGGAGCTTAGAGTCTGTCCCATAAGGGTGGACGACGACCATCACCGTCTTCCCCCCTCGCGGGGGAAGACAGACGCCGAAGGCGTCAGATGAGGGGGACGGCGCGAAAGAAAGCCGCCGGGAAGTCGAAAGCCGGCCCAGCCGACTCGGGATCGCGACGGCCTCTGGATCGTCCCCCCCTCATCCGGCCCTTCGGGCCACCTTCCCCCGCGAGGGGGGAAGGAC
>CALCIB010000113.1 GCA_937907525.1 uncultured Planctomycetales bacterium | reverse complement strand
CCCACCCCTCATCCGGCCTTCGGCCACCTTCTCCCTCAAGGCAAGATTATTCGTGGGACTCGTAAATCGTTATGGTGCCGGGTGTTGTCGCAAATCAGCCCAAGGCCGCCCTAAGTCATTGGACGGTTGGGTGATCGGACGAGGCATCCGGGATCGTTCTTGGACTTACGTCACTCACGAATAATCTTGCTCAAGGGGAGAAGGCCGAATGCCACGAAGTTAGGCTAAAACCCCTTCATCGGCAAGAGTTTGCGGAGCTCATCCCGCGGCTTGGTCATGCGCATGTATTGTTTGGGGCGGCGCTTCACGACCCGCGGCTCAACCCGGCCGCAAGGCGGCGGGTTGACCACCAACGGCGGGGGGGCGTCGCCCCCCTCGATCCCGATCAGCCAGCGTACCGCGTCGACCAACCTGACGCGATCCGGATCGACCCCCCGCGCCCGGGCCGACTCCAGCATCACCGAACGCGCCAGGTTGTACGCCAGGCAGAAGACCGCCAACTCCTTGAGCACCCCCGCCGCCGTCCCGCACCGCAAAACGTCCATGCGCATGCTGGTCTTGATATGTCGAAAGTCGACCTCGACCCGCCAACGCTTGTGATAAAGCTCGGCCAATTCCTTCGCCGGGAAGGCTTCCGCGTTCAGCAGGGTCGTGACCAACGTGACCTCGCGGACGCGGAACCCGGGCGTCTCGACCCGATACCGCAACTCGCGGACCTCGATCCGCTCCGGCAGCGCGGCGAACTCCTCCTTGGAAATCCAATTCGGACTGCGCTTCGGTTTGAACCATGTGACGATATGATCTTCCATGTCTCGGGCCAGCGCCCAGCGGGAGTTCGGCAGGTCGTCGGGCGCCGGGGCCGACTTCTTCCTCCCTGCCCCGGGACGGTTCGGCGCGAAGTCGACCTTTTGACGCTGATGGACGCGGAAGGCGGCTTCCAGGCCGCGTCCGATCAAGATCGCGATATGGACATAGGAGCAGAAACCTCGGTCCCCAAGCACCACGTCGCCGGGCGCCAGACCGTCGGAGACGACGGCGGCGCGGGACATGTCGTGGGTCCGCAACGGCGCCGTCGTCGACCGCAAGAGCATCCCGGTGGAGACGTCGAAGAGGGCCAGCCACTTCGCCACCGGGAAGCCGCACCCCTTGCGTTGGCCCCCCGGCTGGCCGAACCGCGCCTGCAACCCGGGTTTGTCGGGCATCGAGAAGCTGGAGCCGTCGACGACCCAGACCCGACGCCCAAGCCATCGCGCGTCCTCGGAGGCGGCCCGCAACGTCGCGGCGAGCCGCTCGGCGAGTCGTTCGAGCACGGCCAGGGGGAGCCGCTTGCGGGCCTGGCAGTAGGCGCTGTCGGAGAAGCTCCAATTCCCAAAGTGGACGACGTGCCGGCAAGCGGTGTTGCCGTGGAGGACCTGAAGCAGGAAGAGGTAGACGGTCGTGGCCGGGTCGAGGACCCGCCCACGCCAGTGGTGCCCGACCTGGCGGCAGGCGTCCTCGATGGTTTCCCGCGACAATCCGGCGGCGACGTCTTGGCGCAGACGTCGGAGAACGAGGATGATGCGCGGCGGCATGGGCGGGGCTCCTTCCAGCGGCTGCGGGTTTTACGACCATCCACAGCATGCCCGGCGCCCCGCCCGTGCTCAAGACGCGACAACCCGCCAAGGGGTCAGAGCTTACAGCTAACTTCGCGGCATTCGGGAGAAGGCCGTTTGGCGTCGGCTGGCGTGAAGATCGCGCGCCGGATCCGAGAAGTGTCGGGTCGTCAGTCCCCCGCGAGGGGGGAAGACCGTTAGGATCGACCGCGACCGGCCCAGGAGGAATCGCCGTGCTCCATCTCCTTCGGGCCCTGGCCCTTCTCGCCGTGATCGCGCAGGCGCCGGCCCTCGACGACGAGACGGCGCGGTACATCGCCGAGACGAAGACGCGGCTGAAAGACGACGCCCTGGACCTTGGCCTACGCGAGTCGATGGCGCTTGAGGCCGCGGCGACGCTCGACCGCGGCGCCCGCGGCGAGCCCTCGCTCTCCGGCAAGCTCGCCCGCTGGGACGTCGCGATCGAGCTTCTGGACGACTTCGACCGCGACGAGGAGGGCCATCCCCGGCGCCGCGAGTTCGCGCTTCAGTCCGCGGTCTACCGCTGGGCCCAGGCCCGCGCCTGGAACGACCGCCGCGCCGTCCATCCCGCCGAGGTCCCCACGACCGAGCGCGAGGCCGCGGCCCTGGACGACTCGATCGCCCGCTTGCGTCGGATCGTCGGCGGCGAGCCCGGAGCGCTCACCGACAACGTCCGCTTCCGCCTGGCCTGGTCCCTGGCCGACCGCGCCGCCCTGGACCCTCCCGGCGCCCCCATGGCGAGCCTTCGCCGCGGCGAGGCCCTGGGGCTCCTGGAGAACGCCCCGGCGGAAGCCTCGCTCGTCGGTTTCCACGCCCTCTTGAAAGCGGAGTTGCTCCGCGAGACGGGCAAGATCGACGAGGCCGCCGCCCAGGTGGCCGCGGCCGTCAGGGCCCAGTCGCCCCCGCCGGAAGCCGAACTCCTCGACGTCCTCCTGCCGATCCTCATCGACCGCGGCGCGTTCGCCGAGGCACGCAAGGCGATCGCCGCGATGGCCCTGCCGGGGCCGGCCAAGGCCCTTCAACTCGTCCACCTCGACCTCGGCGAATGGAAGGCCGCCGCGGCGGGCCCCCCCGGCCTCGCCCAACGCCGGGCGATGGAGGACGACCTGCTCAAACAGGTCCGCGAACTCAGGGCCGCCCGGGCCCCCGAGCTGCGCGTCGCCCTCTCCGATCTGGCCGCCTCCGACCTGGCCTTCGAGCCCGACGCCCCGCGCGACTTCTGGGACGCGGTCGCCGAGGGCTTCGACGTCCGCGGCGACCCCGTCCAGGCCGCCGCCACGAGCGAGAAGGCCGCCGCCCGCGCCCTACGCGACGGTCGCCGCGCCGAGGCCGCCGAGTCCCGCCTCCGCGCCGCCGGCTTCCTCTTCCAGGCCGGCCGGTTCGCCGAGGCCGACGCGCTCCTGGAGAAGATCGTCGCCGACGACCGGGCCGGCCCCTCCCGCCCCAGGGCCAGCCTGCTGCAAGCCCTGGCGCGGGGCCGCATGGTCGAAGACGCGGCCGACCCCCGCGGCGACCGCTACGAACAGGCCCTCGTCCGCCACCTCAAGGAGTTTCCCGACGACCCCACCTCCAACGAGGTCCGCTGGATGCTCGGGACGCTCGACGAGGCGCGCGGGCGTCGCGACCAGGCCCTGGCCTTGTGGAAGGCCGTCCCCCCGGAATCCCCGCGCTGGGTCCAGACGCGCGTCGCCGCCTGCGAGGCGCTGCGCCGCGGCCTGGAAGACCGCGTCGCCGCCGAGGAGCGCGAGGGTCTGGAAGCCGACTACGACGCCGCCAAGGCGCTCGTGGACGAGTCGCTCCAAACCGCGCGGCGGCGGCCGGACTCCGATCGCGCCGAACTGTTGATCGCCGAGGCCCGGCTCGGCCTGACGCCGATCGTCGGCCGTCCCGGCGACGCCCGCGGCGCCGCCGAGCAATGCCTGGCGATGAACCTGACCCCCTCGCAACGCTACCGCGCCCGCTTGGCCCGGATGACCGCGATGGCCGCGTCGGGCCGCTACATCGAGGCCGAGCGCGAAGCCCAACAACACCCGACCTGGGCCGTCCCCGGCGACCGCGACGCGCTATTGGACGCCGTTCGCGCGCTCGACCTGGCCGCGGCCGCCGCCGAGACCGACCTTCCCCAGCGCCGATTCGCCCAGGTCGCCAAGACCTTGATCTTTCCGTTGCTCGAAGACCCGAACCTCGCTGACGACCTTCGCAACGAACTGACCTTCCGCCTCGCCCGCGCCGAACTGTTCCAGGGAGACGCGGTCGCGGCCCGGAAGACGCTCAAGGACTGGGCGCCGTCGACCGAGAAGGCCGACGACCGCTATCTCCGCGACCTGGCCGACGCTTACTCCCGCCTCGACGCCAACGCGCTGGCGATCGACGTCCAGCGACTGCGGATCCAGAAGCTCCCCTCCGGTTCGCGAGCGTGGTTCGACGCCCGCTACGGGCTCGCGCTGGCCTATTACCGGATGGGCCAGGGGGACGACGCCGCGCAACTCATCGAGGCGACGTCGATCCTCCACCCGGACCTCGGCGGCGGCCGGCTCCGCGAGAAGTTCATCCGTCTCCGTCAACGCCTCGGCCCGGCCCCGTGAGCCCGAACGCCCGCCTCAGCGCCGTCGCCGCTTCGTTCAACCCCCGTCGACCCTCGTCGAAGAACGGATACCGGCGCAGGAACCCGTGGATCATGCCGGGGTATCGCGACAGCGTCGTCGGCGCGCCGGCGGCGCGGAGCCGCTTCGCGTAGCGCTCGCCCTCGTCGCGGAGGACGTCGAAACCGGCCGTCAGGATCAGGGCCGGCGCGAGTCCCGCGAGGCTCTCGGCCCGCAAGGGGGAGGCGTAAGGCCGGTCGCGGTCGGCGGGGTTCGGTAGGTACTGGTCCCAGTACCACGCCATCTCGGCGCGGGTCAGGAAATACCCCTCGGCGAAGCGGCGGTACGACTCGGTCTGGAAGTCGTGGTCCAGGGCCGGGTAGGCGAGCACTTGCAGCGTCGGTTGGGCGACGCCCAGGTCCCGCGCCATGAGCGTCGCGACCGCCGCCAGGTTCCCCCCCGCGCTGTCGCCGAGGACGGCCACGCGCGACGGATCGCCGCCGACCTCCCCGGCCCGCGAGCGGAACCAGCGGTACGCCGCGAAGGCGTCGTCGGCCGCCGCCGGAAACGGGTGCTCCGGCGCCAGCCGGTAGCCGACCGCCGCGACCAGCGCGCCGGAGGCGTTGGCGAACGCCCGGCAGAGGCCGTCGTGGGTGCGGTGGTCGCCGACGACCCAGCCGCCGCCGTGGAGGTAGACGACGACCGGAAGCGCGTCCGCCTCGGGGCGGATCGGCCGCGACATCCGGACGGGGATCGCGCCTTCGGGCCCGTCGATCGTCACGTCCCATGATTTGGAGACCTTCGGCGGCGGTCCCAGGAACCGCGCGGAGATCTCCATCTGGCCCCGGGCCTGTTCCGGCGACAGTTCGTCGACGGTCGGCAGCCCCGCCTTGTCCAGGCGGTCGAGGAAGTCGCGGGCCTGGGGGTCGACGTCCGCGGTCGGCGCGTCTTCAAGCATGGGCTTTCGCCTCGGGATGGTGGAGCGGGTAGGTCTTGTAGCCGCCGGCCAGGTTGTACGCCTCCCGCCCCGAGTCGCGGCGGCCGCGCTCGAACATCACGATCTCGGCCGACTCCGAGAGCCGTCGCGCCCGCGCGGCGGCCGAGGCCCCGCCCGCGACGCCTCCCACGATCACCAGCTTCATCGCCGCTCTCCTAGGCGGGTTCGGCCCCCGTCCCCGCCCTCCGGCGAGGGTCGACGCGGGGCGCGGCGGCGGCGACCGCCTCCGGCATGGTAGCGCCGCGGGCCCGCGATTTCCACGACCAGGAACGACGCCGGCCCCGCGAAAGCCGCCAAGGGCTCGCGAGGCCGGCCCGAATCGAGGCGTTTCGCGACCCGTCCCGGGCGCCGGGAGAAATCGCGAGCCTACGGTTTATCGCGGCTGGACGACGACCGGAGCGGGCGTCGCGGCCGGGGCGACGGTGGTCGCCGGCGCGGCGGCCGGGGCCGCGGTCCCGGCGGGCGCGGCGTTGATGGCGTTGATCACCCGATCCGGGAGCGTTTGCGCGGGCTCGGCGACCTGGAGGTTTTGAAGCTCGCCGGCGATGACCTTCATGCCGCGGATCAACTCCTGGCCCGAGAGCTGGCCGTCGTTGTTGGCGTCCATGACGCGGAAAGCCACGTTGGCCGGATCCATGACCGCCTTCTCGAACTCCTCGCGGCTCAGCGCGCCGTTCTTGTCGAGATCGACGTTCTGAAACGCCGCTTGAAGCCCGGCCTTGCCGAATTCGACCGCGGCGCCGTTGAGCTCGTGGGTCGAGAGCTGGCCGTCGTTGTTGGCGTCGCCGGTCAGGAACAGGGTCTGGACCCCCGTGTTGACGGCCTGTCGCAGCTCGGCGGCGTCGATCGAGCCGTCCTTGTTCGTGTCGATGAACGCCATGACGTCCTGCCGAGCCTGCTGGACGGCGTCCGCCCCCCCCTGGGCGCTCGTCTCCTGCTTGGTCCTATCGAAGAGGAACCGCAGGATCGGCCGCTGGTTGAAGACGTGTTCGCGGGCCTGGTCGGCCTCTTCCTTCGTCACCTTGCCGTCGCCGTTGGCGTCGGCCTTGAAGAAGAACCCGCCGGCGACCAGGTTGCCGGCGTCGACGGCCTCTTGCCGCGAGATGTAGCCGTCGTTGTTGAGGTCGGCGGCCTTGAAGAGCATCTGGGCCGTGGCCTGAACGTCGCCCAGGTCCTCGATCGGTCCGACGGACACTTCGGGCTCGTCGTCCGCCCTGGCCGCGCCGAGGAACGAGACGGCGGCGAGCGCGCCGGCGGCGGCGAAGGCGAGGTTCAACTTGCGCATCAGTATATCTCCTTGTTCCTGTCGCATGGTTCTTCGGCTCCCTCCGATTCTCGACGGCGGTCGTCGCGTCCGGTCGCGCGCCGGCGACTCGAACTCCATGACCGCCTCCGTCCGCAAGGTTCGTTTCATCGGTCGCAATCGCCGCGCCGAACTCGTCGCATTCTTTTCGAAGTCGTCGGTCGCCGCCCTCGAACGGTGCGAGCCTCTTCCGCGAAGCCTCGAAATCCGGACGCCGAGGCCCGCGCCCTCGCGCGGTCCTCGACGAGGGCCGGCATGCCGGCCTGGGGGGCCGCAAGCAGGCGCGCGACCCGGCGGGATCGCCCTCGTCCGATCGAAGTCCGCCGTCGCGCCGACCTCGACCGCCCCGGCGGGAGTCGACCGAACGCCGCCGGGCCCTGGAGGCGCCCTCACGAAGCGCCGAGGCGCGGCGGCCGATCGCGTCGAAACCTCCGAAATCTCCAAAGGTTTCGGGCGGGGGGCGCGGGCCGGCCGCGGCGAAACCTTCCCGCGATCCGAATCCCGTGGAAATTACGACACGAACATATTACGAATTCGTCGCGCTTGACGCTTGATCGGCCGAGGGGCGGGGTTAGGATTCACTGTGTCGTCCGCTCGACGGCCCCGCGGGTCGAGCGGCTCGGGGTCCGCCCGTCCGTCGCCACGGGTCGCGTGGTCCCGCCGAGGCTTTCAAGCGAGGCTTTCAGGCCGGCGGTCGCGTCGCGCGCGGATCCCACCCCGCGGCGTCGGTCGTCGTTCCATCTCCATCGAGACGTGAAGAGGACGAAGTGATGAAGCGCTCGTTCGGAAGGTTCGCGCTCGCGACGGCGGTCGCCGTCGCGGTCGCGGCGGGTTTGGTCGCCGGCTGCGCCCCGGCCGAGGACGAGATCGACCTGGAGGCGGCCCCGAAGGCGTCGGCCGCGGCGGACCAGCCGACCGCCGTCACGGACGCCGACCGCCAGGAGGCCGACAAGCTGTTCGGGTCGCGCTGCGCCACCTGCCACGGCGAGACCGGCAAGGGGGACGGCCCCGGCGCCGCGACGTTGTTCCCCAAGCCGCGGGACTATCGCGACGCGGAATGGCAGAAGACCGTCTCCGACGAGTCGATCGAGAAGACGATCGTCTACGGCGGCGCGGCGGTGGGCAAGAGCCCGGCGATGGTGCCCAACCCCGACCTGGCGGCCAAGCCGGCGGTCGTCGCGGCCCTTCGGGAGAAGATCCGGAGCTTCGCCAAGCAGCCCTAGCGCGGGACGGCGAAACCAACCGACCGCGACGGATTTTCGAGGCGGTCCCAACGGCCTCCCCCCTCGCGGGGGAAGGTGGCCCGAAGGGCCGGATGAGGGGGGCGAGCAAGACGACCGTGGGAATCCCAAGCCGCCTGGCCGGGCTTTCGACGTTCCGACGGCTTCTGGTCGCGTCGTCCCCCTCATCTGACGCCTTCGGCGTCTGTCTTCCCCCGCGAGGGGGGAAGAGCGTTCTCGTCCTTCCCAAGTCCGACATTCAGGAGCGTCGTCATGAACATGCCATGGAACGGAAGATCGAGGGCGGCCTTGGCGCTGGCGACGGGGCTGGCGCTGGCGGTCGCGCCCGGTTGCGGCGACGGCAAGACCAGGGTCGCCGGCAAGGGAGGGGGCGGCTCGGCGTCGATCGCCGAGTTGATGAAGGCGCGCGACCTGAGCGAGGCCGACGTGGTCGCGGCGCTCAAGACCTACACGCCCACCGGAGTCAAGGACGAGTTCTTGATGTTCGCCTCCGGCGGCCACGGCGGCAACGCCCTGGTCATCGGCGTGCCGAGCATGCGGATCCTCAAGTACATCGGCGTCTTCACCCCCGAGCCGTGGCAGGGCTACGGCTTCGACGACGAAACCAAGGCGCTGCTCGCCTCGGGATCGCCGGAGGGGAAGACGCTGACCTGGGGCGACATGCACCACCCGGCGCTCAGCGAGACCGACGGGGTTTACGACGGCCAGGTCCTCTTCGTCAACGACAAGGCCAACGCGCGGGTGGCGGTCGTGGATCTTCAGGACTTCACCACCCAGCAGATCGTCCACAGCGCGATCCTGCGGTCGGACCACGGCGGCGCGTTCGTGACGCCGAACACCGAGTACGTCATCGAGGGGGGCCAGTTTCCCGCGCCCCTGGACGGCTCCGTCGCGGACATCGAGAAGTACGACGACTTCTACCGCGGCGCGGTGATGTTCTGGAAGTTCGACCGGGCCAAAAAGCGGATCGACCCGGCGGCGTCGTTCGCCATCGAGATGCCCCCCTACTTCCAGGACCTCGCCGACGCCGGCAAGCTGGCCAGCGACGGCTGGTGCTTCCTCAACTCGTTCAACACCGAGCGGTCCTACGGCACCGGCGGCGCGGGCTTGCCGCCGATGGAGTCGGGCGCCTCGCGGAACGACATGGACTACCTCCACGTCATCAACTGGCGGCAAGCCGAACAGGTCGCCGCTTCCGACAAGGCCCAGGTGATCCAGGGGGTGCGGGTGATCCCGCTGGGGGTCGCGGTGGAGGAGGGGCTCTTGCACTTCGTCCCCGAGCCCAAGAGCCCCCACGGCGTGGACGTCACCCCGAACGGCGAGGAGATCTGCATCGCCGGCAAGCTCTCCACCCAGGCGACCGTCTTCAGCTTCGCCAGGATCAAGGAGCATATAGACCAGAAGAAGTACGCCGGCAAGGATCCCTACGGCGTGCCGATCCTCCCCTTCAAGGACGTCATCCGCGGCCAGGTGGAGATGGGCCTGGGGCCGTTGCACACCCAGTTCGACGACAAGGGCTTCGCCTACACGACCCTCTTCATCGAGTCCAAGATCGCCCGCTGGTCGCTCAAGGACTTGAAGGTGATCGAGAAGATCCCGGTCCACTACAACGTCGGCCACCTGTCGGTCGCCGGCGGCGACACGGCGAAACCCGACGGCCGCTTCCTGATTTCGATGAACAAGTGGGCCATCGACCGCTTCGCCGACGTCGGGCCGCTCTTGCCGCAGAACTTCCAGTTGATCGACATCGCCGGCGACTCCATGCAGTTGCTCTACGACATGCCGCTCCCCCTGGGCGAGCCGCACTACGCGCAGATGATCAAGACCGAGTTGATCAAGCCGTGGGAGGCGTACACCCCGGTGGGGATGAACCAACTGACCCACCAGCCCGACCCCCACGCCCCCAAGAGCGCCCAGGAGGCGCGGATCGAACGCAACGGCGACGTCGTGGACGTTTACATGACGCTGGTCCGCAGCACCATCACCCCGGACACCATCAAGGTGAAGGAGGGGGACACGCTGAAGTTCCACGTCACCAACGTGGAGCAGACCAGGGACGCCACCCACGGCTTCTGCATCGCCGACTACAACGTCAACCTGAGCATGGAGCCGGGCAAGGCGGCCAACGTCACCTTCGTCGCCGACCGTCCGGGCGTCTTCCCGTTCTACTGCACCGAGTTCTGCTCGGCCCTGCACATGGAAATGGGAGGCTTCCTGCTGGTGGAGCCGAAGAACGAGAACGCGGCGGGGACGGCGGCGGCCGACCCGCCCCGGAACCGGGCCGACGCGAAGCCGTCCGCCGACGGCGAGGGAGGTTGACGCCGTGTTCCGCCGACTCCTCGCGGGCGCGACGGCGGTCTTGATGGTCGGGTCGGTCGCGCCGGTCACGGCCGACCCGGCGGTCGAGGTCGCCGCCGGCGGCGCGCTGCAAGCCGCGGTGGACGCCGCGCCCCCAGGCGCGACGCTCCGGCTGGCGCCGGGGGAGCACCTCGGCCCGATCACGATCCGCCGGCCGCTGACGCTCGCCGGCCCGCGCTCCGCGGTGGTCCGCTCCGACGGTCGGGGGACGACGATCGACGTCCTCGCCGACGACGTGACGCTTTCGGGCTTCACGATCCACGGCAGCGGCGACCGCCCCGACCTGACCGACGCCGCCGTTCACGTCCGGGGCGACGACGTCCGGGTCGAGGGCCTTCGGATCGTAGCGGCCCTCTTCGGGGTGGCGGCGGAACGGTCGCGACGGGTGGCGGTGGTCGGCAACGAGATCGTGGGCGACCCGGCGACGCCCGTCGGCCTTCGCGGCGACGGCGTCCGGCTCTGGGAGACCCACGACTCCCGGATCGAGGGCAACACGCTGGACCACGGTCGCGACGTGGTCGTCTGGTACGCCTCGAACAACCGGGTGATCGGCAACGTCGTCCGCGACGGCCGGTACGGCACCCATCTGATGTACAGCGACGGTACGACCATCGAGGACAACCGCTACGCCGGCAACGTGGTCGGCGTCTTCATCATGTATTCGCGCGACGTGAAGGTCCGCCGCAACCTGCTGGCGTACACCTCCGACCTGGGGATGGGCCTGGGGGCGAAGGATTCCGGCGGCCTGGTCGTGGAGGACAACCGTTGCGTCCGCAACGAGACCGGGCTCTACCTGGACGGCTCCCCGTTCCGCCCCGAGGACGCCAACGTCTTCCGCGGCAACCGCTTCGAGCTGTGCGAGACGGCCGTGGTCCTCCACTCCAGCCAGGTCCGCAACACGTTCGAGGACAATGCGTTCCGGGCCAACCGCGAGCAGGTCCGGGTCGAGGGCCGCGGCGACGCCCTGGGGGTGGATTGGAAGCGCAACTACTTCGACGACTACGAGGGCTACGACTTCGACCGCGACGGCCTAGGCGACGTCCCCTACGAGTCGCGGTCGTTCTCCAACCGGGCGATCGGCAAGCGGCCGGAGCTGGCGTTCTTTCGAGGGACGCCGGCCCTGGGGTTGCTGGACATGGTCGGCCGGGTCTTTCCGCTGTTTCAACCGTCGCCGGTCCTGGTGGATCCGTCCCCGAGGATGGCGCCGCCGGCCGTCGGGGAGGGGGCGCCGTGAGGATCGAGGTCCGGAACGTCCGCAAGTCTTACGGCAGCGTCGAGGCGCTTCGGGGCGCGTCGTTCCAGGTGGAATCCGGGCGGAAGGTCGCGCTCATCGGCCCCAACGGGTCGGGGAAGTCGACCCTGATCCGCGTGCTGATGGGCCTGATCGCCTACCGCGGCGAGGTCCGGCTCGATGGCCTGGCCCCGTTCCGCGATCGGGTGGCCGTGGCGCGTCGGATGGCCTACGTCCCCCAGACGGCGCCCCTGATGCGCGCCACCGTCCGCGAGGTCGTCCGAACCGTTTGCCAGACGCGCGGGATCGACCGTCGGGACGTCGTCGAGGCGGCGGGCGACTTCGAGCTCGACCTGGACGAGATCGCCGGCCGTCCCGTCCGGGGACTCTCCGGCGGGATGCGGCACAAGCTCCTGATCGCCCTGGCGCTGGCGGCTCGCGCCGACTTCCTGGTCCTGGACGAGCCGACGGCCAGCCTCGACCCCCGCAACCGGGCGCGGTTCCTCCGGCGGGTCGCCGAGCAGGCCGCCGACGCCACCGTGCTGCTGTGTTCCCACCGCCTGGAGGAGGTCCAGCACCTGGTGGACCGGGTCCTGGAACTCGATGACGGCCGGGTCGCCTTCGACGGCCCGGCGGGGGAGTTCCTCGCCGCGCGGTCGCTGGGGGTGCTGGAGGTCCAGGCCCTCGACGGCAAGCTCGACGAATGGCTCGCCGCCCGCGGCTTCGCGCAAGGGCTCAGGGGCCTCTGGACCAAGACCGTCGACCGCCGGGAGAAACTGGACCTGCTCGGCCAGATCGCCGAGCGGATCGACGGCGCGGTCGCCAACGTGACGGCCCGCGACCTGGAGACGATCGACCAGCCATGAGCGACGACCTTCAACGACGATCGACGGCGTGGACCTGGACGGCGCGGAGCGTCGCCGCGGTCGCGGCCGTTGTCGCGGTCGCGGTCGTCGGCTGGCGGATCCGCGAGGCGCAGGCGCCGCCGAGTTCCGTGCGGCCGATCGTCTGGGACCGCCAGGCGTGCGACCATTGCAAGATGGCCGTCAGCGACCCGGCCTTCGCGGCCCAGCTACAAACCGAGGACGGTCGGGTGTACGACTTCGACGACCCCGGCTGCCTGTTCCAGTTCCAGGACGCCGAGCGGCCGCGGGTCCACGCGCTCTACTTCCACGCCATGCGGGGGGACGAATGGCTCTCCGGCGACGAGGCGGTCTTCGTCCCCGGCGTCCGCTCGCCGATGGGCTTCGACCTGGGCACCGCGCAGCGGGGGACGCCGGGGGCCCTGGGTCGCGAGGAGGCGGCGCGGCGCGTCCTGGACGATCCGAAGAGACGGGAGGGGCCCTAACGATGGCGGGACGAACGGCGAGGGTGGCGGCGGTGGCGCGGTTGGAATGGGCCGACGTCTCGCGCTCGCGATGGCTGATCTTCTGCTCGGCGTTGTACGCGGCCCTGGCGGCGCTCTTCGTGCTGGCGGGGCTGCGCGAGTCGAGCGTGCTGGGGTTCACCGGGATGGGCCGGGTCTTGCTGTCGATGTGCAACGCGCTGGTGTTGATTCTGCCGCTTCTGGCCCTGGCCGGCTGCGGCCAGGTGGTCAACGGCGCCCGCGACGACGGCGCGCTGGAGTTCCTCTTCAGCCTGCCGGTGGCGCGCGGGGAGTATTTCGCGGCCGTCTCGCTGGTCCGGTTCCTGGCGCTTCTGGCCCCGCTGCTGGTCCTGATGCCGGCCCTGGGGCTGGTGGGACTCTGGGGGTTCGACCAGCCGATCCCCTGGGGCTTCCTGGGCCGCTCGCTGGCGATCAGCGCGTCGCTCTTGTGGAGCTTCGCGGGGATCGGGCTGGCGCTGACGGTCTGGGTGAGGAACCAGGCGAAGGCGCTTATGTATCTGTTGCTGGCCTGGATCGTCGGGGTGGCGCTTTTGGACTTCGCGTTGATCGGCCTGATGCTTCAGTGGCGGCTCAACCCGGAGGCCGTCTTCCTGCTGGCCTGCCTCAACCCGGCGCAGTGCGCGCGAATGGCGCTTTTGTCCGCGGCCGATCCGAGCCTGGCCGCATTGGGTCCGGTCGGCTTCCACCTGGCCCATCGGGTCGGCGCGGCGACGCTGTTCGTCGCGGGCGTCGCCTGGCCGACGACCGTGGGATGCCTGGCGTGGGCCGCCGGCTGGGGCCGCTTCCGCCGCGGGGATCTGGTTTGAGAACCTGTCCCATAAGCATGTGAACGACGACCATAACGGTCTTCCCCCCTCGCGGGGGAAGACAGACTCCGAAGGAGTCAGATGAGGGGGACGACGCGACCGGAAGCCGTCGGAACGCCGAAAGCCGGCCCAGGGCGGCTCGGAATCCCGACGGCCTTCTCGCCCGCCCCCCCCTCATCCGGCCCTTCGGGCCACCTTCCCCCGCGAGGGGGGGAGGTCGTCACGCCGATCGCGGCGCCCTTATGGGACGGATGCCGAGCGATCGCGTGATCGATTTCGAGAAGGGCCTTACGGCCCCACGCGCGAAAGGGGCGTGATCCGATGGAAACCACGACGCGGACCAGGTTTTGGGACCGGCTCCAGGACGTGCTCGCCCGGCCGATCGGCGGCGGGTCGCGAATCGTCCTGACGGCGCTCACGGGGCTGATGGTCCTGAGCTTCTTCCTGCCCTTGTGGCGATATTCGATGGAGGCGCCGCAATATCCCAAGGGGCTCTCCATCGACATTTACTTCGACAAGATCGAGGGGGGTCACGACGGCCACGACGTCAACGAGATCAACGAGCTGAACCATTACATCGGGATGCGGAAGATCGACCGCGCCCAACTGACGGAGCTCGACTGGGTGCCGTTCGCCTTCGGGGTGTTGATGCTGCTGGGTCTGCGGGCGGCGGTGATGGGGACGGGGAGATCGCTGGTGGACCTGAGCGTGCTGTTCGCCTATCTGTCGTTGTTCACGCTCAGCCGGTTCGTCTTCTGGCTCTACTCGTTCGGTCACGACCTCGACCCCCGGGCGGCGATCAACATCGAGCCGTTCATGCCGGTGATCGTGGGGTCCAAGCAGGTGGCCAACTTCATGACCCACTCGTACCCCAGGGCCGGCAGCGCGATCGTGGCGACCTACGCCCTCGGCGTCGCCTTCCTGACCGCCTGGCACGTCTGGGCCGGCCTCCGTCGCGGCCGTTCGTCACGGCCCGCCGCCGAGCCCGCCGCCACCCGAACGGCGTGAGCGGTCGATGCCCAATTCGAGTGGCGCATGCTTTATCGAAAACCATCGCGCGCAAGCACGCGCGATCCCTTCTCCCACAATGGGGAGAAGGGATGCTCGTCATCACGCTTTCCCTGGAATCTCGACAAAGCAAGTGGAGCCCTGGAGCCCGCTTTTCGGCCCAATACTGTTCGGCACGAGATTTGATGGTTCCCGAGACCAACGCCAAGCGTTCATTTGCACTTGAATGCGCGAACGCAATCGCAACCTCGACTCCGAAACCTGGGAGATTTAGGTTGGGTCCGTCACGAATCAAAGTATCTATTTCGTCCCCTCTCCCACCGGGAGAGGGGACGTCGGACTTCGCCTATACCCCCCCATGTTTCGGTTCGAGGAAAATCTTGTGCCGAACAGTATTGCTTTCCGGCCTGGGGTGAGTCGGTTCGTTAAACTGTGGCGGACCATGGTAGACTGTCGACCTTACGGAGCCGACACCCATGGATATCCGCCGCCCGCTACGCCTCCACGACTTCCTTGGCCGAGGTCCCCGACCCGCGTGAGCGGTCGGGGCGACGGCATCCCCTGGCCGCGATCCTGGCCCACGCCTGCTGCGCGATCCTCTGCCGATGTCATGGCTACGCGGCGATCGCCCACGGTGGGGCCGCGACCAGCCGATCGAACTGATGCACCGTCTTGGCTATTTCCATCGGCCCCCCTCCTACGGGGCGATCCGCGCGGTCTTCCTCACGCCTTCAGGGTGGCCGCTTCCGGGGGCGGTTTCAATCCACGCCCCCGCGCGGGGGGCGACCAAGGTGACGCAACTCGAATCCATCAACCTGCCGTGTTTCAATCCACGCCCCCGCGCGGGGGGCGACTCTGAAGCGACGTATCGGGGGTCAGTAGGTAGCCGTTTCAATCCACGCCCCCGCGTGGGGGGCGACCCGATCCGGTCCCGCCCTGGATGGACGAGCCCGAGGTTTCAATCCACGCCCCCGCGCGGGGGGCGACTGCCGGCCTCGGCGGGAGTGGCCCCGTGAGCGCCTCGTTTCAATCCACGCCCCCGCGCGGGGGGCGACCGTGGGTGATGTGCGTCCAGAGCGCGCGGGTGGGGTTTCAATCCACGCCCCCGCGCGGGGGGCGACTCGTTGCTGATCTCGATCGTGTATCCGTTGATTGAGTTTCAATCCACGCCCCCGCGCGGGGGGCGACCGACGAGATCCGAGACGCCGAGGGACTGAATCCGTGGTTTCAATCCACGCCCCCGCGCGGGGGGCGACGCTTGCAGTGATGAGCGCACTTCGACTTGGGCGTGTTTCAATCCACGCCCCCGCGCGGGGGGCGACCGCGGGACATGCTGTTCTCGCCACGCCACCCTCAGTTTCAATCCACGCCCCCGCGCGGGGGGCGACGATCGCCAACGCGGCGATGTCCCGCTGGTAGTCGTTTCAATCCACGCCCCCGCGCGGGGGGCGACCGCTTGCAAGCAGTGCTACGTCTTCGGAGCGGCGTTTCAATCCACGCCCCCGCGCGGGGGGCGACATCGCGGCCTCTTCGTCGCTCCGATCCGTCCGGTCGTTTCAATCCACGCCCCCGCGCGGGGGGCGACGCAACGCCTTCGCCGGATCGAAGTACATCGCGGAGTTTCAATCCACGCCCCCGCGCGGGGGGCGACCGCCAGGCCGAGTTCCCAATCGCGGGCCGCGTCGTTTCAATCCACGCCCCCGCGCGGGGGGCGACCGAGAGCCGGAGTGCCGACGCCTCGCATGCGTCGTTTCAATCCACGCCCCCGCGCGGGGGGCGACTCGCCATCGCCGACGCCGATCCGCAGTCGGGCGTGTTTCAATCCACGCCCCCGCGCGGGGGGCGACTGCTCGCGCCGGTCCCGCCGCAGTCGGGGCAGTGGTTTCAATCCACGCCCCCGCGCGGGGGGCGACCAGCCGGTCCCTCGCGAGGTCCAACGGCGTATCCGGTTTCAATCCACGCCCCCGCGCGGGGGGCGACGGGCGGCAAGGTGACGGCTGAGAGGTTCGAGCGGTTTCAATCCACGCCCCCGCGCGGGGGGCGACATTGTCGAGGGGACGCGACCGAGGGGTGCCCCGTCGTTTCAATCCACGCCCCCGCGCGGGGGGCGACATCACGTCCTCCCTTCAGTCGCCGTTGGTGGCGACGTTTCAATCCACGCCCCCGCGCGGGGGGCGACCTCGTGACGTGCGGCGGCCGCGACTACCACCTGACGGTTTCAATCCACGCCCCCGCGCGGGGGGCGACCCAACGTGTCGGTCGCCCCCGGCGCCATATTGAGTTTCAATCCACGCCCCCGCGCGGGGGGCGACGTTCGGCGGCGGCACGTTCCACGGCCGGCGATTGTTTCAATCCACGCCCCCGCGCGGGGGGCGACGTTCGGCGGCGGCACGTTCCACGGCCGGCGATTGTTTCAATCCACGCCCCCGCGCGGGGGGCGACCCAAGATGCGACATCGTCTTGACTCGGGCAACGCAGTTTCAATCCACGCCCCCGCGCGGGGGGCGACGCCGCCGCTTCGCCTTCGCGTCGTCCGCCGCGTAGGTTTCAATCCACGCCCCCGCGCGGGGGGCGACGCCGAGTCGACCGACGGCGACGTGATTCACCTCAAGTTTCAATCCACGCCCCCGCGCGGGGGGCGACTCGACGGGGTCGGCGCGAAATTGGTAGGGGATCGTTTCAATCCACGCCCCCGCGCGGGGGGCGACTCGGCGTCGCGACGACGACCGACGACGCGAGCCGGTTTCAATCCACGCCCCCGCGCGGGGGGCGACGTATCAGCGCGTGCTCAACCACTTCCACAAGGCGTTTCAATCCACGCCCCCGCGCGGGGGGCGACCGACACCGAATAGGCCACGAAGCCCACGTTCGACGTTTCAATCCACGCCCCCGCGCGGGGGGCGACCTCCGCGCCGGCGACCGCCGCCGGGACTTTGAACGTTTCAATCCACGCCCCCGCGCGGGGGGCGACATGAACGCCGCGAGGGCCTCGTGCTTGTCGTTCTTGTTTCAATCCACGCCCCCGCGCGGGGGGCGACCCCAACCTCGTCCCACGCCCGACCATCTGTGAAAGTTTCAATCCACGCCCCCGCGCGGGGGGCGACACGAGACGTGACGGGCCTGGTCGACTTGAACATTGTTTCAATCCACGCCCCCGCGCGGGGGGCGACCCATCGCCGACGCCAACGCCATGACGATCGGCGGGTTTCAATCCACGCCCCCGCGCGGGGGGCGACGGGGTCGTGATTTCGCCCTCGCCGAAGTACGCCTGTTTCAATCCACGCCCCCGCGCGGGGGGCGACATGGCGTCCTTGTGCTCGACGATGTAGTCGACCCGTTTCAATCCACGCCCCCGCGCGGGGGGCGACTCCCTCGCCGCGACACGCGGGGCACGTCTCGGGAGTTTCAATCCACGCCCCCGCGCGGGGGGCGACCGAGTTCCGCGTCTACGTCCACGACGGCCCCGACGCGTTTCAATCCACGCCCCCGCGCGGGGGGCGACAAGAACGCGCGCATGGCGATCTACTGGGGAACCACGTTTCAATCCACGCCCCCGCGCGGGGGGCGACTCACTCGCGCCGACGCCTGGCGAACTCATGCGATGGGGGTTTCAATCCACGCCCCCGCGCGGGGGGCGACCGGGCAATCACGGCCCAGGAAGTCACGCTGACGCTGTTTCAATCCACGCCCCCGCGCGGGGGGCGACGCGTAGGCTTCCGGCGTCATGTCGGGGAACATGGCCGTTTCAATCCACGCCCCCGCGCGGGGGGCGACCACGCCGAAACCGGCGCCCAAGACCGCGCCGAAACCGTTTCAATCCACGCCCCCGCGCGGGGGGCGACGGTCGCCCCCGGCGTCATATTGAGAAGCGACGGGTTTCAATCCACGCCCCCGCGCGGGGGGCGACGGGAGGGCAGGGGGTTGTAGCCGCGAGCCCGGTAGTTTCAATCCACGCCCCCGCGCGGGGGGCGACTCCCAACTCCCTGTAGGCTTCCTCTCGCGTCGGGTTTCAATCCACGCCCCCGCGCGGGGGGCGACCGCCGACCCAGTAGCCGATTCCGGGAGCGACGCTGTTTCAATCCACGCCCCCGCGCGGGGGGCGACTCCGACGGGAGCTTGAGTTGCAGCACCTCGGTCAGTTTCAATCCACGCCCCCGCGCGGGGGGCGACGCGCCTAGGATCGGCTTCAGCTTGAGCGCCTGCTTGTTTCAATCCACGCCCCCGCGCGGGGGGCGACCTCGACTCTCGGGCGAGCCGTGCTTGCCGAGGTAGTTTCAATCCACGCCCCCGCGCGGGGGGCGACCAAGGCCGTGGCCATGACTAGCTCTCGCTGGACGTTTCAATCCACGCCCCCGCGCGGGGGGCGACGCCTGAGAAATTCTCTGACTCTACCGGATTGCAGGTTCAGGGTTTCTGAGGCCCAACAGTGATGTAGAC